>JAFADX010000235.1 GCA_023424475.1 Pseudomonadota bacterium
TGTCGGGCTGGCGGCAGGCCCTCGTCCCGACCGCGGTGGCGGCGCCCACGGCGACGGGCATCGCGGGCGGCATCCGCCTCTCCGGCGGCTTCCCGCCCGACGCCGTGCGGCTGCAGGTGTTCGAGGCCAGTTCGAACAGCCTCGCTGCCGCGACCAAACTGCCGGACGAGCCGACCGGCCTGTTCTGGGACCGCACCGGTCTCAGCCCCGGCGACACCCGCTGGTACTGGCTGCGTGCCGTCTCGGCCGAGGGCAATGTCTCGGCCCTGGCCGGGCCGGTGACAGCGACCGCGCTGTAGGGAAATCCGCCATGCCCGCCCGCATCGACGACCTGCTGGTGCTCGACACCGCGGTCAGCAAGACCGATCTCGCCAAGTACCTGCGCGACCGCGAAGCGGTGCTGCCCGCCGACTTCGGCGGCCTCTGCGACGGCGTCGCCGACGATCGTGCCGCCATCCAGGCGGCCTTCGATCGCGCCGCGGCGGACCAGAAGTTCGCCGTCATCCCGCCGGGCACCTGGAACGTCTCCGCCGGCGTCACCCTCGGCGGTGGCGCCCGCGGGCTGATCATGCACGGGGTGCTCCGCTACACCGGCACCGCCGCGGCCACGGTGCTGACGCTCGGCGATGGTGGCACCGTCCGCAACGGCGAGAAGCACTATGCCGGGCTGCAGGTGATCCGACAGAGCCAGTCCGACTGGCTCGACGAGGCCGACATCGGCATCCTGGTGCGCAACATCGACGCCTCGGTGGTCGAACTGCGGCTGGTGTCGGGCTTCACCATTGGCATGCGCACCCTCGGCGACGGCCGCGGTGTTGAGGACAGCACCTTCCACCTCGGGCGCATCCTCAACAACCGCATCGGCCTCGACATCCACTGTGCCACCGCGACCGCCTGGAACACCTCGATCCGCTATTATGGCGGGCACTTCGCCGTGGCGACGGGGATCAACCCCAGCCTGGATCGCTTCGGGATCCGGCTGTCCAAGGCGGACGGCGCCTACTCCAACCACAACCGGCACGTCTTCGACGCGCCGAACTTCGAGCTCCGCCAGCTCGATCCCAATGCGGCGATCCCTTTCCTCAACGAGACCAGCGGGTCGGCGATCATCGGCCGCGCGCTGCGCATGGAAGCCTGCTCGCCGATCGTCGCCCGGCACACCGCCGCGGCGCAGGATTGCGAATACGAGGTCGCCTGGTCCAACACCTACCAGGTCGGCATCGACTATGCGGCAACCGCCACGCGCTGCGGCAACACTGTGCTCAACCGCCATCGGGCGCCGGCCTCGCGGCATCTGCGGCTGCTGGGGGCTGTGCCCAATGTCCGGGCCGTGGCCTTCCGCCACAGCGCGACCGAGATCGGCGTCGAGGGGCTGGCCGTGGTCGCGACCTCGACCACCAGCGCCAGCACGTTGGCTGGGCTGTCCTTCAACGGGCTGGACGACATCACGCCCACCACCCGCGGGCTGCTGCTCGCGGCGCAGCGAGGGCTGGCCTTCGTGGTGGAGTGCAGCCAGGCGAAGGAATTCGCTCTCGTCCATTCCCTCGTCGGCGGCGCGGACGGCGGGCGGGTCTTCGTGCGGTGCTTCGATGCGGCGATGAACGTGCGGGAGAACATCGCCGGCGACGCGCTGGCCTCCATCACCACGCTGCTGTGGAACGTCCCGTCCAAGGCCTGGACCGGCGGCGCGGCGATGGCCGACGCCTCGCTGAACAGACGCATGACGGTGCGGCTCGGCACCGGCGTGGCCTTCGCGCAGATCGGCATCGTCGGCTTTGACGGGCAGATCGAGGTCGAGGCGTTGCGGCTCTACGGGCTGCCCGAGGCCGCGCCGGCCCTGCTCTGCGGCACGCCGGCCCTGCCGGTGGGGCAGCGGGAGTTCGCCGCGGAGGTCGCCTGGGATCTGCCGAGCCTGGCGCCTGGGGCGACCAGCCTGTTGGATGTGACCGTCGCCGGCGCGCGGCAGGGAGACCTCGCCCAAGCCGCGCTCGCCTCGTCCACGCGCTTCGTCGAGCTCGACGCTGCGGCGTGGTCCAACAACACCGTGCGCGTCATGGCCAGGAACATCTCGGCGGCCACCTTTGATCTCGGCGCGGCAACGCTGTCGGTGCTGGTTACGAAGCGGCGAGTACCCTGAGTAGGATGGCGGGTGCGGTGCCATCGCTTCCGCACCCGCCTCCAACCATGCGGCCGGCCCTATGGCGACCGGCCTGGTGGGCACCAGCGGGTCCGCCGCCATTCCCACCACCGCCCTCGATCTGCCCCTCGTGCAGCGTCTCCGGCGGTCCCCGCGCTTTCGGGTCCGGGTCCCCATCGAAGCGGCCGGCTCAAGCCGTCGCGGCATCTCCATCGGTGATCCGCTGGAACTCGGCGAGGAATTCGGGATGGTGCTGCGCGAGGTGGCGCACCAGCCGCACATTGCCGAGCAGCTTCGAGAGGTAGCCACGCGCGACCACGAGATGCATGTGGTCCGGGCCGTAGCTTCGCTCTGCAACCCGCAATTCCCGCTCGAGCTGCCCGCTCTCTCGCTCCATCAGCGTAACCTGCTCCGTCGTCAGCCCGCGAACCTGCTTCGGCTTCTCCTCCGGCACGAGCTGGCTCTGCGGCGTCGCGGCCAGCAGCGCATCCGCATAGGTGATCGTGAAGCGGTCCATGGCGATCATGAGCTCGACAGCCTCGATCTGGCGCAGGGGGAGCATGCGCTTCAGGACTCGAAAAAGGCCAGCAGCAACAGGCCGATCCTTCAACAACTCTACCACCTCGGAGCATACTCCCGACAGCATCCGCTTCTTCTGCCGCAGCGTCTGCATGTCGATGTTCAACGCCCGCGCGATGCGCTGCTCAGAGGCTCCATTGTGGATAGCCTTCAGGATCATGCGATGCTCCTGCACCACCGCGAGGCGGCTAAGCTGCCTGTTGTAGGTGACGGCCTCGTCATCCGTGGCGAGCAAGCAATCCACCGTCTCCACCCCCCGAGATACGAGGACGTCGAGCCGAAGGTGACCATCCAGCAGCAAATAGCGGTCTTCGGTACCTTCTTTCCGTACGACGGCCGGCGGTTCGATAATGCCGACCTCCGCAATCGACGAGGCAATGCGCGCATATTTTGCCGACCGCCGGACCTTCTGCGCTACGGGGCGCAGCAGATCGATCTCGCTGATCTTGATGGACACAATGTTCGGTTCGAAGCAGGCCGGCACCGTCGGCGGCTTTCCCATCACGCGGCTCCCCGTGAACGAAGACGTTCGCTCAGGCTGCGAGGCAAGGTTTCGATCTGCTCGGCCTCGAGCAGCCTCGTGAAGGCCGTATCCGATATCAGCGTGCGTAGTGCTTCCAGCACGAAGACCAGCCGATCCCTTGTGGCCTGGGCGCGACGAACGATCATGCGCTTCTTCTCGGTATCCTGCTGATACGTCCGTACCAGCGCATTGACCGAGAGCGGCCGGGCGCGTTCTCCCCGATCGCTATTCCCGCCGAGGCGCCGATGGCGGCGACGCTGCTCGACCAGCCGCTTCGCGGCGATGAGCTTGTGTCCGCGCAGCAGGTTCTTCTCGTAGGCCTCCTGCAGCACGCGCTGCGTGTCGGTATCGGCGGCAAGGGCGATATCCACTGCGATGCTCACGGGGATGGTCCCTTTCTCCACCGCGGTGAGCAGGCGCGTCTCACTCCGGTTGATGAGGCGAAGGACGCCTCGGACATACTCGTTGGTCAGGCCAGTCTTGCGGGCGATGTCGGCCTCCGAGTGCCCACGCTCCTGCATGCCCTGGATGTCGTGAAGCAGGTCCAGGGCATGGTGCTGCCGTCGTGCCAGGTTCTCCACCAGGCTCATGATCTGGAGCTGCTCGGCGTCAGCTTCGACGATCAATGCCGGAATCGTTGTCTGGCCAAGTCGCCGGAAGGCTTCAAGGCGTCCCTGACCACAGACCAGATCATACCGCATGCCATGCACCGAGGGCCGCGCGGCGACGGTGATGGGGCGCTTCAAGCCCACAGCTGCAATGCTCGCCACGATCTCCTCGAAGATCCGCTGGTTGCGGGCCCGGGGATTGGCCACGTCGATCAGGTCGACTGGAATGTTTTGGGCCTTCGCCCTGGCTACACGACCGTCCATCATCCAACCTCCCTGATCGGTGCTCGGGCAGCGAGCGCAAAGAATGGGTCCAGGCTGTCGAACCGGAAGGCGTCCAGCGAGAGACCATTGGCATCCCGCAGCCGAAGCGACGAGAGATCAAGGTCGATCCACGGCAGCAGGTAGTAGTCCGTGACGTCGGTCTCGCCGGGGGCGAGCCGCACTGCGATGGTGATGTCTGGAGTCAGCCCTTCATCCAGCCGGATAAGCCAGCGCCGCGCGCCGCTCGGAGCTGTACGGCAGCGCGACAGCACGATTGCGGCGGTGAACTCACCGTTGACGGTGAGCAGGTCGGTCTCCGGATCCTGCGAAACGGTGCCGCCGATTTGCTCAATGCCGGCGATGACCTGCGCGACCATGGCGGGATGCATCTCGCGAGTGGCCCGGTTGGCATCCAGGAAGGCGAAGTCCCGATCCGGCGCGTAGCCGATCAGCTGGTAGGCTCGCAGGAGGCCTTTGAATCGCTGGGCATAGGCACTGCTCGATGGCGAATCCTCAGCCTCGTCGATGAGGATGCCGGAGAGGCGTCCGTGAGCTGCCAGGATACGGCGCAGGGTATCCAGCATCTCTTCATCGGTGAGTTTGCGGGAACGCTCCCGAATGATGACCTGCGCGGCTTCAAAGAGCAGCCGGTCGACGGCAGCCGGAAATGCACCGTCGCGCCGGATCCACATCTCGCGGACGTTCGATCGGCGTTTCTCATGAAGCTTGCAGGAGACGCGGTTCCAGACGTTGTCGCCGACATACTTCTCGTTGATCAGGATCTGGTGGACAGTGCCGCGCGACCATGGGTTGCCAGCCTCATTGGCGATGCCACGTTCATTCAGGAGGCGCGCGATCTCGCCCTCGTTTCGCCCGTCTTCGACGAAGGTGCGATAGATCCAGCCCACCGTCTCGACTTCCTCGACCGGGCCGAGCGTGAGGACGACACGATCCGTCTGGATGCTCTTGTGCTCGCCTCGCCCCAACTCGCCCTTCGGGGTACCGGCGCCATCGACCAGCGACCTCCTAAGTCCGAAGCCTGCCGAGCCGCCCTGCCGGAAGCCGAGCTCGATGAGGCGGCATTGCCCGATGAAGACCTTGCTCGCCAGTTCGCGGCTGTACTCCCGCGACATGGTCCGCTTGATGTTCTTGAAGATCTCGGAAGCGACGCTGCCATCGTTCTCGAAGGGCTCCGCGCAGTAGATCACACGAACGCCCGCGCGCTTGCATTTGTATTCGTAGTAGGCGCTTTCGTCCGTGTCCTGGAAGCGGCCCCACCGGCTGACGTCGTAGACGAGGATGAGAGTGAAGTCCGCCTGGCCTGATTCGACATCGGCCAGGAGCCGTTTCATCGCGTCGCGCCCGGCGATGGTCAGGCCACTCTTTCCATGGTCGGCATAGGTCCGGACGATCTCGATGTTATGGCCCTTCGCGTAGTCGCGAATGGCGTCAGCCTGGTTCTCCGTCGAGTAGCGCTGATGGTCGGTGGACATCCGCACATACTCCGCTGCGCGAATCTTCGGTCCTGGCGCCGCTTCCTCGCCTCCGCTGGTACATACGGGTTCGACCAATGCTCCGTCCCTTCGCATGCAGATCGGAAGGAACGCAGCAGCATCGTCACGTCGCGACATGCCGGGCGGGCGGTCGAGCGCGTTGCACCTTCGCTCCCATCATACCGGGAGTGGAATCGGCTGTGCGGACGAAGAAGGGCAACTTGTTGCACTCGAAGGGCAAGAAGTTGCCCTTATTCAACATGGCGGCGCAGTCGCCGATCGGCTATGCGCGCGCGATCGCGGAGGCGCTCCGACAGGAGATGACCTCGGACGATGTGTCAGCGAAGACCATCATGCGTTGGACGGGAGCCAGCGAGCGTGCGGTGAAAGGCTGGATTGGCGGGAAACCTGGCCCGCGCGGCGAACACCTCATCGCTCTGATGGCCGAGTCCGATGAGGTGTTCCTCGCGGTGCTGCGCCTTGTGCGCCGCGATCGCTCCAATCTTTCGCCGGACCTCGACGTGGTCAAGGAGCATCTTCGGCAGGCCATACTGGCGCTGGATGAGCCAAGACTTGGTCGCAGACGGGAGAGTACGGAATGATGTCCGGCAGGCACTGGTGTGTGAGTGGCTTCACGGCCAGCACATCGGCGTTATCCACATCGCCTTCAAGCAGAGCTTCGGCTCCTCGCTGTGGGTTCGACGGGTCCGGGCAGTTGTTAGATGTTCGGATAGGGTGGCACCGGGTGCTGAGTCGAAATCAGGTGTGCTCCACTTCGCCGCCAAATCTGTATATCTTATCTTTAACGGGCTGCAGGGAGTTGTGCTCCGAAGCGCGCGCATTTCCACGCCTCGATCGCCCATGGTCCTTTGCGTTGCATTGATCCGCAATGGACGCAAGCTGTCCTGAAGATCAGCGGAGAGCGGGGCGCTTGCTGTACGCGCGCGTGGTTCAGGCGCGTGACGCGAAGATATCGGTGCCGCGACATCAGTGCACCGCGACGAAGGCTTCGTGCCGCGTTTGCCTGGCACGCCGAGAGCGACGCAGATCTCGTCATGGTGGATTGCGCCACCAAGTTGCGTGGAGATGAAGTCCTCCGCATCAGCGCTCGTGCTGCGCGTCGAGTTGGCTCTCCGTCTTAGTTAGTCCGATCAGGGCGACGAGGATCGCGCCAGACCAGCCAAACATCAGAATGCCGACACCTGCCTGAAACGCGCCAAGAATGCGATGCGCGCGCGCCAGTTCGAGATCTGCAGCACCGACGGTAGTGTAACTCGCCAGCGCGAAGTACGCAGCATCCGCGAAGCTCTCGAACGCGCCGAGCGCAAGATACAGGAGGACCCATAGCAGCACCTGAGCGAAATGGCCGACGATCAGTGTGAAGACCGTAAGCATGCTCAATACCCAGGCTGGCCGTAGCCAGCCACGGCGTCCGATCCGTCCGCGGCTACCACGGCTGACAAACAGACGCAGCAGCATCGTCTGGGCACTCAACTGTATTAGCACGGTACCGAAAAGTACGGCGATGCCGCCAATCCAATTCTGGAGTTCAGGGCTCACTCGTTGGCTCGCCGATGCGAAGATTGCTTCCCGAATCTGTTGTGCTTCCGAGAGGCCGTATGTCTCTGCTCAGACGGCGCCACCGCATTGGCGGGTACTCCCTCTTTCGAGCCGTGCAGGAACGACGGTATGTGACCAGCCTCCATCGAGCGGTCGGGGTGAAAATTTAGTAGGTCATCGCCAACGCGACCGGAACCTGCTGTCTGCCCGGTCCAGTGCAGCGCTACTTGCCGAACATACCCAGGCGAGCGCAGCAAATATGGCTGCGCCCGCATAGGATCAGTTGCCGGGTCCGACGAGCGTGACTTCAATGCGCCGATTCTGCGAACGTCCTTCCGCCGTAGCGTTCGATGCGATCGGATTGGCGTCGCCCCGCCCGTCGGCCGAGACAATGTTCCGCGGTACACCATCGCGGATCAGAACGTCCGCTACGGTATCAGCGCGACGCGACGACAGATCGAGGTTCGAAGCAATGCCCGCCCGCTGCATCTCGCGTGAAACTGGCACATTGTCGGTATAGCCTTCGACGATCACTCGTGTCTGAGTCAGGCTGCGAAGCGTGGGCACCATCTTGCGGAGCACCTCACGGGCCTGCTCGGTGATAGTGTAGCCACCGGAGGGGAACAGGATCCGATCCGTCATGGTGATCTTCAGCCGACCCTCGAGCATCTGGATGGTGGCCTGATCAGCAGTATAGCGAGCCTGCAGTTCCCGGTAGGCGCGCTGCAATTCCTCATATTCTTGGCGTGGCACGCACGCGGCGACCGGGGTGAAGAGGGCAAGCTTCAGCAACAAACGACGCATGTGCACATCCTATGAGGGAATCGAGCCGATGGCAGCCAACCATGAATGCCGTCGATGACGACGTCACCACCGATGCCAACCTTGTCAGAGACAAGGCCCGACGGCGAAGCTCTTGCCATGCTCCTCGGCACGTACAGGCCCAGCGGAGCAAGCGAGAACAATGGCTGCTGCGCCAGGAGGATGAAGAACCTCCATCACCCGAACGCCTCATCAAGCTAACACCGTCACTACGTCGTAAGCGAGATCATAACAGTATCCAATTTCGGCCGGAAACAGCCTGGGTCAGTGCGGATATAGTTGGCCAATCGCGCTTTTCTCACTTCGCCGAAGCGGAGTGACACTCGACACAATTCTATCATCGGGCCGGCAGCCTGCCGCCGCTGGGGCAGCCAGCCGCTCTCGGGCGGCGCGCCGTACCGCATCACGGCACTGCTACGCGTGACCGATGAGATCGAATGCGCGTCCGCGAATGAGAATGGTAGCCAACCTTGATTCGTCTGCTTCCAGTCAGAGTGAGAGGAAAACGATATACAAATCTCGCGCCCAACTGCAGTGCGTCAGACGCCCATCGTGAACTGTCACGCCCTAAGAGACTGACAGATCTGCCGTTAAGAAGATCGCCTGCGGGAACTCGACCGCGTTTCGGCGCAAGAAAGCCGCAAGGCTTCCGCCTTGCCTCCTCGATGCTTTCTTGGTTCGTAGGGTCCGAGCCGCCCCCCGAACCAGCAATCAATGGCAGGAGATTACCAGACATGACCGCTTTCTCGAGGCGCGACCTGCTCGCGGCATCATCCCTGGCTGTCCCCATGGTCCTGAAGACCGCGGACAGCGCCTCCGCCCAGATTTCCGAGGCGCCGCCGATGAGCATGGCGGACCCGGCGCAGATCGCGATGGACGCCTATGTGTACGGCTATTCGCTGCTGACGACGGAGATCACGCGCGTCCAGATGACGAACGTCGCCGCCGTCGAGGGGCTTCGTGCGCCGATGGGACAGTTCATGAATGTCCGGCGCTATCCGCCCGCCGACGAGCGACGCATCTCGGCCCCGAATGCGGATACCCTCTATTCCATCGCTTGGGCGGATGTCGGGGCTGAGCCGATGGTGCTGTCCCAGCCCGATATGGGGGATCGCTACTTCCTGCTCCCCAACTACAGCCTCTGGATGCCGGTGATCGCATCGCCTGGCACCAGGACGACCGGCGGCAGGGCGCAGAATTTCCTGATCACCGGTCCGGGCTGGTCGGGTTCCGTCCCCGCAGGGATGACGGAGATCAAGTCGCCGACGCGCTACCTCGTGATTCTCGGCCGCATCTACGCCGATGGCTCCGACGCCGACTACCGGATCGTCAACGCGCTCCAGGATCAGCTTAAGCTGGTGCCGCTTTCCGCCTTCGGCCGGGACTTCACCTATCGTGCGCCGGCGGTCGATCCCAATCCCGGGTTCAACATGACCGACAAGCCGCAGACGGTCATCCTGAACATGTCAGCGGAGGAGTACTTCACGCGTCTCGCACGGTTGATGGGCTCCTCCGCGCCGCCGGCAGCCGAGGACGCGCCGATGCTGGCCCGCATGGCGCAGATCGGTATCGTGCCCGGCCAGGCCTTCGATCCGGCCAAGCTGGATGCGAAGACACGCGACGCGCTCAAGGACCTGCCGCGGCGCGCCCTGGCGCAGATCGAGGCCAACAAGAACAGCGTCGGCAGCACCGTCAACGGCTGGATCATGAGCAAGGATCTCGGCCGGTTCGGAACCGACTACATGAAGCGGGCCGTTGTGGCCGGCTTCGGCTGGCCGTCGAACCTCCAGGAAGACGCGGTCTATCCCTTCGCAGAGGTCGATAGCGAGGGCCGGCCGCTCACGGGCGCCGGCAAGTACACCGTCACCTTCGGGGCCGGGCAACTGCCACCGGTGAACGGCTTCTGGTCCATCACGATGTATGAGGTCGACCAGGGCTGGTGGTTCGTTCCCAACGCACTGAACAAGTTCACCGTCAGCCAACGCAACCGCCTCAGGACCAATGCGGACGGCACGACCACCGTGTACTTCCAGGTGGAATCGCCGGGCGCCGACAAGGAAGCGAACTGGCTGCCCGCCCCGCGCGGCGCCTTCATTCCGATGCTGCGGATGTACTGGCCGAGGGAGCAGAGCCCATCGATCCTGAACGGCACCTGGGCGCCGCCGAAGATTCAGAAGGTCGGCTAGCTTGTCAGCGATGGATGGGGGCGCGCGGGTCAGGGGCCATTCCTGGTCCGCATGCGGGCGGCACCGTAACTCCGGCCGATCATTCGGCTGTAAGGTTGTGGTGGCGCTGCTGCTGGCGAGCGTGTCTCCGTCCATCGCCGAGGAACCCAGCGCGCCCCGATCCATCGAGGAAGCGCGAGACGCGAAGCAGAATCCACTCAGCGCCCTGCGCAGCGTGTATTTCCAGAACTCCTACGGTCGAGCCGGGAATGGGAGTGCGGATGCCTTCTCCATCCAGCCGGTCTGGCCCTTCCGGCTCGGCGAGGACTGGCGGCTGATCACCTATACGATCCTGCCGTTCGAGACGTTCCGTGTGCCGGACACCGGCGGAGACCGCGTCACCGGCTTCGGCAACGTCGTGTTCAACGGATTTATCCGGCCCAATGTCGAAGGCCCTGTATCCTGGGGTATCGGGCCGGCCGTGCAATTGCCAACGAGAACGGATCGTCGTCTCGGCAGCGGCAGTGTGGGTGCCGGTCCCGCCGCAGTGGTCTTCACGAAGCTCGGAGCATTCTCTGCCGGCGCGGTTGTTCAGAACCTGTGGTCACTGGGCGGCAGCGGATCGGATCGGATCAACGAATTCGGCCTTCAATATATCCTCGGCTATGACCTTCCGAACGGATGGTTCCTGGAGAGCAATGCCACGATCTCCGCTGACTGGCTTGCTCCGCCTCGGGACAGATGGTTAGTCCCTATCGGCGGTGGGATCGGCAAGGTCTTCCAGATCGGCGAAAGCCCCTGGTATTATTCGGCCTCCGTGCAAGGGTTCTACAATGTTGAGCGCCCCAGCGGGGCGCCGCGGTGGGAGGCGATCGCGCAGTTCCAGATTATTTTTTCCCTGCCGAATTAATCTCGTGTCTGATGGCACCGCCGCCGGAAGCTGCGCGCCAAGCTGGCCCTACTGCGGTCGGACTCTAGTTGTTTGAACAATCGACTTTCGGAAGGCCGGGTATTCTGTGCTGCGCGAGCGTCTGGGACGGGAACTCGCCGAAGAGCTTGCGGTAGGCCTGAGAGAACCGCCCGACGTTCCAAAAGCCCGCCGCCAGCGCCACGGCCTTAACCTGGGCTGCCTGCCCCGATCGCAGGACGTCGCGTGCATGATTCAAGCGCCTGAGATGAAGATATCTGTGCAGCGACATGCCGCGCACGGCGACGAAGGCTTCGTGAAGGGTCCGCTCGGCCACCCCCAGAGCTGCACAAACATCTGCGCTGTAGAGCGCGACGCTCAGCTGCGCGGTGATGAAGTCCTCGGCATTCGAGACGATCCGGACCCGGCGATGCAGCATCCGCAGCCATCTCCCATTTCCGCTGCGAGATGGCAGCGTGGCCAAACTGAGGCATGTGTCGGCGATGTGCCTCTGTACCTGCGGCAGCTCGAGCCGACCCGGATCTGCGGCGGCAATCGCCGCGATCTCTATCGTGAGTTCTGTGAGGCGGGCTCTGCCTGTCTGATTGAAGTTGACGAATCGGAAGTCCCCGTCGCGAGGCATCGCCTCATCAGCAACCGCTCGTTGAAACGCATCTGCGTCAAACGACAGGCTTGCCCAGTGGATCTTAGAGGGCACCCGACACTCTAGCGGGCTTCCCGGACCGAGGAGAGTCGCCTGGGAGGTCGCCATTGCAGTACCGTTGATACGGATATCCTCAGGCAGTGCCCTCACGCCGTAGAGAAGCACAACGCAATTGCGATCGATCGGACCATGGCTCGCATGCGCACTGTCATCCACCGATGTAAGGCGCAGGGATCCAAGATCGACCGACGTGAGACGCGCCACGTAGGGTTCAGCGGACAAACGCAAATACTGGGTATCCGTGTCCTGCAGGGACTTCGCCAAAAGATCCGGCTCCCGGATCTCCAGGATCGTCGAGTTTCGGAATTCCACGTTATGCGACACGATGAATATCTACCTTCAGCAGGCCAGCCGGTGCCCGGCACCCACTAGGCCCTGTCACCGCGCCGTCAGTCTGCGTCTCGTTGCCAGATATGAATAGCGTAAGTGCGTGACCGTCGCGCGTGGCGGAGTAGACTGCGCGGTAAGTTGGTCGTGAGGAGGGCGGTACCTCCAACTTGGAGTCCCCGCGGCGGGCGCGGTTCCGAGGCGCTATGGCCGTGGCTGAGGAAGTTTGTGGATGGCGTCGTCTTCGTGCCCGCATTCTCTGATGGGGATTTCCACCCTGATCTGCCTTGTAGCCCTCCCTGCGGTAGGGCAGGAGACCATCGACGGGCGCAGAGACGCTGGCGCCCTCGCGCGTGCGGCGCAGAACCCCGTCGCGAACATGATCAGCTTGCCCTTCCAGAACAACACCAATCTCAACTACGGCCCGAATGGGCATGCTCAGAATATTCTCAATATCCAACCCGTCATACCGATCGAACTGAATGCGGATTGGAATCTGATTACTCGAACAATCCTGCCTCTGGTAT
Organism: Pseudomonadota bacterium; assembly: GCA_023424475.1. Taxonomy (GTDB): domain Bacteria; phylum Pseudomonadota; class Alphaproteobacteria; order Acetobacterales; family Acetobacteraceae; genus Neoroseomonas. The sequence goes on from JAFADX010000235.1 coordinate 12,637, forward strand.
CTCAGCCGGGGCTCGCCCCCGGCGAAGGGACAACCTTCGGGCTCGGCGCCACACAGATCTCGGCATTCCTGTCTCCCGCGCAGCCGGGCGAGGTGATCTGGGGGATCGGCGCTGCGTTGCAGGTGCCGACCACTACTGAGCGAGCCCTCGGCAGCAACGTCTGGGGCGGCGGGCCGTCCTTCGTTGCCCTGACGATGCAGGGACCCTGGGTGATCGGCGGCCTCATCAACAATGTCTGGTCCTTCGGCGGTGATTCGCAGACCCAGTACAACACGCTCACATTTCAGCCGTTCATAAACTACAACTTCCCACAGTCACGTGGCACCTACCTGTCCTTCTCGCCAATCGTGACGGCGGATTGGAAGGCCCACAGCAACGATCGATGGACCGTCCCGCTCGGCCTCGCAGTCGGGCAGATATTCCGCATGGGTGAACAGCCCGTGAACGCGCAACTCGGAGCCTACTACAACATCGTTCGACCTGACGTTGGGCCTGAATGGCAGTTGCGCTTTCAGCTGTCCTTCCTGTTCCCGAAGTGACACCTGCGATGCCGACGCCTCTCACCGGGTACCCGCGAGCAAAAAGAGCTGTTTCTATGCAACGACGCGACTTCAACGCCGCCCTTGGCGCCCTGCCGGTGCTTCTCACGGCTGCCCGCAAGGAGGCGAGCGCGCAGACCGCCGGCGGAGGCACCGCGGGCCGGGCCGCTACCCAAGCGCCGCGCTCGATCACCACGCCGGATCGCGTAGAATCACCGCTCGGCACGCTGGCGTTCAACGACGGCGTGCCGGATGCCGCGACCGCCGAGAAGCTGTATGATAACCTTGACCGTGCGCGTGCCTTCGATGCCTTCGTCAACACGTTCCAGGGCGTCAATGCACGGGCCATCCACCGCGGCTTCCTCGACATCGGCGTCAAGGACAACGAGATTCTGATCTTCTCGGAACTGATGGACGCGAAGTCCCTGTTCCTGACGGCGAATGCCGACACGGTCTACTTTGTCGGCATGATCGATCTCTCGAACGGTCCGATGGTCCTGGAGACCCCACCCGAGGCGCTCGGCACCATCGACGACTACTGGTGGCGGTGGGTGATCGATTTCGGCGCGCCCGGCCCCGATCGCGGCTTGGGCGGGAGGTATCTGCTCCTGCCGCCCGGCTATGATGGGGTCGTGCCCGAAGGCGGCTACTACGTCGCCCGCGCCAGCACGACGCGGGTGCTGCTCCTCGGCCGTTCCTTCATGGTCGACAACGACCCGAAGCCCGCGGTCGAGGTCATCAAGCGTCACACCAGGATCTACCGCTACCAGCCCGGCGGCATGGGAACGTCCATCGCCGAGTTCCTCGCCGGCCGCGCACCCCTGGCGCGCCTTGAGCCGCCACCGGCGCAGGTGTTCCACGAAGGCAGCGGGAAGGCGATGAACACCATCCCGCCGGGTGACTTCAGCGCCTTCGAGTTCCTGGACGAGGTCGTGCAGCAGGAACCGGCGACGGCGCTCGATCCGGAACTGATGGGCCCCCTCGCCGCCATCGGCATCATCAAGGGCCGGCCCTTCGCGCCGGATGCGCGCATGAAGCGCATCCTCACCGAGACGGCCGCGGTCGCGAATGCGACGCTGCGCACCCTCTTCACCGCGCCGCGCGACCCCGAATGGGCCTACTATCCCGGCTCGGCCTGGCAGAACCCGCTCTTCATCAGCGGTTCGGAGTTCGAGACGCCGATCCCCGACATCACCCGCGAGGGCGTGCGCGTGCACCCGCCCACCGGCTACCGCACGATGAACATCCGCAGCATGTTCTTCTACGGCATCACGGGCATCACGCCCGCGATGTCGATGCGTCTGCCGGGCATCGGGTCGCAATATCTCCTGGCCTTCCAGGACGCGGCGCAGCGGCCCTTCGACGGGGCAAAGCACTACCGGGTGACGCTGCCGAAGGACGTCCCGGAAGCGAAGTTCTGGTCCTTCACTGTCTATGACAACCAGACGCGCTCCATGCTCGACACGCCCCAACGCTACCCGCGCGCCGGCAGCCAGTCCTTCCCCTCGCCAGCCGCCACGGCGAACGCGGACGGCAGCACGGTGATCCACTTCGCGCCGACGCTGCCGAACGGCGTGGCCCGCGGCAACTGGATCCAGACCACACCGGGCAGGGGGTGGTTCACCATCCTCCGGCTCTACAGCCCGCTCGAACCGTTCTTCGCCAAGACCTGGCGGCCTAGTGAGATCGAGCTTGTTGACTGAGCATCCGCGGTGCGTCTTCGGGCGCGCCGCCCAGGCTTCGATCGCCTGCAGGAGATGGCCACGCGCACGCGACGCGGAGCGCCGGACGCTGCGCCTGCGCGGCGAAACTGAGGCGGGCGGGACGGTCTCGCCCGCGGCTTGCGGACGCGTCGGCCCGCATTGGGGCCGCGAGGAGCGACTGGAATGATCTCGCGCATCTGGCGGATGTTAGCGGCCGCTGCCCTCGTCTCCTGCGGCGCCGTCTCGGGGGCCGCGGCGCAGGGCACCGGCTTGCGGCCCGGATGGAGTTTCGAGGTCGCGCCCTATGTCTGGCTGCCCTCGGTCAACGCCGACCTGCGCTACAACCTGCCGACCAGTGGCGCCGGCACGGCCGATGTGAAGACCAATGCCGACGACTACTTCGCCAACCTGAACTTTGCCACGGCCCTTGCGGCGATGGTGCGCTACGACCGCTTCTCGATGCTGACGGACATCATGTATGTCAGTGCCGATGCGGGATCGAGCCGCGTCGACTCGGTCGACCTCGTCCAGGTCGGGCGCAACCCGATCTCGTCGACGGTCAATGCAAGTGGGGCCTCGACGCTCAAGACCACGCTGTGGACGCTCGCCGGCGGCTACACGGTCGCGGATGGAAGCTGGGGTCATGTCGACGTGCTGGCAGGCTTCCGCTACCTCGGCATTGAGGCATCGACCAACTACAATGTGGCGCTGACGCTCGTCGGACCGCGCGGCAACGCCGGGCCTAGCTTCGGCGGCGCCGGGCGCCTGTCAGGCCGCGATAACATCTGGAACGGCATCATCGGCGTGCGTGGGCGCGTCAATATTGGTCAGTCTGGCGTCTTCCTGCCCTATTACGTTGATATCGGCACTGGTGATTCGAACTTCACCTGGCAGACCTTCGCGGGCATTGGGTACCAGTCAGGCTGGGCCGGCGTGCAACTCGGCTGGCGGTACATGTCATACGACCAGGGCGGCACCGGGCTGGTGCAGGATCTGTCGATGAGTGGCGCATATCTTGCGGTGAATTTCAGCTTCTGAGGCTCCACCGACATGAGCCGTAGCGTGATACCCCCCACAGGAGGATTTGTAGGCATGACCACCCGACGAATCGCGATTGCTACGGCCGGGACGGCCGCTGCCGTCTTGCTCTCCGTGGCTCCCGCGGACGCGCAGACGACGTCCGGTACGGCCGACTTTCTATTCGTGCAGACGGCGGAGCGATTGACCTATGACGCTACGTCGAAGCGCATGACGCTACACGATGTCAGCCCGGTCACGCTGGCCTTCGCCGACCGCCCCGAGCGCATCGCTGCGAACATGCGTACGGTTGATTGGGTACCCTTCTGGGGCAGTGGTAGTGACAGCTTCCTGCGGGACCCACCGAATGCGGACGTATCCATCCTCGAAGGCAACTCGCTGCGCCAGGTCGTCGTGGTGCTGCGCGACCCCACGCTGCAGGACAACAAGCTGAGCTACGCCGTGCAGGTGCTGGAAGGCGAAATGCCCGCGTCGGGCAGCAACGTCTCCGTGTTCATCGACATCATCGGCATGCCGCTCACGCCGTGGTCCTTCGCCGGCGCGCGGCGCCGCATGTACCGTCGCGCCTTCATGTGGCGCTGACGCGCGTTCGCCGCCGACCGGACCGCCGCCCTGAGTTAGGGGGGGCGAGACGCCTCGCCGCGCCGCGGTCAACGATGAGTGGGTTCCTCGCGTCACCCTTACTGCTGGCCGCGCTGCTCGTCGGCGCGCCGGTACTCGCGACGCGGCACGGCTTCACCGGATCCGCGACCTGGGCGCCTCGAGACACTGGCCCTCCGCTTATCTCTACAGTGTCGAAGTCCGAGGAACGAAGATTTCGCGGCTCGATACCCAGCCCACGGTTTCCCCTGTCAACGGCTCGCCACCGCCCTCGCAGCCGTCAGCACCTGACTCGGAGACGTCGTGAGCGGCTATACCTTGATCGTGTGGCTCTTGCATTCGCTTCCATCCACCCGCCTCCCGGCGCGCAGAGAATTTCATTCCCCGGTTCCCACCGCTGCTCCAGTCGGCCTCATCACAACCTGTCTCTCCTGGTCAGGGCACCGCGCTGAGGCGCAGGTTTGGCCGGGGTTTGCCGCCAAACCTCGATGGTGCGAGGTCGTAACAAGCGCGGATTTCAGGCCGGAGAGAGCCGAGAGTCTCCGAACCTTGAGGGTAGGCCGATTTTACCCTCAACCCTTAATCTGTTGATCCAGCAAGGATTTGTTGAGAAGCGGCATGTTGATATTCAGCATTTCGACCGCTTGAGGGATGTGAGTCTATTGGCGTTGGCGCCTCTACCCGTCCCCCAGGACTCGGCAGAGTGCGGCAGGCAGCAGCGGTTCCAGCAAGGCCTATGACAGCTCCGCCCGGCGCGAGGCGCTAGCGGCCCAGACCGCCGAGGGGCACTGCTCCTTCACCACGCGATGGGGCATGACTCCGCGTGCGCGGAATCACGGGACGGAAGGCTTGCTCGTAACGGATGCCGCCTGTTCCATAGAGGCATCCCATGCCGATCCGCCTCCCACCCTCTGCCAATTTCGGCTTCCTCGCTCGTTACGATGCGGGGTTGGTGGCCGTCGCGACCCGCGCCGAGCAGTACTTCCCGGACGACCCCGTCACCTCACTCATGAAGTTCCGCCAGTTCGGGGAGATGCTGGCGCAGCAGATGGCCGCGCGGACCGGCGTCTTCACGACAATGGAGGAGTCGCAGGCCGAACTCCTGGTGCGCCTGCGCCGCGAGGGTACCGTCCCGCGGGACGTGCTCGACGTATTCCACGACCTCCGGCGCCGCGGCAACGACGCCACCCACGGTCACCAAGGCGACCGTGCCGAGGCCATGGCCGCGCTCCGGCTCGCCCGCCAGCTTGCCATCTTCTTCCACCGCACCTTCGGTGACCCGAAGTTCAAGCCCGGTCCCTTCCAGCCGCCCCGCCCGCCTGTCGATGCGACGGCGGAGCTCCAGGCGGAGATCGAACGCCTGCGCGCCGAGCGGGACGCCAGCCTCACCACCGCCGAGCGCGCCCGCGAGGCCGCCGAAGCCGCAGAGGCACGCGCCCAGGCCGAAGCTGCCGACCGTGCCGTGTGGGAGGCCCTGGCCGCCGAGGAGCAGGCTGCCCGAACGGCGCTCGCCGCAGAGCTTGTCGCCCTGCAGCAGGCCGCCGCGACCGCCCCACCCGCGGCGCAGCAGACGATCAGCCTCCTCGCGTTCCAGGCCGCCGAGGCCCTCGACCTCGACGAGGCCAGCACCCGCGACCGCATCGACGCTCAGCTCCGCGCCCGCGGCTGGGAGGCGGACACCCGCACCCTGCGCTACGCCGCAGGCGCCCGCCCGGCCAAGGGCCGCAACATGGCCATCGCCGAATGGCCGACGGCCAGCGGTCCCGCCGACTATGCCCTGTTCTGCGGCCTGACCTGCGTCGGTGTGGTCGAGGCCAAACGGCGCAACCGCAACGTCGCCGCCGCCCTCGTCCAGGCGGGCCGCTACGCCCAGGGCTTCCTCCCGGAACCCGGCCTCGAATTGCCCGCTGGCGGTCCCTGGCCGGCCGACAGCCAAGGCCAGGAGCCGGCCTACCGGCTGCCCTTCCTGTTCTCCGCCAATGGCCGCGGCTACCTGAAGCAGATCGAGACCCAATCCGGCATCTGGTTCCGCGATGCCCGCGCGCTGACCAACCATGGCCGTGCCCTCTCCGACTGGTACACGCCGGATGGCCTGCTCGCCCTGCTCGGCCAGGATCAGGCGAAGGCGCAAGCCGAGCTTGCCGAGAAGCCCTTCGACTTCGGCTTCGAGCTACGGCCCTACCAGCGCCGCGCCATCGAGGCGGTGGAACGCAACCTCGCCGAGGACGGCCGCCGCACCTTGCTGCTCGCCATGGCGACTGGCACCGGCAAGACCAAGCTGGCGATCGCCATGCTCTACCGGCTGCTCGCTACGCGGCGCTTCCGGCGGGTGTGCTTCGTGGTGGACCGCACCTCGCTCGGCGACCAGGCCGGCGGCGAGTTCCGCACAACCCGCGTCGTCGGCGCCAACACCTTCGCCGACATCTTCGGGCTGAAGGGCTTGAACGAGACCGCCCCCGACGAGGCGACCAAGGTGCACATCTGCACCATCCAGTCCCTGGTCAAGCGCATCCTCTACGCCGGGACGCCGGACGACGTACCGCCGGTCGATCTCTACGACCTGATCGTCGTGGATGAATGCCACCGCGGCTATACGCTCGACCGCGAACTGGGCGATGCCGAGCTCGGCTTCCGCAGCGAGGCGGACTATGTCTCGAAATACCGTCGCGTGCTGGAGCATTTCGACGCGGTCAAGATCGGCCTTACGGCCACCCCCGCGCTGCACACCACCGAGATCTTCGGTCGCCCCGTCTTCACCTACGGCCTGCGCGAGGCGGTGATCGACGGCTACCTGATCGATCAGGAACCGCCGATCCGCATCGAGACCGCCCTCTCCCAGGCCGGCATCCACTTCCGGCAGGGCGAGGATCTGCCGCTGCTCGACCCGCTGACCCAATCCATCGACCTCACCACCGCCCCGGACGACCTCGACTTCGAGGTGGAGAGCTTCAACAAGCGCGTCATCACCCAGGAGTTCAACCGTGTCGTCGCGGAGGAACTGGCCCAGCACATCGACCCGAGCCTTCCCGGCAAGACGCTGGTCTTCGCGGCGACCGACGCCCATGCCGACATCGTGGTGGCCGAGCTCAAGAAGGCCTTCGCCGCCACCTATGGCGAGATAGAGGACGGCGCCGTCGCGAAGATCACCGGCAGCATCGACAGGCCCGGCCGGATGATCCGCCGCTTCCGCAACGACGCGCTGCCCAAGGTGGCGGTCACGGTGGACCTGCTGACCACCGGCGTGGACGTGCCCTCCATCGTCAATCTGGTCTTCCTGCGCCGGGTCAACAGCCGGATCCTCTACGACCAGATGATCGGCCGCGCGACCCGACCCTGCCCGGCGATCGGCAAGGAGACCTTCCGCGTCTTCGACGCCGTGCGGCAATACGACGCTATCCAGGCCTTCACCGAGATGCGGCCGGTGGTGGTCGACCCGAAGCTCTCCTTCGAGCAACTGCTCCGGGAACTCGCCGAAGCCACCGATCCGGCCTTCCGTGCTGCCGTGCGCGACCAGATCCTGGTCCGGCTGCGCCGGCGCCTCGGCAAGCTCAGCCCACAGGCCGCCGAGGCCTGGGAGAACGCCGCCGGCGAAAGCCCGGCCGACACGGTGGCGCGCATCCAGGGCGCCAGTCCCGAAGACTTCGCCGAATGGGTGAAAGCCCGCCCCACTCTCGGGCCGATCCTGGACTGGAACCCGGAGGGCGGCCGCCCGCTGCCGCTCGCCGTCTCCTATCACCCCGACAGCCACCACAGCACGACCGTCGGCTATGGCGCCGCGGGCCGGCCGGAGGACTACCTCTCGGCCTTCGCCACCTTCCTGCGCGAGAACGGCAATACCCTTGCCGCACTCAACACCGTGCTGACCCGGCCACGCGAGCTGACCCGCGCCGCGCTGAAGGAGCTCGCCATGGCGCTGCAGGCCGAGCATTTCACCGAGGCCGCCCTGCGCGCCGCCTATCGCGACGCCACCAACCAGGACATCGCTGCGGGGCTGATCGGCTTCGTCCGTCAGGCCGCACTCGGCGACGCGCTGGAGCCCTGGGCGGCGCGGGTGGATCGCGCCATGGCGCGGCTGCGCGCCCGCCAGGCCTGGACCGCGCCGCAGCGGCAATGGCTCGACCGCCTCGCCGGCCTGGTGAAGGAGATGGGCGTCGCCGATCCGGCCCTTCTCGACGAGGGCCTGTTCGCGCAAAACGGCGGCATGAAGCGACTCAACACGGTCTTCGGCGGGCAGCTCGCGTCGCTGCTTGCCGACATCAATGAAGAAGTCTGGAAGCCGGCGGCATGACCCAAATTCCGCGCGCCTCCAGCGCAACCGCCGCCAACCTGGTCCAGCGCCTCTGGGGCCTGTGCAACATCCTGCGCGATGACGGCATCACCTATCAGGACTACGTCACCGAGCTGACCTATCTCCTCTTCCTCAAGATGCTCGCCGAGACGGGGCGGGAGGCCCTGATCCCGGCCGATTGCCGCTGGTCCGGCCTGACCTCGCGCGAGGGCGATGCGCTGCTGACGCATTACCGCGCGACGCTGCTGAAGCTCGGCACCTCCGGGCATCCCGGCATCCGCACCATCTTCGACAATGCCCAGACCAGCCTGCGCAAGCCGGCGAACCTGCGCGAGCTGGTCGGCGCGCTCGATCGGCTCGACTGGTATTCGGCGAAGGAGGAAGGGATCGGCGACCTCTATGAGGGGCTGCTGGAGAAGAACGCCAATGAGAAGAAATCCGGCGCCGGCCAATACTTCACCCCGCGCGCGCTGATCGACTGCATGGTGCGGCTGCTCAAGCCGCGGCCCGGCGAGGTGATCCAGGACCCCGCCGCCGGAACCGGCGGCTTCCTGGTGGCGGCGGACCGCGCCATCAAGGCGGTGACGGACGACCTGTTCGCCCTGCCCAAGGCGCGGCAGGAGTTCCAGCGGCGCGAGGCCTTCCGTGGCCTTGAGCTGGTGCCCGGCACGCATCGGCTGCTGACCATGAACCTGCTGCTGCACGGCATCGAGCCGGATGGCGTGAAGGGCGGCGACACGCTCGGGCCGGATGGCGAGGCGCTGGGGCAGGCCGACCTGGTCCTCTCCAACCCACCCTTCGGCACCAAGAAGGGCGGCGGGCGGCCGGTGCGCGGCGACTTCACCATCACCGCCGACACCTCCAACAAGCAACTCGCCTTCGTGGAGCATATCGTCCGCGCGTTGAAGCCGGGCGGGCGCGCCGGCATCGTGCTGCCGGACAATGTGCTGTTCGCCGATGGCGTGGGGCGGGAGCTGCGGCGCTGGATGATGGAGGTGGCCGACCTGCACACCATCCTGCGCCTGCCGACCGGGATTTTCTACGCCCAGGGGGTGAAGACCAATGTCGTGTTCCTGCGCCGCGGCACCACGGCGCGAGGGAACACGCAGGCGGTGTGGGTGTACGACATGCGCGCCGGCCAGCCCGCCTACGGCAAGACCCGCCCGCTGCGCGCCGACGACTTCGCGGCGTTCGAGGCCGCCTATGGCGAGGATCCGAATGGCAGCGCGGCGCGCGAGGACCAGGGTGCCGAGGGCCGCTTCCGGCGCTTCACGCGGGAGGAGATCGCGGCGCGCGGGGAGAATCTCGACATCTCCTGGTTGCGCGGCGATGACGCGGCGGCAGAGGACGCGCTGGAAGAGCCGGAGGACATCCTGGAGGCGATCCGCACCCATCTGGCACGAGCGATGGTCGAGGTGGAGGCGCTAGCCGGGGAGTTGAACGGCAACGGCGAGCGTGCGGAGGCGGCGGAGTGAGTGAGGAACTGCCGAAAGGGTGGGTTTGGCAGACCGTCGACCAAGTCGCAGCACCCGGCCCATATGCCGTTGCGATAGGCCCGTTCGGCAGCAACCTTCTACGTCAGGACTATCGCGATGAAGGTGTTCGGCTCGTGTTCGTTAGGGACATCAAGCGGGGCTCCTTTGACGGTCCGACCGTCCACTATGTCACCCCGAGTAAGGCAAAGCAGCTACACCAACATACGGCGCGAGCCGGTGACGTCCTCATTACGAAGATGGGTGAACCTCCAGGCGACACCATGATATTTCCGAACGACGCGCCGCCAGCGATCATCACTTCGGATTGTATCAAGCTGACGCCAAATCTGAACGCAGTGGACACAAAGTATCTTAGTTTCTGCCTCCGTTCGCCTGCTGTCCGTCAGCAATTGGAAGGCATCACAAAGGGCGTAGCCCAACAGAAAATTAGTTTGGTGAACTTCAGGAAGATCGCCTTACCTGTGCCGCCGCTCGCCGAGCAGCGCCGGATCGTGGCGCGGATCGAGGAGCTGTTCGCCCGCACCCGCCAGGCCCGCGCCGACCTACTGCGCATCGCGCCGCTGGCAGCGCGATATCGCGATCAGTGCAGGCGCCGGGCTTTCGAGGCTGAAGCAGGATGGCTAGCGCAGGGCGATGAATTGCCCTTGCCATCCTACGAGCCGCCTCGGCGCTTCGAAGGACTCCCAAACCTGCCGAAGGGATGGCGTTGGGCCGAGATGTCCTCTCTCGGAGCAGTGACAGGCGGCATCACCAAGAACCGGCAGCGTGTTACTCAACCGATCGAGATTCCATACCTTCGTGTAGCCAATGTTTACGCAGACGAACTGCGTCTCGGCACGATCGAGACCATCCGCGTCTCCGAAGCTGAGCGCGAACGTGTTCAGCTTGAGGCCGGCGATCTCTTGATCGTTGAAGGAAATGGCAGCGTCGACCAAATCGGTCGTGTTGCGGTCTGGAGCGGGGCAATTGCCGGCTGCGGACATCAGAATCATCTGATCCGCGTGCGGCCCCGGAAGAGCATTCCCACGCGCTTCCTTGTCCATTGGCTTATGTCGCCTCATGGCCGCTCGATCCTTGAAGCCGTAGCATCGTCCTCGTCTGGCCTGCACACGCTGAGTCTGTCGAAGGTCTCGACAATTCCGGTCCCGGTTGCCCCGACCAGGACGGCGGAAACCGTCGTGGCTACGCTGGACGATGCAATCGCGAGTTCGGCTCGAACCGAACACGAGGCCACTCGCGCCCTCGCCCTCCTTGACCATCTGGAACGCAGAATCCTGGCCCGCGCCTTCCGCGGCGAGCTCGTCCCCCAGGACCCGGCCGACGAACCAGCCTCCGTCACCCTTGCCAGAGTTCAGGGCAGCGCCGCCCTCCCGCCCCGGCGCGGGCGGCCGAGGAGGGCGGCATGAGGCGCGATCCCCTGCTCAGCGATGACCTGGGCAGCTTGCTCGCCAGCTTTCCGAACCATGCGCTTCGCGACCTGGTCGGCATCCTCAAGCAGCACAAGACCTACTCCATCTTCCCGGCGCGTCGCGCCTACGCCGCGCACGCGCTTCCGGCAGATGGCGATTTCACCCCGCATGCGAAGGCGATCGCCGAGGAGATCCTTTGGTGGGGAAGCCACGAGCTTGCTCGGCAGGTGGCCACCCCTCCGGGGTGGAAAGAGATCCTGATCAGCACCGCCGAGCATCTCGCCGTCGCAAAGGACGAACGACAGCCGACGCTTCCGGCCTGGAGCATCGAGGACGCGGTCTTCCGTAAGGCGCTGGCAGCATGGGAGCATCTGCCGCTCGCCGAGAGGGAGGCCGCGATGAAGAAGGCCGGCTTGGACTTGGGCTCGGCGAAAGGCGCAGTGGTCGCGGCGGCGGGTGGTGCGGCGAGCCTTGGAGCCCCCCAACTCCTTGCCTTCCTTGCGGCTCGCGGTGTTGGCGCGGTCGTCCCTTTCGTCGGGCCAGTGCTTGCTGCTGTGGGCACCGTCTGGGCGGCCTACGACTTGGCCGGACCCGGCTACCGGGTCCTGCGCCCCGCTACTCTTATGATCGCCTATCATCGTCGCCGCCTGCGCGAGGAGCGTCTGGCGTCGGCTTTCAGGGATTGAGCGATGGGTCCCATATCCGTCACGGCAGAGGCTGGCCTCCACATCATTGGGAAGCTTGCCGCCGGGGAGTTGGAGGTGCACGGCATCCTCCTCCGTGACACCGCGGGCAAGAAGTTCCGCTACATCCTGCGCGGCTTCGAGGACTTGCCCAAGGACCCGGCGCGACTGGGCAACCTGCCCCCACTCGAACCGCTCCGCGCAGCGATGAATGTGACTCAGTTGCTGCAGGTCGTTTCCATTGCGCAGAACGCGGCAATTGCCGCCAGCCTGCGCAGGATCGAGGCCCGCCTGAACGCGATCGAGGATCGCCTGTCCGACATTCAGGGTCGGCTGACCCGGATGCAGACTGCGCAGACCCTCACCCTCGATGCGCTCCGCACACAGCCGGTCAGCCGCCTCAAGGCGGCGAAGACGGCAGCGGTCGTCGCATTGCAGCATCGGGATCGGACGGCCCTGATCGCAGCGGGAAAGGACGCGCAGCAAGCCTTCCACGATCTCCTGGAGCAGGCACGACACCTGGTTAGGGTCGAGGAGGACGGCGTGCCGGTGGCCCTGCGCTTGCCGGGCGAACTCGCCGACCTGTGCGAGAGCGCAGCGGATGCCGCTTATGTTGCTTCCGCTATCTGGGTCGCACTGGACAACCAGCATGCCGCGGCGGCCGTTACGCGGGAGAGCGCGGAAGTGCTCCAGTCCATGAGCCGGAAACTCGCAAGCGTGCTCGCGGACCCTGAGTTTCTGCTGCGCCGCATGAAGTCGGATGAGGGGCGTGACGATGTGATTCTGGCGGCTGGGCGGAGGCTGGAAGCCGCGATGCACGGCTCCCTCGGAAGGTCCCTTATGATCGAACAGGGGCTAGTTGGTTCCGACCCGGAGCAGATGTCACTGGAGCGTGTTCAGCCGGTCTCGCAGTTGGCTTTCGTTCCACTTTCTGACGCGAAGTCGGATGGCTCCGGATAGTCCAAGACAGCGCCGGCTGATGACATACCTCGCCGCCGCGACATCATGGCCTGCGCTGGACGCTCGCCAATGCGATGGTCGACTATGACCGCGATCATTTGGTCATGATTGGCGCATCTCGCCCGCCCGGCCAGGGCCCTCGCGGACTGGACAGAGTGCGAGATGGCCCAGGTTGCCGGCCTGGCTGTTGACTCCACTCGGCGGGGAACGGCGCCATCAGGATCGGCAGAGTGAGCTCGGGCGCCTGCTTGCCGTCCAGGATCGCTTCGACGATGCATGGCGCCAACAGCGTCAGCCGTAGCAGCGAGCCGAGGTATCCCCGCTCGATCCGCTCCGCCGCTGCCATCTCGCTGATGGAGGCGTATCGCCCTTCGTCAAGCAGCTGCTGGTACCGGAACGCCCGCGCCAGCGCCTTCACGAGTGCCGGGTCAGCCCGCGTCAGGGTGGCAACGTCACCGCCCTCCCCGGCCACCGGCGTCACCACCGTCTTCCGCCCCGGCCGCCGCCGGATCTTCAGCGGCACCCGGACCGTGATGCTGGTCGCCGTGCTCATGCCGCCGCCCGCAGCGCGTCGGGGCTGATCGTGCCGAGATCGCGGACCAGGCCGGCCAGCCCCTCCAACCGAAGCTGGATATCGGCACCACCCGGCCCGACCACCACCCGTTCGACCAGCGCCCGGACGATGCGCGTCTGCTCGGCGGGGAACAACTCGTCCCACAGCGGGTCGAGCCGATGCAGCGCGTCGCGGACCTCGCTCTCCGTCAGGTCCGGCGCCTCGCGCCGCACCGCGAGCCAGGTGCCGACCACGATCTCCGGCTGGCGCAGCAGCGCACGGACCTGGCTGATCACAGCCCCCTCGATCTCCGCCGCCGACATCCGCCGCACAATGCTGACGTCGTCGGCGGCATCGCCCTTCAGCACGCGCTGCGCCACGTAGTAGCGGTACTGCCGACCGTTCTTCACGCAGTGAGTCGGCGAGAGCGACCGGCCATCCACCCCAAAGATCAGTCCCTTCAGCAGAGCCGGCGCATGCCGCCGGTTCTGCGCGGCCCGCGTGCGCGGGCTGACCTGCAGGATGGCGTGCGCGCGGTCCCACAGATCCCGCGGCACGATCGCCTGGTGCTCGCCGCGATAGATGTTCCCCTTGTGCGTGACCTCCCCGATGTAGGTCCGCAGGTTCAGCGCCTTGTAGACATCGCCCTTGTTGAGCGGCCGGCCCGACTTCGCCGTGACGCCCTCGGCCTGCAGGCGGCGGACAGTCTCGACGCCCGAGCCGGTCTCGACAAAAAGCTCGAACACGCGCCGGACGCGCGCCGCCTCGGCCTCGTTCACCACCAGCTTGCGGTTGGCGACGTCATAGCCGAGCGGCACCTTCCCGCCCATCCACATGCCGCGGGCCTTCGACGCGGCCACCTTGTCCCGGATGCGCTCCCCGATCACCTCGCGCTCGAACTGCGCGAAGCTGAGCAGGATGTTCAGCGTCAGCCGCCCCATGCTGGTGGTGGTGTTGAAGGACTGCGTGACCGAGACGAAGGTGACGCCATGCGCCTCCATAGTCTCCACCAGCTTGGCGAAGTCCATCAGCGAGCGGGACAGCCGGTCGATCTTGTACACGACAATGACGTCGACCAGCCCGGCCTGGATATCGGCCAGCAGCCGCTTCAGCGCCGGCCGCTCCAACGTGCCGCCGGAGAAGCCCCCATCGTCATAGCGGTCCCGGACCAGCACCCACCCCTCGGCGCGCTGGCTGGCGATGTACGCCTCGCAGGCGTCGCGCTGCGCATCAAGGGTGTTGAACTCCTTGTCGAGCCCTTCGTCGGTGGATTTCCGGGTATAGACCGCGCAGCGGAGCTTCTTCGTGGTCGCTGGCATCACCTCGCCGGCAGGCGCCTTCCGCCTCATGCGCCACCGCCCGGCTGGCGCAGCCCAAAGAATGTCCACCCGTTCCAGCGCGTGCCGGTGATGTGCCGCGCGATGGCGGACAGCGACCGATACGGCCGCCCCTCATATTCAAAATCATCGGCACGAACGGTGACGACGTGCTGCACGCCATCATGCTCGCGGATCAGCCGCGTCCCCGGCAGCGGCCGGCTGTCGGCGCGGATGCGGCGCAGGACAATGTTGCCACCGTCGAGCTGCTCGCCCAACGCCTCGAGCCTTGCCCGCGTCTCCGGCTTCAGCCCGCCATAGGCCAGTTCCTGGATGCGGTAGGCGAGCCGGCTGGTGATGTAGCTTCGGCTGAACGGTGGCGGCTCCTTCCCGAACAGCTCCCGCCACTGCTGCTTCAGGTCTGCGATCGGCGCCGTCTGCAATGCCGCGAGGCGCGACAGCACCTGTGCCGGCGGGATCTTCGGGATGGCGGCCGACGGCGACGGTGCGTCCTGCTTCTTCGCCCTGCTGGTCGATCGTCTGGTCATGCGACTCCCTCTCTCCTGGGGTTCGCATGACGGCGCTGGCGGGCGGTGGAGTGTAGGCGAATGTCTCCGGTCACCTCGACCTGCGCCGCGTCACGGGCGAGATCCTCCGCGACGCGGCTGCGCAGCCGCAGGATGCCGCGGGCGAGGGTGTCGCAGACCTCGCGCAGATGGGGCGGGAGATGGAAGTTGGCAGGCTGGGGCATCGCGATCCATGATCGTCCTGCCCTTCATCTACCGATCGGCGTGCAGGATTTTCCCATGCCGCAGGCGCGCCGGTCCCACCCGTCACGCCGACTTCCGCTCAGCCTCTGGTGCGAACACCTGCCACAGGGCTTTCAGCTTCTTCTTGAGGGTGCTCTCGTCGGGAACCTTCCTGCCCTGCGCGGCGAACCAGTCCTGCAGCCGACGGACCAGGGCCGAGAGGCTCTCCGGCACGCCATCGAAATACAGCGTGCGGCAGGTTTCCACCCAGCACGCCTCCCAATCATGCGTCGCCTGCACGCCGCGAGGGCGCGGCGGCAGCGCGACAAGGGCGGATGGCACCGGATCCTGGAGGCGGTCCGGAAGCTCCTGCGCCACCTCGAAACGCTCGCGCTCGGCATGGCGCACGACCAGGTCCTGCACTGACACCTCGACGGGATCCGGCATGCCGTCACTCATGCATGGCCGGACATACTCACCCGGAGTGGCCGGAAGACGTTCGATCTGATGCGAACCTCGCTGCAGGACCACCCAGGCATCATTGCCATCCAGGTCGATCAGGCCGCTCCGAATGAATATGCCGGCAGGGACACGGCGAGGGAATCCATCTGCCTCGGCATCGATGATTCCTTCCTCGACCATGACGCCCGCTGTCGCGATGGAAACGACAAGCTCCTTCGCGATGGCAAAGGCGGCGATGTCCCCGATCGACATGCCCCACCGTTCGCAGAGCTCCTCCAACCGATAGAACGGCTTGCGGTGCATGCGCGCTGCCATCGTGCTCCCCCTCTCACCGGAAGCCCTGGGCGCGCATGCGCCGATAGGCGAGCACCACCCTGCCCATGTCCCGCCGCATGTCCGGCGGCAGCCGATCCGCCTCGACGAACAGATCATCCAGCCGTTCGCCCAGGATCGCGGCGGCGCGCTCGATCAGCTCGTCCCGCGGCGGCTTCTCGTGGCCACGCTCGATGCGCGACCAGTAGGCCGGCGAGATGCCGAGCCGTTCGGAGAAGTCGTTGAGCCCGATGCCAAGCGCCTGCCGCTTGGCACGGACCACCGTGCCGAAGCTCATCGCCCGCCTCCCTGTACCAGGCCGTAGCGCGCAAGGCGCACGGTGACGAAGCGTTCCGACACGCCGAAATCCCCGGCCAGCGCCGCCACGACGCCGGCAACGATGTCGGGCGGATTGCCGGCAGCGAGGACGGGACTTCCCGGGCGTCCCTGGTGCGGCGCGCGGGCAAGCCGGAGCCCCTCGGCACGCGCATGGGCCAGCAGCCGCGTATGCAGCGCGACAGGTGGCGCCAGCAGCGCTCCCATGAACTCGTTGGCCCGCCCCTCCGCGCCACGCCCGACGCGGTCGAGTGCCGCCGCATCGGCAGCAACGGCACGAAACCGCCGCATGCCGGTCTGCAACGCCGCAGGCACGTCGAACAGCACATGGCCGAGCTCGTGCGCTGCCGTGCTCAGCGCGAGATCCGGCCGATGCATCGTCAGCTCGCGGTTCACCGAGACGAAGGCGCAGTCGGGCTCCTCGGGATCGGTGTCGCATACGCCGAGGACCGGTCGACCGGTGCTGTCGCGCAGGGGATGCCCCAGGTCCCAGACGACAGTAACGCCGCGACCGTTCACGAGCACCTGCTGTCCTGCGTGCAGTAGCGCCGGCAGGCTCACGGCGAGGCTGTCGGCTTCCAGCGGGATCTGCCGGCGCACCCCGGCAGCGACTGCCCGGATGGCGGCCACGGACAGGGCAGACGGGGTGCCTGACCCAGGATGGCAGGGGTAGTGGACGGCGAGCGGCATCGGAGGATGATCCTATGGCGTGAACGATCTCATCAACGGCAATGTTCCTATTATGTTCGTCACAATCCGGAAGTCCAGCGCCGCGTGAGGGAGGGGGTGCGGAAATCCGATTTCCGCCCCACCCCGTCTCCTGCGAGCTGAAGCAGACAGGTAACACATTGATTTTGCGTCGTCGCTGAAATCAGCCGGGGCGAAATCCGCCCCATCCGGCCCCTTTCCGCCTCGCCGCCCCGGCGAGCGCCGTGTTGCGGTCCGGGCGTCATCGCGACGCCCAGACCGAGGATCCGACCTTGCTCCCTCAACAGCACCCCGAGCCCCGATGCCTCCCGAAATGGGATGATCATCATACGCAGGCCGCGATCAGCGCCGCCCGCCGCCAGGCTGCCCGCTGGGCCCGCTGCGGCCGGCGAAGCCGCGCGGATCGCGAGGATCTCAGCCAGGACATCCTGCTCGCCATCGTCGAGCGGGCACCGCATTTCGACCCCGGCCAGGGCAGCTGGGATGCCTTCGTCGGCCTCCTGGCCCGGCATGTCGTCTCCGACCGCCTGCGGGCTGACGGTCGCCCTGCGCAGGTGACGATGGTCGCGCTCGACGTCGAGGAGCTCGACGCGGCCATGCCACTGGCCTCGGTGACACAGGTGGAGGCCGCCGACGACGCCGACGCCATCGCGCGGCGGCTGGATCTGGAAGCCGCCCTCGGCGACCTGCCGCCGCTGCCGCGCGAGATCCTCGCGCTGCTGCTGATCCACCACGGCGACGTCGCTGCAGCACGACGTGCGAGCGGGCGATCCTGCTCGACCTTCTATCGCGCGGTGGACGAGCTGCGGCTGTGGCTGCGCGCGGCGGGCCTCGGCGTCAGCACCGAGCCTCGCGGGAAAAATCGCGACCTCGATCGGTAGATACCAGACAGCCACCTCCGTCGCCGAAGGACCAGCATCCGATGAACGCCATCGCGAACCGCCTGACCCTTGTCCACCCGCCTTCCTATGCCGACACACGCGATTGCTCCGATGCCATCGCCGACGCCAACACGCTTTGCGATCGCGTCAATGGCGGCGGCGCGGTGCGTATCACCCGCGCGGCGCATGGCTTTGCGACGAACGATGTCGTGACGGTCGCCGATGTCTCGGGCGTGCCAGGTGCCAACGGCACCTTCACCATCACGGTGATCGACGCGAACAGCTTTGACCTCGTCGGCTCGACCTTCTCGGGCACCTACCTGAACACCGGCTGGGCCACGGTCTCGCGCAACCTCGCGCCGGTCTCGAGCACGGACATCAAGGTCCAGTTCGTCACCATCGCGGACTATGCTGAGCTCACCACCGAGATCACGGCCGGCCGCGGCCAGTCCGTCGCCGGCCAGGGGCTGGGCGTGAACGTCCTCAGCACCATCCCCCCGACGGTCACGCCCGTGGGTGGTCAGGCGCGCAACACCAGCGGCGCCGTGCCGGTCCTGGCCGCAACCGGCTACTCGGCCAGCCCGGTCGCCGTCACAACGGCGCGGGGCGTCGATCTGCTGGCGACGCTGATCGGCGCGCTGGTCACCAAGCCCTATGCCATCCCGGAGGCGGACTGGCAGTACGCCGCCGCCGCGGGTGGGATCATCAACACCACCGATGTGGCGCTCCGGGCTGCGGCGGCGGCCGGCATCCGGAACTACGTGACCTCGATCGACATCCGCAACGCGCACGCGACGGTCGCGACAGAGGTGGTGATCAAGGACGGCGCCACGGTGATCTGGCGGCAGCTGCTGCCGGCGGCGATGGCGGCCCCGGTGGAGATCACCTTTCCCACGCCGCTGCGCGGCACTGCCGCCACGGCGATGAATGTCGCCTGCATCACCACCGGCGCGCAGGTCTACCTCAATGCGCAGGGCTTTGCCGCGCCGTAGCGGCGCCGCCCCAGGAGCACATCTCATGATCGAGCCGATCGAACCGGGCGGGGGCAACCCCGCGCCGGATCCCGACGCTGCATCCGATCGACTGCCCACCGCTGGGCAGTCGATCGTGGCGTGCCGTGCCTTGGCCGCGCCCGTCAGCGTCAATCGCGCGGCCCGCACCGTCGAGGTGGTGTGGTCCACCGGTGCCCGGGCCCGCAACTTCGTGCCGCCATACGGGCCGATCCTCGAAGAGCTCGACATGGCGCCCTCAGCGGTGCGCATGGATGCGCTCCGGTCCGGCCGGGCACCCGTGCTGGACACCCACCGCCGTGCCGGCACGCGGGACGTACTGGGCCGTGTCACCGCCGCCCGGCTCGAGGCCGGTCGCGGCTACGCCACGCTGCAATTCAGCGGCGCCGATGACGTGGAGCCGGTCTGGCAGCGCGTGGCCGATGGCACGCTGCAGTCTGTCAGCGTCGGCTATCGCGTCCATCGCTACGACCCACGGCCGGACGCCGCCACCGGCCAGACCGTCCACCGCGCGGTGGATTGGGAGCCCTACGAGATCTCGATCGTGCCCGTCCCGGTGGACGCCGCCGCAGTCGTCCGTGGTGAGGGGGACCAGGGCGCCCCCGCCACCGCCATCGAACCCGCCCTGACCATCTCCGAGGACACCCCCATGCCCGAGACGACGCCGGCTTCGCCGGATCCCGCACCGGCGCCGCCTGCGCCGCCCATCGCCCCGCCCCAGGAGACCACCGTGACCACCGCACCTGCCATCCCGCCCGAGCCCACGCGCGCCGTACCGCCGGCCCTCGACCTCGAGGCCATCCGCGCCGAGGCCGAACGCACCGCGGTCGAGCGCATCGCCGGCTACGAGCCGGTGCTCGCCGCCGCCCGTGGCCTGGTGACCCCCGACATGCTCGACACCATGCGCGAGGCCGCCATCCGCGACCGCGTCTCGCCCGAGGTGCTGCGCGGCCGGCTGTGGGAGGCCTTCACCAGCGGTGCCGCACGTCCCTCCCTGCCGGCGCGGCCGGACACCGGCCCCTCCAACGACGATCCGTCGCAGCTGCTCGACGCGATGGCCGAGGCGCTCGCGGCCCGCACCATGCCCGGCTACCAGGCGCCGGCCACCGGCCGCCACACCGAGTTCCTGGGCTGGCGCCCCTCCGACATGATCGGCGAGCTTCTCCGCGCCCGCGGCGAGCGCAACGTGCCGCGCAACCCGACCATCCTCGCCGAGCGCGCCTTCCACACCACCAGCGACTTCCCGGCGCTGCTCTCCGCCGCGGCCAACAAGATGCTGCTCGCCGCCTATGCGCCGGCAGCACCCACCTACCGGACGCTGTTCCTCCGCCGCGACTTCCGCGACTTCAAGCCGCACCGCCACCTGCGTGTCGGTGACTTCCCGACGCTGCTGCCGCTGTCGGAGAATGGCGAGGTCCAGGCCGGCACCATGTCCGAGAGCCAGGAGCTGGTGTTCCTGCAGACCTTCGCCCGGCGCATCCGCGTCACGCGGCAGATGCTGGTCAACGACGACCTCGGCGCCTTCACCGATTTCTCCAGCATGATCGGCCGGCGCGTCGCCGACTTCGAGAACGCGACCGCCTATGCACTGGTGAACAGCGCCGGGGGCGACGGGCCCACGCTCACCACCGGCGCGGCGGCGGTGTTCGGGACGGCGGCGGCGCGGGCCAACAAGGCGGGTGCGGGCACCGCGCTCGACCTGCCAAACTTGGCGTTGGGCCGTGCCGCGGTGATGCGCCAGAAGACCCTCGATGGGCTGCCGATCGCCGTCGGCGCGCAGATGCGGCTCCTGGTCGGCCCGAATCAGGAACTCGCGGCACGGCAGCTCACGGTGTCGGTGCAGGCGACGCAGACCAGCAACGCCAATGTCTACGCCGGCTTCGTTCAGCCGCTCGTCGAGCCGCTGATCCCGGCCAACCGCTGGTACCTGTTCTCCGACCCACTGGCGGCACCGGTCTATGTCTACGGCTACCTGAACGGGGCGGAGGGGCCGCAGGTGACCACTGGCCCCGTCTCCGGCGTGGATGGCGTGGAGGTCAGCGTGATCTTCGACTTCGGCGTCGGCGCGATCGATTGGCGAGGCGCCTGGTTCAACCCGGGGACTTGATCCCTTCCATCACCACAGCATGACGCGCGGGGCGGCCTTCGGGCCGCTCCGCGCGTTTCGGGAGATCCTTCATGCGGAACTTCATCCAGCCGGGCGATAGCCTGGCCGTTGCCGTCCCCTATTCGGGCGGCGTCACCTCGGGCCAGGGCCTGCTGATCGGCGCGCTGTTTGGCGTCGCCGCCGTCGATGGCGCACAGAACGCCATCATCGAAGCCGCCACGCAGGGCGTCTTCGACCTCACCAAGGAGCCGGCCCTCGCCATCACCGCCGGCGCGCGGGTCTTCTGGGACAACACGAACCGCCGCGTCACCACCACCGCCACCGGCAATTTCTCCATCGGCATCGCGACGCAAGCGGCGTTGGCTGCCGACACCACCGTCCGCGTCTGGCTCAACCGCGTCCCGGCCTCGGGGGCGTGATGAGCATCCTCCTCCCGCGCGACCATTCGCGCATCGAGGGCGTGCACCGCGACCTGGTGCGCGTCGTCGAGCGGGCCCGCCAGGCGGTGCCCTTCATCGTCACCGAGGGGCTGCGGACACGCGACCGCCAAGCGCGGCTCGTTGCCAGCGGCGCCTCGCGCACCATGAACAGCCGGCACCTCACCGGACATGCCGTCGATCTCGCCTATTGGCTGGATGATGGCGACGGCGCGGTGGAGCAGGGCGAGATCCGCTGGGATTGGCCCCTCTACGAGCAGATCGGCGCCGCGATGAAGGCCGCGTCCAAGGATCTCGGCGTGCAGATCGTCTGGGGTGGAGATTGGACCTCCTTTCGGGACGGCCCGCATTTCGAGCTCGATCGCAAGGCCTATCCCTGATGGCCGCGGCGATGCTGGCGCTGCTCTCCCGCTACACCATTCCGCTCGCGCTGGGCAGCGCGATCCTGCTGTCCGCCACCGCCGCCTGGCACTTCCGCACTCAGCGCGATGCCGCGCGGCTCGATGCGGCAACGGCCAGCCGGACCGCCGAGGCCAATGCCGCAGCCCTGGCCTGTGCCAACGCCGAGCACGCAAGGCACATCGAGGCGCTGACCAGCGAGGCCGAGCGGGCGCGCATTCAGGCGGCACGCCTCGGTGCTAACATGGAGGCCATCCGACGTGACCCGAGCCATGCTGCCGGCGCTGCCCCTGTGCTGCGCGATGCTGTCGAGCGCCTGCGCGCCAGCCGCGCCTCCGGAGATCCGGCTGCTGCCACTCCGCCTCCCTGACGCGCTGCTGGTCTGTGCGGGTGCGCCGGCGCTCCCCACGACCGCCCAACTGACGCAGGGACAGGTGGCCGAATTGCTGCTGGCCTATGACGCCGCCCATGCCGACTGCGCTGGACGCCTGGCCGCGGTGCGGCGTCTGAATGCTGCCGATGGAGGCGAGCGATGAGCGCCTTCGCCGACGCGATGGCAGCGCTCGTCATAGATCCCAATCTTGGCTCCGATGCCGTGTATCGGCAGGGAGGTGGCGGGCCGCCGGTGACGCTGCGCGTCCTGCGCTCTTCGCCGGACCGCGTGGCCGACGCCTTCGGCACCGAGATCCTCTCGGCCACCGACGTCCTCTCCGTTGCCATCGCGACGCTGCCCGCCATCGTCGCCGGTGACAGCTTCGCCCTCGACCCCGATCTGCTCACCGTCACCCATGCCGAGCGCGACGCCTCCGGCACCGCCTGGCGCGTCCTCTGCCAGCGATAGGAGCCACCGCCATGCCGCAGAATGCCCTCACCCTGCTGGAGATCCTGCGCGACCTGCTGCTGGGTGCCGCGGCGGGCCTCGCCGGTGGTTTCGTGCGCTGGAACAATCCGGAGCGGCGCCGCTTCGGCTGGTGCCTCGCCTGGGAGGTCCCTTCCGCCGCGTTGGTCGGCAGCGCCGGCTATGCGCTCGGGGGCTTCCTCGAGTTCAATGAATACGGACGGTTCCTCTTTGCCTTCGTGTTCGGCTATCTCGGCCAGGCGGCGCTACATGATCTGGCTGTCGCCATCATCCGCCACCGCACCGGCCTGCCGCCGAGCGATGGGGCGTGAGGCTCACCGCCATCGTCGGCGACCTGCGCAAGGCGCTGGCGGAGGAGGTCCGTGCCGGCGAGCGCGCCGCCTCCCGCGCCGTGCGCGACGAGACCGACGCGCTGAAGCAGGATCTGCGCCAGCAGGTCACCGGGTCGCTCGGCGGCAAGGCGCGGGGCATCGCCAACGCCTGGCGCTCCCAGGTCTATCCGCGCTCCGGCGTGTCGATGCGCGCGGCTGGGCTCGTGTGGAGCAAAACGTCGCTGGTGATCGACGCCTTCGAGCGTGGTGCGCTGATCCGGCCGAAGGGCGGCGGGCGGTTCCTGGCGATCGCCATCGGCTTCAACGCAGCGCGCGGCTGGCGCGGACGTGGCGACAAGGGGCTGCGCGTAACGCCGGCCCAGATGGTCGCCTCGGGCCAGGGCTTCCTGCGGCCTTTCAAGTCGGGGCGCGGCTTCGTGTGGTGCCTGCCGCTCCGCCAGGGCGAGCAGACCGGCCGGCGGCGCCGCACCCGGCTCATCGCCGGCGGCGTGGCGGAGGTCGGCACCGCCAACCGCAAGGGCCGTGAGGCCTGGGCCCGCGGGCTGCTCGAACGGGGAATGGTGCCGATGTTTCTGCTGTTGCCCCAGGTGAAGCTCGCCAAGCGGCTCGATGTCCAGGGGGCATCGCTCCGCGCCCTGCGGCGCCTGCCGCGGCGCTTCGTGACGGCCTGGGAGGCCGAGGCCGGGAGGTCCGAGTGAGTGTCCGCGAGGCGGCCCTGGCTGCCCTGTTCACACGCGTGGGCGCTGCCCTGGCCGCGCGGAACCCCGCGCCGAAGATCCTCCGCAACGAGACCGTCCCGCAGCGCCTGCCGGCCGGCGGCCTGGTCGTGGTGCGCGACGGCGAGACGGTTGACGAGACCGCGATCCTCTCGCCGCTCGCCTGGGCCATCGAGCATCGTGCCGATGTCGAGGTCGTCGCGACCAGCAGCGCGCTGCTCGACGCGCTGCTCGTCGACATCGCCGCAGCGATCGCCGGCGACCGCACCCTCGGCGGCGCAGCGGAATGGGCGCAGCCCGGTGCCCCGTCCTTTGACGACACCGAGACCGATGGCGCCGCCGCGGCGCGCGCCGCCTCCGTGCCCGTCACGCTGTTCTTCACCGTCGCCGGCTCGCCGCTGGCCTGATCCCGCACCCGGAGACGCCCTATGCCCCGTGCCAACGGCGCAAACTCGCGCCTGCTCATGATCCCCGAGGTGACCTACGGTACCGCGCCGGGCGGGAACTGGCGGCGCGTGCCCTTCCTCTCCTGCAACCTCGGCGCCGAGCAGCCGCTACTGGATGCGGACGTCATCGGCCTCGGCGGCAATCGCGATCCAGCCGCGCCGTTCTTCGACACGGTCACGGTCGAGGGCGATGTCGTCGTGCCGGTGGATCTGACTAACACTGGCCATTGGCTGCGCCTTCTGCTCGGCGCGCCGACCACCACCGGCACCAATCCGAACTACACCCACACCTTTGGCTCGGGCGCGGCGACGCTGCCGTCGCAGGCGATCGAGATCGGTTATCCGGATGTGCCGAACTACGATGTCTGCACGGGCATCCGCGCGGATGCGCTGGAGATCGACTTCTCGCCGACCGGGCCGGCGACCGCGACAATCAAGCTCATCGCCCAGGGCTCGACGCGATCCGGATCGTCCTCGGGCGGCACGCCGGTTGCTGCCGCCTATACCGCCTTCCACAAGGCACATGGCTCCATCGCCCGTGGCGGCTCCGCGTTGGCACAGGTCACCGGCGCGCGGCTCAGCTACAGCAACAGCGTGGAGGCAGTGCGCACCATCCGCGCCGACCGGAAGATCGAGGGCGCCGATCCCGGCATCGCGCGCGCCACCGGCCAGATCACGGCACGCTTTGCTGACACTACGCTGCTGACCCAGGCGCAGAACGGCACCGCAGCGGAATTCGCCTTTGCCTTCATCATCGACGCTAGAGCGGCGTCCGACCTGATTGAATCGCGAAAGTCCTTCCCCGACGCGGCGTGAATCTGATTCAAGCTTCCTGTCGGAGAGGGGGCCGACAGGCATGTCGAAGGCGCTGTCGGTGGATCTTC
>JAFADX010000241.1 GCA_023424475.1 Pseudomonadota bacterium
GAAGATCCACCGACAGCGCCTTCGACATGCCTGTCGGCCCCCTCTCCGACAGGAAGCTTGAATCAGATTCACGCCGCGTCGGGGAAGGACTTTCGCGATTCAATCAGGTCGGACGCCGCTCTAGAGCGGATCCCGGTCAGGTGGAATCACCTGATCGGGTGAAGATGCTCGCAGAAGCCACAGGCTGGAGACGTTGCCGTGAGCCAGGGCGAACGGGAACGGCTCCAGAGCAGATCCCGATCAGGTGGGATCACCTGATCGGGTGAAGACGCTCGCAGAAGCCACGGGCTGGAGACGTTGCCGCGAGCCAGGGCGAACGGCAACGGCTCTAGTTGATCCCGACGGCCCCGCCCATCACCTCGCCGATCGGCGCGTTCACCACCAGGTCCGCGATGTCGTCGAGCGGCGTCGGGTCGTTGTTCACGATGGCAAGCCGCGCGCCGTTGCGCTTCGCGCGTTCAGGGAAGCCCGCCGCGGGGTAGACGACCAGCGAGGATCCCAGCACCAGGAACAGGTCGGCGGCGCGCGTCTCCTCCTCCGCGCGGCGCATCGGCTCCTCCGGCATGGCCTGGCCGAAGGAGATCGTGGCCGTCTTCACGAGCCCGCCGCAGATGGCGCAGTCGGGCACCTCGCCGTGCCGGTCGAAGACGGCGCGCAGGACGCCGATCTCGTAGCGCCTGCCGCAGTCGAGGCAATGCGCGTAGGTCGAGTTGCCGTGCAGTTCGATCACCTGTGCCTCCGGGATGCCGGATGCCTGGTGAAGCCCGTCGATGTTCTGGGTGATGACGCTGCCCGCCTTGCCCTGGCGCACCAGCAGCGCCACGGCGCGGTGGCCGCGGTTGGGCTGGGCCGCGCGCATCGTCGCGTCGCCTTCGAAGCGGCGGCGCCAGGTCTCCCGCCGCGCGGCGGGGGACGCGACGAAATCCTGGAACAGGATCGGCTTCACGCGCGTCCATGTGCCGTTGGGGCCGCGGAAATCGGGGATGCCGGATTCCGTGCTGATCCCCGCGCCGGTGAAGACGACGACGCGGCGCGCGGCCTCGATCATCTGCCGGAGCGTGGCGACGGACATGCGCGAAGTCTGACGAGGGCGCGGTGGAATGTCGAGCGTGACCGGCCCGAAGGCACGGCCGGCGAGCCAGCTCTCAAGGCATGAGCCGCCAGGGCATTCTGAAAGAAGCGACTCCAGTATGGGAATATTTTCAACAGATTCCGACAATATGTTTTGCCTTTCCGCGTATCATGCGGCAATCTGCGCACGACGGAACGGACACGGTAAAGGCCGCGGCGCCGCGTGTATCTGTGACTCGGCGAAGGATATTGATCCTTTCGCCGCAAAAGGAA
This sequence comes from Pseudomonadota bacterium, assembly GCA_023424475.1. Taxonomy (GTDB): domain Bacteria; phylum Pseudomonadota; class Alphaproteobacteria; order Acetobacterales; family Acetobacteraceae; genus Neoroseomonas. The sequence continues at coordinate 1,345 of JAFADX010000241.1, forward strand.
TCCGTGATCGGGAGAAATACTTCCAGAATTCTTTGAGCATTGATCATGATATACGGGAGCGAGAACAATTCCTACGACCCGTTCGCGCGTCCGGCGCGCCACCCTCGGCGAGACCCCCGCCCCCGCAACGGCACGGATGCCTGCGGCTCCCGCCATCTACTACGCGTCTCCCCTCGTCATCGGCGTGGATGAGGTCGCCGCGGCGCAGGCCGCACGCATCGCGCGGCTGGGCTTCGACACTCTGCTGATCGCGCCGCCCTGCCAGCCGGGCCTCAGCGGCAGCCCCTACGACGTCTCCGACCCCGCCCTGGTGCATCCGGCGCTAGGAGGCGGCGCGACGGTGGACTACCTGCGGCGCCTGTCCGGCATCTGCGCGGCCGAGGGCCTGGCGCTGTCAATGGACCTGGCGCTCGACCGCTTCGCCGCCGATTCGCCGATCGTCGCGGCGCATCCCGACCTGTTCCTGGCCAGCGGTTGGGCCGGCGAGGCGCCGCCCGACCCGCGCCGCGCCATGCCGCGTGCCGAACGCGCCGTCGCCAGCCTCGACGACCCCGGGCGCGCGGCGCGCTTCGCCGCGATCATGGCGCCGATCCTGGCCGACTGGGTCGATGCCGGCGTCGCGGGCTTTCGCGGCCTGCGCCCGGACCGCGTGCCGGCCGCGGTGTGGCGGGAGGTCCTCGGCGAGGCCAGGGCCCGCCGTGCCGGCCTGCTCGCCCTGGCCTGGACGCCCGGACTGGATGCGGCCACCGTCGCCGGGCTGGCGGCCTGCGGCTTCAACCGCAGCGTCGGCAGCACGCCCTGGTGGGATGGGCGGGCATCGTGGCTCGCCCGGGAGTACGAGGACCGGCGGCTGAGCCTGCCGTGCATCGGACTGGTCGAGGATCCGGCCGGGCCGCGCGTCGCGGCGCGCCTTGGCGGCGCCGACCCGGCCGCGCGGCGGCGGGCGATGGAAAGCGCCCTGGCCCTCGCCGCGACGACCGGGGCCGGGTTGCTGATGCCGATGGGCTTCGAGCATGCGGCGCAGCGCCCGCTCGACGTCACCACCGACCGCGAGGCGGACTGGGCCTGGCAGCCCGAGGGCACCGACGTCCAGATCGCCGAGGCGATCATCGCGGCCATCCGGCTGATGCGCGACTGCGCACCCCTGGCGACGGCCGGGCAGATGCTGCCGCTGACGAGCCCGGATGCGCCGGTCACCGCCTTCGCGCGCGCCGCCGGCGGGGATCTGCGCCGCGCCGGCGAAGCCGCCCTGGTGATGGTGAACGCGGGCACCGGGCCGGCCGGCATGCTGCCCGACATCGCGCTCGCCGCCTTCGACGGGCGCTTCCCGTCGCTGCGCCAGGTCCATCCCGCCGGGGCGGCGGACTTGGTGCTGCCCGGCAGGCCGATCGTGCTCGCGCCGGGAGAGGTGCGGGTCTTTGCCGGAGGTGCGGAAGCCCCGCACGCCGTTGTTTTGCCGCCGCTGAACGCGGAGGCGGCGCGCGGTGCCGCGCGCATCGCCATCGAACGGGTCGGCCCGGCCGCGGATGACGGCCGCTTCGCGGTGAAGCGCATGGCGGGCGAATCCATCGAGGTCGCGGCGGACATCTTCGGCGACGGGCACGAGGTGCTCGCCGCCGTGGTGCGCTGGCAGCCCCCGGGGGAGGCCGCCTGGCAGGAAGCACCGATGACGCGCGGCGAGAACGACCGCTGGACCGGCCGCATCCCGCTCGTCGCGCCCGGCCTCCATCGTTTCGTCATCGAGGCGTGGCGCGACCTCTTCGCAAGCTGGAGCGACGAGGTCGCGAAGAAGCACGCCGCCGGCGTGCCGATCGCGCTGGAGCTGAGGGAGGGCATCGCGCTGGTGGAACACGCCGCCGGGCGTGCCGGGGGCGAGGATGCCGCGCGCTTCTCCGCACTGCTGCGCCGCCTTGCCGATGCGGCGGAAGGAACCCGGCTGCACGAGCTGCTGTCCGACGAGACGCGGTTGCTGATGCGCCGCTGGGCGGAACGCAGCCAGGCCGTGCGCACGCCGGTGCGCTATCCGGTCATGGCCGACCGCCGCGCCGCCTCCTTCGCCTCCTGGTACGAGATGTTCCCGCGCTCGGCAGCCGACGACGCCGCACGGCACGGCACCTTCGACGACGTCATCCGCCACCTGCCGCGCATCCGCGCCATGGGCTTCGACGTGCTCTACTTCACGCCGATCCATCCGATCGGGCGGAAGAACCGCAAGGGGCGCAACAACACGCTGACGGCGGGGCCGGGCGATCCCGGAAGCCCCTACGCGATCGGCGCAGCCGAGGGCGGGCACGATGCGCTGCACCCGGAGCTTGGCGGCGTCGAGGCCTTCCGGCGCCTGGTCGGGGCGGCCGAGGCGCATGGGCTCGAGCTCGCGCTCGACTTCGCGATCCAGTGCAGCCCGGACCATCCCTGGCTCGAACGCCATCCCGGCTGGTTCGCCTGGCGGCCGGACGGCAGCCTGCGCTATGCCGAGAACCCGCCGAAGAAGTACGAGGACATCGTCAACGTCGACTTCTACGCACCCGGTGCGGTGCCGGATCTCTGGATCGCGCTGCGCGACGCCATCCTCCACTGGGTCGACGAGGGCGTGCGGACCTTCCGCGTGGACAACCCCCACACCAAGCCGCTGCCCTTCTGGGAATGGATGATCGCCGACGTCCAGGCCCGCCATCCGGGCACCATCTTCCTGTCGGAGGCCTTCACCCGGCCGAAGATGATGCAGCGGCTGGCGAAGCTCGGCTTCACCCAGTCCTATACCTACTTCACCTGGCGCAACACCAAGGCGGAGCTGACCGACTACCTGACCGAGCTCAGCACCACCGAGGCGGCGGAATTCTACCGCCCGCACTTCTTCGTCAACACGCCCGACATCAACCCGGTCTTCCTGCAGCGGTCGGGCCGCCCGGGGCACCTGATCCGCGCGGCGCTGGCGACGACGCTCTCGGGCCTCTGGGGCGCCTATTGCGGCTTCGAGTTGTGCGAGGCGCGTGCCCTGCCGGGCAAGGAGGAATACCTCGATTCCGAGAAATACGAGGTCCGCGCCTGGGACTGGGACCGGCCGGGCAACATCGTCGCGGAGATTTCCGCGCTCAACCGCATCCGGCGCGAGAACCCGGCGTTGCAGACGCATCTCGGCGTGCAGTTCCTCAACTGCTGGAACGACAACGTCATCGCCTATCGCAAGATGACGCCGGACCGGAGCAACCTCGTGGTCGTCGCCGTCAACCTCGATCCCTTCTCGGCCCAGGAGGCCGCCTTCGAGGTGCCGCTCTGGGAATTCGGCCTGCCCGACGAGGCCGAGGTCGCGGTCGAGGACCTCATGAGCGGACAGTCCTGGCGATGGAGGGGCAAGGTGCAGCACCTGCGTCTCGACCCGGCCGTGCTTCCCTTCGCCGTCTGGCGCATCTCCCGTCCCGCGAGCCACTGATGATCAGCAACGACCCGCACTGGTACAAGGACGCCATCATCTACCAGGTCCATGTGAAGTCCTTCTTCGATGCCAATGACGACGGCATCGGCGACCTCGAGGGCCTGATCCGCAGGCTGGACTACATCGCCGGCCTCGGCGTCACGGCGATCTGGCTGCTCCCCTTCTACCCATCGCCGCGGCGCGACGACGGCTACGACATCGCCGACTACCGCGGCATCCATCCCGACTACGGCACCATGCGCGACTTCAGGCGCCTGGTGGCCGAGGCGCACAAGCGCGGCCTGCGCGTCATCACCGAGCTGGTGGTGAACCACACCTCCGACCAGCACGAATGGTTCCAGCGCGCGCGCCGCGCGAAGAAGGGGTCCTGGCAGCGCGACTTCTACGTCTGGGCCGACGACGACAAGGGCTTCGGCGAGACCCGCATCATCTTCCTCGATACCGAGAAGTCGAACTGGACCTGGGACGAGGAGGCGAAGGCCTACTACTGGCACCGCTTCTACAGCCACCAGCCGGACCTGAACTTCGACAACCCGCGGGTGCTGCGCGCGATCCTCGACGTCATGCACATGTGGCTGAAGATGGGGGTGGACGGGCTGCGGCTCGATGCCGTCCCCTACCTCGTCGAGCGCGAGGGGACGATCAACGAGAACCTTCCCGAGACCCACGACATCATCAAGAAGATCCGTGCGGAGATCGACGCGCACTACCCCGACCGCATGCTGCTCGCGGAAGCGAACCAGTGGCCGGAGGACGTGCAGGCCTATTTCGGGGAGGGCAACGAATGCCACATGGCCTTCCACTTCCCGCTGATGCCGCGCATGTACATGGCGATCGCGCAGGAGGACCGCTATCCGGTTACCGACATCCTGCGCCAGACGCCGCCCATCCCCGACGGCTGCCAATGGGCGATCTTCCTGCGCAACCACGACGAGCTGACGCTCGAGATGGTGACCGACGAGGAGCGCGACTACCTCTGGTCCACCTATGCCGCGGACCGGCGGGCACGGCTCAACCTCGGCATCCGCCGCCGCCTCGCGCCGCTGCTCGAGCATGACCGGCGCCGGATCGAGCTGATGAACAGCCTGCTGCTGTCGATGCCCGGCACGCCGGTCATGTACTACGGCGACGAGATCGGCATGGGGGACAACATCTTCCTCGGCGACCGCGACGGGGTCCGCACGCCGATGCAGTGGTCGAACGACCGCAATGGCGGCTTTTCCCGCGCCGATTTCGCGCGCCTGGTCGCGCCGCCGATCATGGACCCGGTCTATGGCTTCCAGGCGGTGAACGTCGAGGCGCAGTCGATCGACCCGCACTCCCTGCTCAACTGGACGCGCCGCATGATCGCGGTGCGGCGCACCCACGCGACCCTGTTCGGGCGGGGGGAATACCGCTTCCTGTACCCGGGCAACCGCAAGGTCCTCGCCTATGTGCGCGAGCATGAGGACGAGGCGATCCTCTGCGTCGCCAACCTCGCGCGCTCGCCGCAGGCGGTGGAACTCGACCTCTCGGCATGGCACGGGCGGGTGCCGGTGGAACTGCTCGGCCACACGCCCTTTCCGCCGATCGGCGACCTGCCCTACCTGCTGACGCTGCCGGCCTACGGCTTCTACTGGTTCGCGCTGGCCGGGGAGCACACGCTGCCCGACTGGCACGCACCGCAGCCGACGCAGATGCCCGACCTCGTCACCTTCGTCCTGCGCGAGGGGCTGCACACCGCCTTCGGCGAGCAGGACCGCATCACCATGGAGAAGCAGGTGCTGCCGGCCTACCTGCCGCTGCGCCGCTGGTATCAGGGCAAGGGGACGCGGCTGACCGAGGCGCGGCTGGCGAGCTACGCGATGCTCAGGACCTCCGAGGGCGACATGGTGCTGACCGAGGTCGAGACCGCGCGCGGCAGCAGCGACCGCTACCTCATCCCGGTGGCGGTGGTCTTCGACGACCACGAACGCATTCCCGCGCTCTCCGTCCAGCTTGCCCTGGCGCGGGCGCGGCGGGGGCGGCGCGTCGGCCTCGTCACCGACGCGGTCTCCCGCGATGCCTTCCTGCGCGCCATGGCGGATGCGCTGGTGCGCGGCGTCACGCTGTCCTGCGGCCGCGGCGGCGAGATCCGCTTCCGCCCGGCGCCGCGGCTCGCGGGCTGCGTGCCGGACGCCGATGCGCCGGTGGCCCGCTTCGGCGGCGAGCAGTCGAACACCACGCTGATGATCGGCGAGATGGTGCTGAAGCTGGTCCGCCACACCTTCGTCGGCACGCACCCCGAAGCCGAGATGTGCCGCTACCTCACCGGCCCCGGCGGGTTCGAGGGCACGCCCGCCTTCCTCGGCGACATCGTGCATGTCGAACCGGACGGCAGCGAGCGGACCCTCGGCGTGGCGCAGGCCTTCGTGCGCAACCAGGGCGATGCCTGGGCCTGGATGCTCGCGAACCTCAAGCGCCTGCTCGACGACGCGCTGGTGCAGGACGCGCCGCAGCCCGCCGAGGGGAACGAGGAGGAAGCGGCGACGCTGGCGGCCATGCTTTCCGGCTTCCTCGCCACGCTGGGCCGGCGGCTGGGCGAGATGCACCTCGCGCTCTCGCGCGCGACGGGGGAGGCGGATTTCGCGCCCGAGCCGCTGGGCGAAGCCGATGTCAGGATCTGGCGCAGCGAGGCGCGCCACGAGGCCGCGGCCGCGCTCGACCTGCTGGCGCGGCAGAAGGACACGTTGCCCGAGGAGGCGCAGGAACCCGCGGCGAAGCTGCTCGAGGCGCGCGAGGCGGTCCTCGCCGCGGTGGCCGACGGACCCGAGATCCGCGGCGGCGGGCTGCGCACGCGCATCCACGGCGACCTGCATCTCGGCCAGGTGCTGGTCGCGGCCGGCGATGCGGTGATCGTGGACTTCGAGGGCGAGCCCCTGCGCCCGCTCGAGGAGCGCCGCGCCAAGGGCTCGCAGGCGCGCGACGTGGCGGGGATGCTGCGCAGCATCGACTACCTGGCGGCGACCGCGTTGCGCGAACTGGCCCCGCATCCGCCCGGCGTCGCCGATCCGCGGCCGGACCTCCTGGCCCGCATGACCGGCGAGGCGCGGGAGATCTTCCTCGGCGCCTATCGCGAGACCATGGGCGACAGCGCCGCCTGGCCCGAGGAGCCGGCGGCGCGCGACGCGCTGATCGCCCTCTTCGTCGGCGCCAAGGCGGCCTACGAGCTGGCCTACGAACTGCGCAACCGGCCCGGCTGGGCGATCATCCCGATCCGTGCGCTGCTCGACCTCGCGGGCATCCGGGAGACCGGGGAGGAGCGGGAGCTTGGCTGAGATGAGCACCATTGCGGGAGACGGCGCGGCCATCGCCGCGCTCGCGCAGGGGCGGCACGGCGATCCCTTCGCCCTGCTCGGTCCGCACGGAACTGCGGCGGGCGAAGTGGTGCGCGCCTTTCTGCCCGGTGCGCGGGCCGTCAGCGTGGTGGCGGCCGGGGACGGGTCGGAACTCGGCCGGCTCGATGCGGCCGGGCCGGCCGGCTTCTTCGCCGGGATGGTCGCGCGGCGCGTGCCCTACCGCCTGCGCATCGCCTGGCCGGATGCGGAGCAGGAGGTCGAGGACCCCTACGCCTTCCCGCCGCTGCTCGGCGAACTCGACCTTCATCTCATCGCCGAGGGGCGGCATCGCGACCTCGGCCGCGTGCTCGGCGCGCATCTGCTCGAGGTCGGCGGCGTGCCCGGCGTGCGCTTCGCGGTCTGGGCGCCGAATGCGCAGCGCGTCTCGGTCGTCGGCGACTTCAACGGCTGGGATGGGCGGCGCCACCCCATGCGCCGGCGGATCGAGGCGGGGGTGTGGGAGATCTTCCTTCCGCGCCTCGCCGCCGGCGCGCGCTACAAGTATGAACTGCTGGGGCCGGACGGCGCGCTGCTGCCGCTCAAGGCCGACCCCTGCGGCGGGGCGGCGGAGCATCCGCCGGCCACGGCCTCGATCATCCCCGAACCTCTGCCGCCGCCCGTCGCGCGCGGCAGCGGGCCGCCCCACGCGCCGACGGCGCCGCTGTCGATCTACGAGGTGCATGCGACCTCCTGGATGCGGCATCCCGACGGGCGGTGCCTGAGCTGGGACGAGCTCGGCGACCGGCTGATCCCCTACGCGGCCGGGATGGGCTTCACTCACCTCGAACTGCTGCCGATCACCGAGTACCCCTTCGATGGCAGTTGGGGCTACCAGCCGATCGGCCTGTTCGCGCCGACCGCCCGGCTCGGCCCGCCGGCGGCGTTCCGGCGCTTCGTCGCCCGCTCGCACGCGGCGGGGCTCGGCGTCATCCTCGACTGGGTGCCGGCGCATTTCCCGACCGACGCGCATGGCCTCGGCCGCTTCGACGGCACCGCGCTCTACGAGCATGCCGACCCGCGGGAGGGCTTCCATCGCGACTGGTCCACGCTGATCTACAATTTCGGCCGCAACGAGGTGCGCGGCTTCCTCATCGCCTCGGCGCTGCATTGGTTGCGGGACTTCGGCTGCGACGGGCTGCGCGTCGATGCCGTCGCCTCCATGCTCTACCGCGACTATTCCCGCCAGCCGGGCGAATGGGTGCCGAACATCCATGGCGGGCGGGAGAACCTCGAGGCCGTCGCCTTCCTGCGGGAACTGAACGAGGCGGTCGCCGAGCACGCCCCCTGGGCGACTGTGATCGCCGAGGAATCCACTGCCTGGCCCGGCGTCTCAGCGCCCGTCTCCGAGGACGGGCTCGGCTTCGGCTACAAATGGAACATGGGGTGGATGCACGATACCCTGCACTACATGGCGCGCGAGCCGATCCACCGCATCCACCACCACGACGAGATCACCTTCGGCTTGGTCTACGCCTTCAGCGAACGCTTCGTGCTGCCGCTCAGCCACGACGAGGTCGTGCACGGCAAGGGCAGCCTGCTCGGCCGCATGCCGGGCGACCGATGGCAGCGCTTCGCCAATCTGCGCGCCTATCTCGGCTTCATGTGGGCGCACCCGGGCAAGACGCTGCTCTTCATGGGCGGCGAGTTCGGCCAGGAGCGCGAATGGAACCACGACGCGCAGCTCGACTGGTTCCTGCTCGACGATCCGTTCCATGCGGGCACGCAGCGTCTGGTGCGCGACCTCAACCGGGCATTGCGCGATACGCCCGCGCTGCACCGGCGCGACGCCTCGCCCGAAGGCTTCGCCTGGGTGATCGGCGACGATCGCGCCAACAGCGTCTATGCCTTCCTGCGCCAGGGCTCGCCCGGGGATCCGCCGGCGCTGGTGGTCTGCAACTTCACGCCGGTGCCGCGCCATGGCTACCGCATCGGCGTGCCGCGCGGCGGGCGCTGGGCCGAGCGCATCAACAGCGATGCCGCGGATTATGGCGGCAGCGGCGTCGGCAATGCCGGCGGCGCGACGGCCGAGGCGGCGCCCAGCCACGGCCATCCCCAGTCCGTGCTGCTGAGCCTGCCGCCGCTCGCCACGCTGATCCTCGTGCACGCAGGCGACTGAGCCGCCGATGCCCCGCTTTCCGGAACGCCTCGAGGCGGGGCGCCCGTATCCGCTGGGGGCCACCTTCGACGGCGCGGGGACGAACTTCGCGCTGTTCTCCGACCATGCCGAGCGGGTGCTGCTCTGCCTCTTCGACCGCAAGGGCCGGCGCGAGGCCGCGCGCTTCGAGCTGCCCGAATGCACCGACGGTATCTGGCACGGCTACCTGCCCGGCGTCGCGCCCGGGCGCCCATACGGCTACCGCGTCTTCGGTCCCCACCGGCCGCAGGAGGGCCATCGCTTCAATCCGCACAAGCTGCTGCTCGATCCCTATGCGAAGCAGCTGATCGGCGAGCTGCGCTGGAGCGATGCGCTCTACGGCTACCGCATCGGCGCGGCGCGGGCGGACCTTTCGCTCGACCGCCGCGACAGCGCCGCGGCCATGCCCAAGGCCGTCATCACCGACGAGAGCGCACCGTCTTCCCGTCGGGGCCCGGCCCGCGACTGGCGCGACCTCGTGATCTACGAGGCGCATGTGAAGGGCCTGACCGCGACCCTGCCAGCCGCGGAGCCGCATGAGCGCGGCACCTTCGCCGCGCTCGCCGACCCCCATGTCGTCGAACACCTGCACCGCATCGGCGTCACCGCGGTCGAGCTGATGCCCGTCCATGCCTTCGTCGACGACCGCTTCCTGGTCGAACGGGGGCTGCGCAACTACTGGGGCTACAACAGCCTGGCCTTCTTCGCGCCCGAGCCGCGCTACCTCGCGCGCCGCGACCCGGCGGAGGCGCGCATCGCCATCCGTCGCCTGCAGGCGGCGGGGATCGAGGTCATCCTCGACGTCGTCTACAACCACACCGCCGAGGGCAACGAGCGCGGCCCGACGCTGTCCTTCCGCGGCATCGACAATGCCAGCTACTACCGGCTGCTGCCGGAGGAACCACGCCACCACATCAACGACACCGGCACCGGCAACACGCTCAACCTGTCGCATCCGCGCGTCATCCGGATGGTGACGGACAGCCTGCGCCACTGGGTCGAGCAGTATGGCGTGAACGGCTTCCGCTTCGACCTCTGCACCATCCTCGGGCGCGAGCAGGACGGCTTCGACCCTGGGGCGGGCTTCTTCGATGCGCTGCGCCAGGATCCCGTCCTCGCGGGCACGAGGATGATCGCCGAACCGTGGGACATCGGGCCGGGCGGCTACCAGCTCGGCAAGCATCCGCCGGGCTTCGCCGAATGGAACGACCGCTTCCGCGACGGCGTGCGGCGCTTCTGGCGCGGCGACGAGGGGCTGCGGCCGGAACTCGCCGCCCGCATCGCCGGGTCGGCCGACCTCTTCGACCACGGCCGGCGCCGTGCCTGGGCGAGCGTGAACTTCGTCGCCGCGCATGACGGCTTCACGACCCGCGACCTCGTCACCTATGCCGAACGCCACAACGAGGCGAATGGGGAGGAGAACCGCGACGGTCATCACGAGAACTTCTCTGCCAACTGGGGCGTCGAGGGCGAGGGCGGGGATGCCGGGATCCGGGCCCGGCGCCGCCGCGTCGCGCGCGCCATGCTCGCCACCGTCTTCGTGGCCCATGGCACGCCGATGCTGCTGATGGGCGACGAAGCGTGGCGCAGCCAGGGCGGCAACAACAACGGCTACTGCCAGGACAACGTGATCTCCTGGCTGGACTGGGAGGAGGTCGCGGCACCGGAGGGGGCGGCGATGGCGGCGTTCGTCGCCCGTCTCACGCAGTTGCGCCGCGCCTATCCGGTGCTGCGCTCGGACGTGTTCCTGCATGGCACCCCTGTCCTGCCGGGCCTGCCCGACATCGCCTGGTCCGAGCCCGACGGCGCGCCGGTCACGCCCGAGGCCTGGCATGACCCGGCCCGGCGCGCCCTCGTCATGCAGCTGGCGGGGCCGGCGGCGGCGGCCGGTGCGACCGACGTGCTGCGCATCCTGATGAACGCACGGGATGCCCCGGTCCTCTTCGCCCTGCCGGCGCTGGACGATGTCGCCTTCCGGCCGGTGCTGGATACCGGCGCGCCCGAGGCGCCGCTGCGCGGGACCGCGGAGGGGATCGAGGTGGCGGGCCATGGGCTCGTCGTCCTTGCCGGAAGGATCGCGCCGTGAGCGCGGCGCGCTTCCGCCACCGGCTGCCCTTCGGCGCCGAGCCCGAGGCGGACGGCCGCACCCGCTTCCGCCTCTGGGCGCCCGCGGCGAAGGCGGTATCGGTCGTGTTCCGCGACGGCGCGGAGGCGGCCATGCAAGCCGAACCCGGCGGCTGGTTCGCCCTTGTCGTCCCGGCGCTGCCCGGCACGCGGTACCGCTACCGCGTCGCGCCGGAGGTGCTGGTGCCGGACCCCGCGGCCCGCGCGCAGGATGGCGACGTCTCGGGCTGGTCGGTGGTGGTCGATGGCGGCGCCTTCGCCTGGCGGCACGGCGGCTGGGCCGGCCGGCCTTGGCACGAGACGGTGTTCTACGAGGTCCACGCCGGCCTGCTCGGCGGCTTTCGGGGCGTCACGGCGGAACTGCCGCGCCTCGCGCGGCTCGGCGTCACCGCGATCGAACTGATGCCGGTCGCCGACTTCGCCGGCCGGCGCAACTGGGGCTACGACGGCGTGCTGCCTTTCGCCCCGGACGAGGCCTACGGCACGCCGGAGGATCTCAAGGTCCTCGTCGATGCCGCGCATGGGCACGGGCTGATGGTCTTCCTCGACGTGGTCTGCAACCACTTCGGACCCGAGGGCAACTGGCTGCACGCCTACGCGCCGGCCTTTTTCGCCGCGGGCACGCACACGCCCTGGGGCGCCGCCATCGACTTCTCGCTGCAGCCCGTGCGCGACTACTTCATCGAGAACGCCATCTACTGGCTGACCGAATACCGCTTCGACGGCCTGCGATTCGATGCGGTCCATGCCATCGAGCAGGCGCCCGGCGAAGGCTTCCTGCGCGAGATGGCGCAGCGCATCCCCGCGGCGATGGCCGGCCGGCAGGTGCACCTGGTGCTCGAACACGACGCGAATGCCGCTTCGCATCTCGGGGGCGGCCTGTATGACGCACAGTGGAACGACGACGGCCACCACTGCCTGCACGTGCTGCTGACCGGCGAGGAGGACGGCCACTACGCCGACTATGCCGACGCGCCGGCGGCGCGGCTCGCGCGCTGCCTGGCCGAGGGCTTCGCCTACCAGGGCGAGCCATCCGCGTATCGTAGCGGGGCACCGCGCGGCGAGCCTTCCGCCCACCTGCCGCCGACCGCCTTCGTGCTGTTCCTTCAGAACCACGACCAGGTCGGCAACCGCGCGATGGGCGCCCGGCTGGCCGCGCTCGCGGCCCCGGCGGCGCTCGATGCCGCGCGTGCGCTGCTGCTGCTCTGCCCGCAGGTGCCGATGCTGCTGATGGGCGAGGAATGGGCGAGCCGGCGGCCCTTTTTCTACTTCACCGACCACCGGGGCGCGCTCGCCGATGCGGTGCGGGAGGGCCGGCTGCGGGAATTCGCCCGCTTCGCCGCCTTCGCCGGGCCGGAGGCGCGCCGCATCATCCCTGATCCGAATGCGCCGGAAACCTTCGCCGCCTCGCGGCCTGATCCCGCGGAGGCGGAGGGCGCGGACCATGCCGCGGCGCTGGCGCAGACCGGCGCACTGCTGGCCCTGCGCCATGCGGAGATCGTGCCGCGGCTTCCGGGGGCGAAGTCGCTCGGCGCGGAGGCGATGGGCCCGGCCGCGGTGCGCGCCGCCTGGCGCCTCGGGGACGGCGCGACGCTGCGGGTGCTGTGCAACCTCGGCGCCG
>JAFADX010000306.1 GCA_023424475.1 Pseudomonadota bacterium
GGGCGTCGCGGCGCTGGCGGCGCTGGGCCTGCGGCCGGTGATGCTGACCGGCGACAACGGGCGCGCCGGGGCGGCGATCGGGGCCGCGCTCGGCCTCGAAGCGCGCGCCGAGCTGCTGCCCGGCGACAAGCAGCGTGAGATCGCGGCGTTGCGCCGGGACGGCCCGGTCGTGATGGTCGGCGACGGGATCAACGACGCGCCGGCGCTTGCCGCGGCGGATGCCGGGGTGGCGATGGGCGGCGGCACGGATGTCGCGCTCGAGACCGCGGATGCCGCCGTGCTGAAGGACCGCGTGACAGGCGTGGCCGAGCTGGTGGCGCTGTCGCGCGCGACCATGGCGAACGTGAAGCAGAACGTGGCGGTCGCCGTGGGGCTGAAGGGTTTGTTCCTGGTCACCACCATGGCCGGGATCACCGGGCTTTGGCCGGCCATCATGGCCGATACCGGGGCCACGGTGCTGGTGACGCTCAACGCACTGCGGCTGCTGCGCTGGCAGCCGGAGGCGTAAGGCTCCGGGGTCCCGACACCCGGCACAATGCCGGACCCAATATCGGTTTCCAAAGGCCCTTGGAGCCGTTCCCGTTCGCCCTGGCTCACGGCAACGTCCCAAGCCCGTCGTTTCTGCGAGCATCTTCGCCCGATCACGTGATTCCATCTGATCGGGATCTGCTCCAGGCCTTTGGCGGGGTGAGCCCGAGAGGGACGGCGCCCCTCTCGGTCCTCCCCTTCACCGCGACCCCGCCACCGGCCCGTCGTCCTTCACTTCCCCGACATGCGAGCCATAGGCTGGCCGCGCCGCCCGAGGAAGGAGCGAACCGTGACGCCGCCGCCCACTCCCTTTGCCGAACTCCTCCGGGACGCCGTGCCGCGCGACGCGCTGCGCCGGGCCGTCACCGCGGCCCACCGTCGCGCCGAGACCGAGTGCCTGCCGCCGCTGATCGCCGCCGCGCGGCTGTCGGACCGCGAGCAGGCGGATGCGACGGCCCTGGCCCGCCGCCTCGTCACGGCGCTGCGCGCCAAGCCGCGCAAGGGCGGGGTCGAGGCGCTGGTGCAGGAATTCTCGCTCTCCAGCCAGGAGGGCGTCGCGTTGATGTGCCTCGCGGAAGCCTTGCTGCGCATTCCCGACACGGCGACGCGCGACGCGCTGATCCGCGACAAGATCGGCGGCGGGGACTGGGCGGCGCATCTGGGCCATTCGCCGTCGATGTTCGTGAACGCGGCGACCTGGGGGCTGGTCGTCACCGGGCGGCTGACGGCGACGGGGAACGAGGCCGGCCTCGGCGCCGCGCTGACGCGGCTGATCGCGCGCGCCGGGGAGCCGGTGATCCGCCGCGGCGTCGACCTCGCCATGCGCATGATGGGCGAGCAGTTCGTCACCGGGCAGACGATCGGGGAGGCGCTCGTCCGCGCCCGGGCCATGGAGGCGAAGGGCTTCCGCTACTCCTACGACATGCTCGGGGAAGCGGCGATGACGGCGGAGGACGCCGCCCGCTACCTCGCGGCCTATGAGCAGGCCATCCATGCGATCGGCGCGGCCTCGGCGGGGCGTGGCGTCGAGGCGGGGCCGGGGATCTCGGTGAAGCTCTCGGCGCTGCATGCGCGCTACGCGCGCGCGCAGCGGGCGCGGGTGATGGGGGAACTGCTGCCGCGGCTGCAGCACCTCGCGCGGCTCGCGCGGCGCCACGACATCGGGCTCAACATCGATGCGGAGGAGAGCGAGCGGCTCGAGCTCTCCCTCGACCTGCTCGAGGCGCTCTGCCACGACGCGGCGCTGGCCGGCTGGGACGGCATCGGCTTCGTCATCCAGGCCTATCAGCGCCGCGCGCCCTTCGTGGTGGACGTGGTGGCGGACATGGCGCGGCGGACCGGGCGGCGGATGATGGTCCGCCTGGTCAAGGGCGCCTATTGGGACAGCGAGATCAAGCGCGCCCAGGTCGAGGGCCTGGCGGACTTCCCGGTCTTCACGCGCAAGGTGCACACGGATGTCTCCTACCTCGCCTGCGCGCGGCGGCTGCTTGCGGCGCGGGATGCGGTGTTTCCGCAGTTCGCCACGCACAACGCGCAGACCCTCGCCGCGATCCACGCCATGGCGGGGCCTGATGCGCGCTACGAGTTCCAGTGCCTGCACGGCATGGGCGAGCCGCTCTACGAGGACGTGGTCGGCCCGGCGAAGCTCGGCCGCGCCTGCCGCATCTACGCGCCGGTCGGCACGCATGAGACGCTGCTCGCCTACCTGGTGCGGCGGCTGCTGGAGAACGGCGCCAATTCCTCCTTCGTGCATCGCATCCACGACCCGGGCGTGCCGATGGATGCGCTGGTCGAGGACCCGGTCGCGGCAGCCGAGGCGCTGGTCCCGGTCGGCCGGCCGCATGACCGCATCGCGCCGCCGCCGGCGCTGTTCGGGGCGGAGCGGCGGAATTCGGCGGGCCTCGACCTCGCGAACGAGGACCGGATCGCGGCACTCGCCGCGACGCTGGCCGCCGGCGTCGCGACGCCGTTGCGCGCTGTGCCGCTGCTCGGTGACGGCGCGGCGG
>JAFADX010000311.1 GCA_023424475.1 Pseudomonadota bacterium
GGCCAGCGGCACGCCCGCGGCTTCCCGCGCCGCGTGCAGGCGCGCGACCAGGTCCGCCGGGATGAAGGGCGAATCGCCGGGCACCGAGGCAAGCCAGGGCAGGCCGGGCCGGTGGGCCGCCGCCCAGTCGAGCGCGGCGAGGATGCCCGCGAGCGGCCCCGGATGGTCCGGCAGCCCGTCCGCCACGACCGGCAGGCCGTAGGCCGCGAAGCGCGCGGGATCGCCATTGGCGTTGAGGATCACCGCCGCCACCTGCGGCGAGAGCCGGCGGAGCGCATGGTCCAGCATCGGCGCGCCGCCGAGCAGCCGCAGCGGCTTGTCCCCGCCGCCCATCCGGCGCGCGAGGCCGCCCGCCAGGACCACGCCGAGCGTGTCAGCCCTCATCGCCGGCCGCCATCGCCTCGGCGCTGTTCTTGCGCCAGTGCTTCGCGCTCTCTTCCTCGACATAGGAGAGGTCGGCGTCGAAGACGATGCGCTCCTGCCCCGCCAGCGCGACGAAGCGCTTGCCTTTGCAGCGGCCGATCAGCGTCAGCCCGGCCTCGCGCGCGAGGTCCACGCCCCAGGCGGTGAAGCCGGAGCGCGAGACCAGGATCGGGATGCCCATGCGCACGGCCTTGATGACCATCTCCGAGGTCAGCCGCCCGGTGGTGT
The DNA here is from genome assembly GCA_023424475.1 of Pseudomonadota bacterium. GTDB lineage: Bacteria > Pseudomonadota > Alphaproteobacteria > Acetobacterales > Acetobacteraceae > Neoroseomonas. The sequence continues at coordinate 652 of JAFADX010000311.1, forward strand.
AGAAGATCTTGTCGCCGCCGCCCTCGCCGTTGCGGAACATCCAGCCGGCGATCTTGTCCACCGCGTTGTGGCGGCCGACGTCTTCCATGTAGACGACCGGCTGGTCCTGGAAGCACAGCGCGCAGCCGTGGATCGCGCCTGCCTCGAGATAGAGCGTCGGCAGCGTGTTGATCCGGTGCAGCAGGCGGTAGAGCCAGGAGGTGCGCAGTTCCGCCCGCGGCAGCCGCACCTCCGCGAAGCCTTCCATCAGGTCGCCGAAGGCGGTGCCCTGGGCACAGCCCGAGGTCAGGGTCTTCCTGCGCAGCTTCTCCTCGAAATCCGTGCGCCCGGGCGTGCGCACCACCACCACGCCGAGGTCGTCGTCATAGTCGACGCCCGTCACCTCCGCGTCGTGGCGCAGCATGCCCTGGTTCAGTAGGTAGCCGATGGCGAGGTCCTCGGGGCGGTCGAGGATCGTCATCATCGTCACGATCTCCTGCCCGTTCAGATAGAGCGTGAGCGGGCGCTCGACGGTGACGCTGGTCTCGACCGGCGTGCCGGTGTGGTCGATGCCGGCGACACGGCGCGTCAGGCGCGGGTCGGCGGGGTCGGGCTGGACGCGCAGCAGGTCGGGCATACCGGGGAGATGGGCGGAATGCGGCGCGGGCGCAAGCACGCGGGCCGCGCCGTTGCCGCCCCGGGATGGCGGGGCTTCGCGGCGTTTCCGGATGGAAGGGCAGCGCCGGTGATCGATGGGGCCCGCGCCCCGGCGCCCGTCGCCTTCCTGTGCGTGCGGGCGATCAGGCGGCGGGCAGCCAGATGCCGCGCCCGGCATAGAAGCGTGCGAAATCGGCGAGCGGCACCCGCGCGTCGCGCTGGGCGGCTGCCGTGTCGCCCGAGGGGTTGTTCAGGCGCAGCGCGTCCTCCGCGCTGCCGAAGACCAGCACGAGATGGCCGCCACGGGCGGGCGGCGCGCGATCGGGCCAGCGGATCCAGGGATGGACGGAGGCGATGAACATCCCGCCACCGGCGAGCAGCGCGGGGATGGCCCCGGCGGGCAGGTCGACGCGCACCTCCGCGGCGATGCGTGCCGCCTCCCGCAGCCAGGCGGCGGCGGGCGCATAGATCAGGCCGCGGATGGCGCCGCCCGGCTGCATGGCATAGCCGCCGCGCGCGGTGAGCTCGCGCGCCAGGTCGAAGGCGCGGGGCGGAACCATGCCGCGGGCGGCGAGCGCCATCCGCAGGCAGGCGACGCCGCAGAGATGTTCCGCCCATGCCGCATAGTCGGCCGCGCTGCCGGCACCGGAGCGGTGCCAGAGCGGGTCCTCGGCGGGCTTCAGCGCGCCCGACAGGATCTCCCCGATCCGCGCCGCCGATTCCCATTGGCCGAGGAAGGGTGGAGCGGCGGCCCTGCCTTCATCGCGCATCGCGTATCCCATCCTTACGGAACGCCGGGCTGGAGGCCGGCGCCCGCCCCGGGGGCGGCCATCATGGACGATCGCGGCGGCGAATGAAGCGTCAGCGCGGGCCCTGAGCCCGGCCGCGCCGCCAGACATCGTCGGGCGGCGACCAGTTCGACGGCTCGCGCAACTCCTTCGCCAGGCCCTCGGCCATCGCGTCGAAGATCGCCCTGCCCTTCTCGGCCGTCGCGGCGCGGGCATCGCCGCGCACGCCGGTGACGGGCGCGCGTTCGGAGTAGGACCAGAAGCGCGAGGAGACCTGCTGCCCGGCATCGAAATTTCCGGGGGAGACCGAATTCGCGATCTCCTCCATCCGCACCTGGGACGGGTCGAGGTGCAGCCAGATGCTGGTCTCGCCCTCGCAGGCGTGGTGGATCGCCTTCTGCGCCGTCAGCGCGGCGGAGATCGCGGCCGGCGCCACCTTGGTGACGGTCGTGGTCAGCACCGGGATGCCGAATTCATGCGCCAGTTCGCGCGCCGAGACCGCCAGCGGGTCGATGTTGCCGCCGTGGGAATTGAACAGCATCACCTTCGAGAAGCCGTCGGCCAGCAGGGATTTCACGATGCAGCGGAGCACCCCGGCGAAGGTCGTGTAGTCGAGGCTGATCGTGCCGCCGAAGGGGAAGTGGTGCTCCGAGAGGCCGAGCCACATCGGCGGCGTCACCACCGCCGGCAGGTCGGCGCAGAGTTCCGCCGCGCGCACGCTGACGGCGTGGCCGATGAAGGAATCCGTCCAGACCGGCAGATGCGGCCCGTGCTGCTCGAGGCTCGCGACCGGCACGACGACGACGGCGTTGCGCTCGGCCAGCGCGCGGAGTTCCGGCGCCGTCAGGCGCTCCCAGCGGACTTCGGCCATGGTCAGCCGCGCCCCATCGCGTAGAACTCGTCGTTCGGCCGCAGGTTGGTGACGTTGGCGAGCCGGTTGGACATGCCGAAGAAGGCGGCGATGGCCGCGATGTCCCAGATCGCCTCGTCGTCGAAGCCGGCCTGGCGCAGCGCCTCGTGGTCGGCGTCGTTCACCTCGTTGGCGCGGTCGGTGACCTTCAGCGCGAATTCGAGCATCGCCTTCTGCTTGTCGGTGATGTCGGCCTTGCGCCAGTTGGCCGCGACCTGGTCGCTGATGAGCGGGTTCTTCGCCCGGATGCGCAGGATGGCGCCGTGTGCCACGACGCAGTACTGGCACTGGTTCCGCGACGATACCGCGACCACGATCATCTCGCGCTCGGCCTTGGTCACCCCTTCCGACTTGTCCATCAGCGCATCGTGGTAGGCCATGAAGGCGCGGAACTCTTCCGGCCGATGGGCGAGCATCAGGAAGACGTTCGGGATGAAGCCCGACTTCTCCTGCACCGTCAGGATCCGGCTGCGGATGTCCTCCGGCAGGGTGTCGATGTCGGGGATCGGCGTGCGGGCGGCTGGCTTGTTCTTCATGGCACGGACCATGGCGCCAGGGGCGGGGCTCAGTCCAGCCCCAGCAGGCCCCGCGCGAAGTCCCGCGCCGCGAACGGGCGCAGGTCCTCGGCCTTCTCGCCGACGCCCACCACATGCACGGGCAGGCCGAAATCCTGCGCTAGCGCCACGACGATGCCACCCTTGGCCGAGCCGTCCAGCTTGGTCACCGCAAGGCCGGTGACGTCCACCATCTCCTTGAACACCTTCACCTGCTGGACGGCGTTCTGGCCGGTGGTGGCGTCGAGGACCAGCAGGACGGAATGCGGCGCCGTCGCGTCCACGCGGCGGATGACGCGCACGACCTTGCGCAGCTCCTCCATCAGCGCGGACTTGTTGTGCAGGCGGCCGGCGGTATCGACCAGCAGGACATCGAGCCCCTCCTGCTGCGCTGTGGTCAGGGCGTCGAAGGCGAGCCCTGCGGCATCGGCGCCCGGCTTGGGCGGCGGGAAGAAGCGCGCGCCGGTGCGGTCGGCCCAGACCTGGAGCTGCTCCACCGCCGCGGCGCGGAAGGTGTCGCCGGCGACGAAGCCGGCCTTCAGCCCCTGGTCGCGATACTGCTTGCCGAGCTTGGCGATGGTGGTGGTCTTGCCGGTCCCGTTCACGCCGACCACCAGCACAACATGCGGCGCGCGGGCGGGTTCGATCGCCAATGGCTGCGCGACCGGGGCGAGGATGGCGCCGATCTCCTCGGCCAGCGTCGCCTTCACCTCCTCGTCCGTCACTTCCTTGCCGAAGCGGGTGCGGCGGAAGCCCTCGACGATGCGCCGCGACGCAGCGACGCCGAGGTCGGCGGCGATCAGCGTCTCCTCCAGCTCCTCCAGCGCCTCCTCGTCCAGCTTCCGCCTGGTGAAGAGGGCGGTGACGCTGTCGGTCAGCCTGGCGGTGGAGCGCGACAGCCCAGCCTTGAGGCGGGCGAGCCAGCCGCCTTTGGCCGGCGGTTCGGCGGGAGCGGCCACGGCGGCGGGCGGCGGCGGATCGGCCAGGGCCGTCGGCGGCGGAACCTCGACCGGCGCCGGTTCCGGCGCGGGCTCGGGGATGGAGGGCGGGGTCTCGGGCGGGCCGGGCTCCGGCGTCCCGGGGCCGGGGGGCGGCGTCTCCGGCGGGCCGGGGATGGGCAGCTCGGGGGGG
>JAFADX010000313.1 GCA_023424475.1 Pseudomonadota bacterium
GCGCCGCGCCGGTCAGCCCCGCGGGCGTCGGCCAGCGCAGGGGCAGCCGGGCCAGCGGCCCCCATTCCAGGGGCACCGTCCGGAAAGGCCGGCCGAGCCGTTCGGCGATGCCCAGCGCCTGGGCCGCGGTGCCGGCCCGGGGGTCGGCCAGCACCCAGATGCGCCCGGCCTCGGCCTGCGTCATGGACGGCGCCCCTTCCGCCGACTACCAGAGGGGGGAACCGGACCATCACCAGGACGAACGACCATGACCGCGCTGCACGCCTCCGACTGGGACCGGGACGCCGCCCTGACCACGGCGCGCATCCTGCTCGAGATCAAGGCGGTGAACTTCCGCCCCGAGGAGCCCTATACCTTCACGAGCGGCTGGAAGAGCCCCGTCTACATCGACTGCCGGAAGATCATCTCCTTCCCGCGCGCCCGCAACCGGATCATGGAACTCGGCGTCGAGAAGATCGGCCGCCATGTCGGCTATGAGTCGATCGACGTGGTGGTGGGCGGCGAGACCGCCGGCATCCCCTTCGGCGCCTGGATCGCCGACCGGATGATGGCACCCATGGCCTATGTCCGGAAGAAGCCGAAGGGCTTCGGCCGCAACGCCCAGATCGAGGGCGAGGTGCCGGTCGGCCAGCGCACCCTGCTGGTCGAGGACCTGACCACCGACGGCGGTTCCAAGATCCGCTTCGCCAACGCGCTGCGCGAGGCCGGGGCGATCTGCGAGCATACCTTCGTCGTCTTCTTCTACGGCGTCTTCCCGGGATCCTTCGAGAAGATGAAGGAGATGGGGCTGAACCTGCACCACCTCTGCACCTGGTGGGACGTGCTCGAAGTGTGCCGCGAGAAGCCGTATTTCGGCGAGGCGGCACTGAAGGAAGTGCGCAAGTTCCTGGAAGATCCGGTGAGCTGGTCGGCATCGCATGGCGGGGTGGCGAGCGCGGATGAGGCGAAGCTGAAGGATGCGGTGGGATAGTTTGCTGTGGGGATCGAGCCGCAGACTGTTCAGGAGATCGAAGCCGGGCTGCTTCACGGCGATTTCCTCGACCCGCGGCGGATGCCCTCCGCTGCGGGCGCCTACGCGGTCTTCGAGCGTGAGGCTGGTCGCGTGCCGCTCGTGCCGAAACGCGCCGACGGCCTGATATACCTCGGCATTACCACCGATAGCCTCATCGACCGCTGTGCCCTGTCGCATGCACGGAGTTCGACCTCAACGCTCCGTCGATCAGTCGGAGCAATCCTGATGGCAAGCGGCAGGGCCATGCGGCCAATCCCGCGTGGCAAAGCCCGTACAAGGCGGGATTTCACGCATTACAATTTCGTGCCCGAGGATGAGCAAGTCATAACGGACTGGATCGCAACCAGCCTTTTCTTCCGTTGGGTGATCGTACCGGATTTATCCTTGCTGAAGCGGGCGGAACGCGAATTGATCAATCGCCACCAGCCTCCGCTCAACATTCAGCATGCATCGCACAGCTTCGTCGGGGAATTGGAGCGCTTGCGGGCAACGTGCTCCGATATCGCCTCAACCAGGGCGCCCGTTCCATGACGCTCAGAGAGAATGTCTCGGCCGCTTTATTAGCGGTTTCTCTAGGCTTGGCAGCGCCCGCCACCGCCCAGCCGCGCGACACGCTGACCATCGGCATCACGCAGTTCCCTTCGACCTTCCACCCCAACATCGAGAACATGGCCGCGAAGTCCTACGTGCTGGGCTTCGCGCGCCGCCCGCTGACGGCCTATGGCGCCGACTGGCGCCTCACCTGCCTGACCTGCGAGACCCTGCCCACGCTGGAAAACGGCGGCGCCGAGCGCGAGACCACGCCCGACGGCAGGGCCGGCATCCGCGTCACCTACCGCCTGCGCGAAGGGCTGCGCTGGGGCGACGGCACGCCCGTCAGCGCCGAGGACCTGCGCTTCGCGTGGGAAGCGGGGCGCAACCCGGCCACCGGCTTCGGTCCGGCCGAATTCTATCGCAGCGCCTACGAACTGATCGTCGTCGATCCGCGCACCGTGACGCTGCGCTTCGACCGCGTGACCTTCGAATACAATTCGATGGGCGACTTCCAGCCGCTGCCCGCGCATGTCGAGCGCGCGCGCTGGGAGGCCGACCCGCGCGGCTACCGCACGCGCACCGCCTACGACACCGAGACGACGAACCCCGCGTTGTGGAACGGTCCCTATCGCATCACCGGCGTGCAGACCGGCGCATCGGTCACGCTGGAACGCAACCCCGCCTGGAACGGCGCCGCGCCGCAGTTCCGGCGCGTCACCATCCGCACCATCGAGAACACGCCGGCGCTGGAAGCGCAGCTGCTCGCCGGCCAGGTGGACATGATCGCGGGCGAGCTCGGCCTGCCGATCGAGCAGGCCATCGCGCTCGAGCGCCGCACCGGCAACCGCTTCCGTTTCCTCTACAAGCCCGGCCTGATCTACGAGCACCTGGACGTGCAGCACGACAATCCCGCGCTGGCGGACCGGCGCGTGCGCCAGGCGCTGCTGCTCGCGACGGATCGCGCGCAGATCACCGCGCGGCTCTTCGCCGGACGGCAGCCGGTCGCGCATACCAGCGTCAATCCGCTGGACCCGATGCACGACCCGGCGGTGCGGCAGTGGCCCTTCGACCTCGCGCGGGCGCAGGCACTGCTGGACGAGGCCGGCTGGACGCCGGGCCCCGACGGCATCCGCCGCAATGCCGCGGGCCAGCGGTTGTCGCTCGAAGTCATGACGACGGCGGGCAACCGCTCGCGCGAAGCGGTGCAGCAGGTCCTGCAGTCCATGTGGCGCCAGGCGGGCATCGAGGCGCGGATCAGGAACGAGCCGCCACGCGTGCTCTTCGCGGAGACGCTGTCGCATCGCCGCTTCCAGGGCCTCGCGCTGTTCGCCTGGATCAGCGCGCCGGAGAGCGTGCCGCGCTCCGCGTTGAATTCCGACGAGATCCCGCGCGAGGCGACCAACTGGTCCGGCCAGAACTATGGCGGCTACCGCAACCCGGAGATGGACGCCCTGACGCAGGCCATCCCGGAGGAACTCGACCCCACGAAGCGGCGCGAGATGTGGCGGCGGCTGCAGGCGATCTATGCCGAGGACCTGCCGGCGATCCCGCTCTGGTTCCGCGCCGATGCGCATGTCTGGCCGCGATGGCTCGAGGGCGTGCGGCCGACGGGGCACCTGAACGTCTCGACCCTTTGGGCGGAGGAGTGGCGGGCGCGCTGATGCTCGATCACGTCTCCATCACCGTGAGCGACCTGCCGCGCGCGGCGCGGTTCTACGATGCGGTGATGGCGGCGCTCGGCGTGCCCTGCGTGTGGCGGGAGGAGGCGGCGATCGGCTACGGGCTGCGCAACGACGCCGAGGATGACGGCCACACCTACCTGACGATTCGCGCGACCGGCACGGTGATCGCGGCAGATCGCCGCCACTGGTGCTTCCGCGCGCCCGATCGCGCGGCCGTGGATGCGTTCCATTTGGCGGGTATCGCACATGGCGGCGCGGATGACGGTGCGCCCGGCCTGCGTCGCCATTACCACGCGCACTGCTACGCCGCGTTCCTGCTGGACCCGGACGGCAACCGCGTCGAAGCGGCGTGCCACCGCGCCCCATGACCATCCCCGGGTATCGGTTTCCAAAGGCCTTTCGGCCTTTGGCGGGGAGGGTCCGGGAGGGGCGGCGCCCCTCCCGGGATCGCGCGGCATGAGGCGCATGCTCCTCCTCCGCCTGCTGCAGATCGCGGCGACGCTGGCGGTGCTGTCCTTCTGCGCCTTCGCCCTGATCGCGCTGATGCCCGGCGACCCGATCGAGGTCGCCATCGCCGGCGACCCGCGCCTGACCGCCGAGGACGCCGCGCGGCTGCGCGCCCTGCATGGGCTCGACCGTCCCTTCACCGAACGCTACCTCGCCTGGGCCTCGGGCCTGCTGCAGGGCGGGTTTGGCTATTCGCGCCTCTTCGCGCAGCCGGTGGCATCCCTGCTGCTGCCGGCGCTGCGTTCGACTCTGGCGCTGGCCGGGACGGCGCTGCTGATCGCGCTGGCGCTCGGGGTGGTGCTCGGCGCGCTCGCGGCGTCGCGTCCGCGCACGGCGCCGGTGGTCGATGCGGTCGCGGTGATGGGCCAGGCGATGCCGACCTTCTGGTTCGGCATCCTGCTGATCATCCTCTTCGCGGTCACGCTGGGCTGGCTGCCGGCGGGCGGGATCGCGGATCATGGGCTCGGGCTCGCCTACCTCGCGCTGCCGGTGACGACGCTCGCGGTCGCCAACCTCGCGGCCTATGCGCGGCATTCCGCCGCCAGCCTGGAAGCGACGCTGACCGAACCCTGGATCCGCACCGCCCGCGCGCGCGGCGCGACGGAACGCGGCGTGCTGTGGCGCCATGCCTTCCCGAACGCGGCGCTGCCGGTGCTGCAGATCCTCGCCCTCGATGCCGGGGCGCTGGCCGGCGGGGCGCTGGTGACGGAGACGGTCTTCGCGCGGCCGGGCATGGGCAAGCTGCTCTACGACGCGGTGATGGGCAACGACACCAACCTCGCGCTGATCGCGCTGTTGCTGGTGGCGCTGGTGACGATGCTGGCGACGCTCGGCGCCGATGTCGCGCAGCGCCTGCTCGACCCCAGGCTGCGGGAACGATGACCCGCCTCGCGCTCGGCCTCGGCCTGCTCGGGCTGCTGGCGCTGGGGGCGGCGGCTGCGCCCTGGGTCGCGGCCTGGCTCGGGCACGATGCCTTCGCGCCCGACCTCTTCGCGCGCTTCGAGCCACCCTCGGCGGCGCATCCCCTCGGCACCGACGACCTCGGCCGGGACATCCTGCTGCGCCTGCTCTTCGGCGCGCGGGTCTCCCTGGCCGTGGGGCTCGCCGCGGCGCTGACGGCGGCTGTGATCGGCACGGCGGCTGGGCTCTTCGCCGCCTGGCGGGGCGGGGTCGCCGACGCGCTGGTGATGCGCCTCGCGGATTTCATGCTGGCGCTGCCGGCGTTGCCGCTGCTGGTGCTGCTGGCCGCAGCCGATCCGTCGCGCATCGGGCTGCCGGCGCGGGGGGAAGCCGCGGGCGACGTGCTGCGCATCGTCGCCATCCTGGCGTTGTTCGGCTGGATCGGGGTCGCCCGGCTGGCGCGCGCGGCCGCACTCGCGGCCTTCTCGCGCGACCATGTGC
>JAFADX010000332.1 GCA_023424475.1 Pseudomonadota bacterium
CGCCCGGCCGCGGCGCATCGGTAAGCGTCGTGAACCAGTGTTCCGGCGGGTCGCGGCCAGCCGCCCGGTGGAAGCTGAGCCCCCGCAGGACCGCCTCGGCCGCGGGCGGCAGGCGCCCGGGGGCGGCGTGCCCGGCCAGCGTCCCCCACACACCGGCCCAGCAGCGCGCGACCGTCCAGGGGTTGTAGCCGCCACCGCCAAGCACGATCAGCCGCGGGGTCAGGCCCATGACCGCCGAGACGACCATGCGGTGGGAATTGTTGGAAAGCGAAAGCCTGGCGAGCGGATCTTCCTCCAGCGCATCGGCTCCGCACTGGACCATGATCGCCTCCGGGCACAGGTCCCGGATGATGGGCAGCACCGCCTCGTGCAGCAGCCAGGCCATTTCGCTGTCGTTGAACCCCCGGGGGACGGGGATGTTGCGGGCGTGGCCGCCGGCGCGGTCATCCTCGGCGCCGGTGAAGGGCCAGCGCCCTTCCTCATGGATGCTGAGGGTGAAGACGCGCGGATCGTCATGGAAGGCGTCCTGCACGCCGTCCCCATGATGGGCGTCGATATCGAGGTAGAGGAGGTTGGTCAGCCCCTGCGCGAGCCACTCCATCAGCCCCAGCACCGCGTCGTTCAGGTAGCAGAAGCCGGAGGCCCGGTCGGGCCGGCCGTGATGCGTCCCCCCGCCCGGGACATGGGCGATGCCCCCCGGCAGGGTCAGGCGCGCAGCCAGCATGGTGCCGCCGGCCGAGGTCGCGGGCCGGCGGAACATCTCCCGGAACACCGGGTTGCCGTCGGCGCCGATGCGGAAGCGTTCGCGGTCCGCGGGGCTGACCGCCTGCCCGGCTTCGGCGCGCATCAGCGCAGCGACGTAGTCCGGGTGATGGAAGCGGGTGAGAGCCTCCGGCGCCGCTATCGGGCTGTCGCGGTACTGGCCCGGCTCGAGCCAGCCGAGCGCACGGATCAGGTCAAGGGTCGTCGAGACCCGCGGAATGGCCAGCGGATGCTTCGGGCCGTAGCTCGAACGGCGATAGATCTCTGATCCGATCAGGATCGGCTGCATGGCGGCGGCGCCGAGCATGCCCTGCCCCGCCACCCGCGCAAAGAGGCGCCGCGCGCGTGAAGATGGACCTCGCGCTACCGCGAGGTTAACATCCGTGAACGTCCCCCCACCCTCTCCCCGCGCTCCCCCGGCGCGGGCAATCCGCCCTGGTGGAGGCCCAATTTGCGTCTGAGTGACCTACTTGTCGCGCTCGATCTGGTGCCGCGCGCCGACATCAACGAGGCGATCGCGCAGCAGAGCCGGACCGGGCGCCCGCTTGCCGACGTCATCGTCGAGATGGGCCTGCTCGGCGCCCGCCAGGTGGCCGAGCTCCAGGACGGCCTCCCGCCGCCGCCCGACACCGTCGCGCAACTCGGCATCGACCAGCGCATCGTCGTCGACATCTTCTGCAAGTATCTGAGCACGACGGGCCACGGCACGACGGCCTCGATCGCCCAGACCATGGCGATCTCGCGCCGGCTGGCGAGCTCGCTCATCGAATATGCCCGCTCGCAGAACATCGTCGAGCTGAAGCCCGGCATCGTGGCCGGCGAATTGCGGGTCGAACTCGCGCCGCGCGGCCGGTCCATGGCGGTGGAGGCCTTCGCCAACAACGCCTATATCGGCCCCCTGCCCGTCTCGCTTGAGGACTACGCCGCGCGCGTGGTCAAGCAGACGATCCGCAGCGAGCACGTCCTGCCCAGGACGGTGGCCGGGGCGCTGCATCCCCTGGCGGTGCCGGACGACCTGCTGGCCAAGGTCGGGATCGCGGTGAATTCCGGCCGCTCCATCCTCCTCTACGGCGCGCCGGGCAACGGCAAGACCTCGATCGCCGAGCGCATGGTCCGGATGTTCGGCGCCATGGTGCTCATCCCCCACTGCTTCGAGGTGGGCGGGCAGATCGTGAAGGTCTTCGACCCCTCGGTGCATCACCGGCTCGGGGTGGAGGAACCGGCATCCTCGGTCGCGAGCCTCCTCGCCGACGAGTTCGACCCGCGATGGGTGCCGTGCCGCCGTCCCTTCGTCGCGGCCGGCGGCGAGCTCAGCCTCGACATGCTCGACCTCAAGTTCGAGGAGACGGCGCGGTTCTACGAGGCGCCGCTGCACGTCAAGGCGATGAACGGCGTGCTGCTGATCGACGATTTCGGCCGCCAGCTCGCCCGGCCCGAGGCGCTGCTGAACCGCTGGGTCGTGCCCATGGACCGGCGCATCGACTTCCTGAAGCTGCATACCGGCCAGTCCTTCCAGATCCCCTTCGACCAGTTGCTGGTCTTCTCGACCAACCTCTCGCCGCGGGACCTGATGGACCCGGCCTTTCTGCGCCGCCTGCCCTACAAGATCCACGTCCACGCGCCGGACGAGCAGGAATTCGCACAGATCCTGCTGGCCAGCGCGAAGGCCCGGGGCATCGCCTACCCGGACGCGGCGGTGCATTTCACGATCAGGGCGATCGCGCAGAACAGCACGCCGCTCGCCTATTACCAGGCGGTCGAGATCCCGCAGCAGATCGGCGAACTCTGCAGCTTCGCCGGCCGCCCGATGCTCGCCGACGAGGCGACGATCGGCTTCGCGCTCGGGAACATCCTGGTCCAGGAGTGAGGTGCCGGCCTGGGGGGCGGCAGCAGCCCCCCCCCGGCACGACGTCAGTGCAGGACGATCTCGACGCGGCGGTTCTGCGGTTCGCGCGTGTTGTCCGGTGTCGGCACGAGCAGCTGGCTCTCGCCCACGCCGCGGATGACCATCTCGGCGCGCGGCACGCCGAGGCGCGCGAGTTCCCCGGCCACCGCCTCGGCGCGGCGCACCGAAAGGCGCTGGTTGTACTGCGGCGCCCCCGAGGTGTCGGTATGGCCGGTGGCGTCGATGCGCGTGACCGCCTGCCGGGTCCGGGCCTCGGCCGCCTCGGCGATGATCTGGCGTGCGCGGGAGGTCAGGTCGGCGCGGTTCCAGTCGAAGAAGACCATGAAGGTGCGTGCCGGCGCCGGGGTGGCCGCGGCGACCGGCAGCGGTGCGGGGATGCGGCCGAAGTTGAAGCGCGCGCCGAGCATCGCGTTGTGGCTCGAGGTCGCGACCGGCACCTGCACGCCGCGGGCATGGCCGGGCCCGGTCACGGTGCCCGAGATGGACGGATTGTCGAAGGTGCCGAAATACCGGTACTCCGCCGTGATCGCGAGGCCGGGCACGGCCGGGATCGGGAAGGCCAGGCCGACGATGCCCTGATAGGCCCAGGCGCCGTCGGTGCCGCCGATATCGAGCGTCGCATTGCCGGTGCGCCCGTTCACGCCGGACCACTCGGTCCAGGAATAGCCCAGGCCGCCACCGACATAAGGGATCACCGGAGGGTTCGGGCCACCGATCCGGAAGTCCCAGTAGGCGTTGGCCATCAGGCCATAGCTGCCGGCGGTGCCGGCCGCGGCCGGCCGGTTGAAGGCCTGGCCCTTGGAAGCATCGGTGGTCCGGTAGAAGGCCTCGAGTTCCGTCCGCAGGCCGCCGGCGAAGCCGTAGCCGACATTCATCACCCCGGCGAAGCCAGGATCCCAGGCTCGGCTGAAATGATCGGACGGCGTCGGGAGGTTCGACGATGGCGCCGGGTAGATGGGCGCGTTAGTCTCGGAAAGCCAGGTCACGCCGGCAAGGCCGCCGACGTAGAGGCCCGCGACCATCTGCGCGTCGGCGCGGCGGGCCTGCGCGGCCGAGACCGGAGCCACGGCCGCAGTTGCGAGTAGAAGGCGCTTCATGCCCGGCCGCTCCATCTCGTCCGCCGCGACACGAAGCCGTAAGGTTCCGTTATTGAGACATGATGCGCTTACGCAAGAAATTTAACGATGAAAACACGCCAATCGGCAGCGAGGCCCCGCCCGGGGGCCTCATCCTGCGGAATGTTGCCGATTTGGCGCAGTTCTCGCCGGGCCTCAGCCCTGAGGCATGCCTTCCGGCACCACCGTCCTGATCAGGCTCGCATCGAGCGACTCGTAGGCGTGATAGTCGATGGTCTCGTAGAGCTGGGCGCGGGTCTGCATGCGGCCGAGCATGTTCTGCGTGCCGCCATCCTTCTCGATCGCGGCATAGACCTCCTCCATCGCCCGGGCGGCGACGCGCAGATGGCTCACCGGCCAGATCACCATGGCATAGCCCATCTCCTGGAACTCGGCCGCGGTGAAGAAGGGCGTCCGCCCGAACTCGGTCATGTTCGCGAGCAGCTTCACCCCGGGCATGCGCCTGGCGAATTCCACGAACATCTCGCGGGTGGTCAGCGCCTCGGGGAAGATCGCGTCGGCGCCGGCGTCGAGGTATCGCTTCGCGCGCGCCACGGCGCCGTCCATGCCCTCGCTGGCCGCCGCGTCGGTCCGGGCAATGATGACCAGGTTCTTCCGCGCCTTGCGCGCCGCGGCGACCTTGGCCGCCATGTCGTCGGCCGAGGCGAGCTTCTTGTCGTTCAGGTGCCCGCACTTCTTGGGCAGCAGCTGGTCCTCGAGGTGCACCGCCCCTGCCCCGGCTTCCTCGAAGGTGCGGACCATATGCATGACGTTCAGCGCCTCGCCGTAGCCCGTGTCGCCGTCCACCAGCACCGGCAGGCCGGCGGCGCGCACCACCTGGCGGATATGCCAGGCGACGTCGTCCACCGTGATCATGCCGAGATCGGGAAGGCCCATGGTCGCGGACATCGCCGCGCCGGACATGTAGAGCGCCCTGAAGCCGCGCTTCTTCGCCAGCAGCGCAGCCAGGCCGACATGCGCGCCGGGCATCTGCAGGATCTCCGGACGGTCGAGCAGGCGGCGGAAGCGCACGCCCGCCGGTTCGTCGGGCAGGTCGTCGGCGATCACGTAGGGCATCGGGCCCTCCTCAGAGGAAGAAGATCAGCGTCACCAGGATAAACAGCGGGATCAGGAACGCCACCGCCCAGGCGCAGTAGCCGAAGAAGGAGGGCATGCGCTCCCCGTTCTCCTCCACGATGGCCTTGACCATGAAGTTCGGCGCGTTGCCGATGTAGGAGTTCGCCCCCATGAAGACCGCCCCGCAGGAAATCGCGGCGAGCGTCAGGGCGCCGTCGGTCATCAGGTGCGCGGGGTCGCCGCCGGCCAGGTTGAAGAACACGAGGTAGGTCGGCGCATTGTCGAGGAAGGACGACAGGGCGCCGGTCATCCAGAAATAGACCCAGGGGATCGGCTCCCCGGCGGCATCGGAGGTGAGCGCCACCAGCGGCGCCGCGTGCCCGTCCAGCCCGGCCCGCAGGATCGCGAGCACCGGGGCCATGGTGACGAAGATCGCGGCGAAGAGCTTGGCCACCTCGAGGATCGCGCCCCAGGCAAAGCCGTTGGCCTCGCGCAGTTCGAGCGGCGTCACCCGCATCGAGACCCAGGCGATCAGCAGGAAGACGACGATGCCCACCAGTCTTTCGAGCCCGATATGGTCGCCGAACAGATGCACCTGCCCCGGTTGCCAGTAGCCCTGGATCAGCACCATCGCAACCACGCCGCCGATCAGCGCGAGGTTCACGAGGCCCTCGACCCGCAGCGGCTCGCGCTGGCCGGTATCGGGCGCCGCGGCCTTCTCCTTCGCCCAGGCGATGGAATCGAGCACGTAATAGACGCCGAGCAGGATGATCACGCAGGTCAGGAACTCGGCGAAGAGGTGCGTCGTGGTCCAGAAGAAGGACACGCCCTTGAGGAAGCCGAGATAAAGGGGCGGGTCGCCGAGCGGCGTGAGCGAACCGCCGATGTTGGCCACCAGGAAGATGAAGAAGATGAAGGTGTGCGTCTTGCGCGTGCGGAAGGCATTCGCGCGCAGCACCGGCCGGATCAGCAGCATCGAGGCGCCGGTGGTGCCCATCAGCGAGGCGATGACGGTGCCGAAGGCGAGCAGCGCCGTGTTCACGGCGGGCGTGCCGACCAGCGTGCCGCGCAGCAGCACCCCGCCCCCGGTGACGTAGAGCGCGAGCAGCAGCACGATGAACGGAATGTATTCCTGCAGGAGAATGTGCCAGACCTCGGCCGCCGCGGCCTCCGCCCCGAAGACGACGGCGAAGGGCAGCACCAGCAACGCCGCCCAGCCCGCGGCGATCTTGCCGTAGTGGTGATGCCAGACGTGCCCCGCAAAGAGCGGCATCAGCGCGATCGAGAGAAGCATCCCGGCGAACGGGATACCCCAGGCGAGAGAGAGGTCGGCGCCGGACGCGCCCGCCGCGGCAGCCGGCACGGCGCCGCCGAACAGCAGGGCGGTCGCGGCCGCACAGGCGGACAGGGCTCGGGCCAGGCGCATCGTCTCTCGCTTCCCCTCTTGCTTCCGGGGGCGAGCCCCGCCGCGACGTCGCCCGTCCTTGCAGGATGATCCCCCGGCCCACAAGGGGGCACCCCTTTTCCCACCCGTTCGCGGGCCCTAGTTTGCCCCCTGACAGGAGACCAGCCCATGGACATGACCGGCGAGCGCCGGATCCTCGCCCCGCGCCAGCGGGTGTGGGATGCGCTGAACGACCCCGAGATGCTGCGCGCGGCCATCCCCGGCTGCGAATCGGTCACCCGCACGGCCGAGGACGCCTTCGAGGCGAAGGTCGCCGTGAAGATCGGCCCCATGGCCGCCAAGTTCGGCGGCAAGGTCAGGCTCGAGAACATCGACCCCCCCGCCTCCTACACCATCACCGGGGAAGGCAATGGCGGCGCCATGGGCTTCGCCAAGGGCGGCGCGGACGTGGCGCTCGAGGAGGTGGGCCCGGAGGAGACCCTTCTCAGGTACACCGTCAAGGCGCAGGTCGGCGGCAAGATGGCCCAGCTCGGCGCGCGGCTGATCGACAGCACCGCGAAGCAGATGTCGGACCAGTTCTTCGACCGCTTCGCCGCCGCCGTCGCCCCGCCGCCTGCCCCGCCGGTCGAGGTCGAAGCGCCCGCCGGCGCGGCGC
>JAFADX010000343.1 GCA_023424475.1 Pseudomonadota bacterium
GGCGCGACGTGGGCAGCGGGGGCCGCGGGGGCCGCGGGGGAAGCGGCGACGCCGCTGCGCCCGACGCCGCAGACCGCGCGGCTCGCCTATCTGATGCTCGCGAGCCTGGGGGCGTGACGCGATGACGACGACGACGATGACGGGGCTTACCCCCCGCTTCGGCCCCGCGCTGCGCGGCACCGCCTTGCCGGTGGCGATCCTGCTGCTCGTCGCGCTGATGGTGGTGCCGCTGCCCGCGATGCTGCTCGACGCGTTCTTCATCATGAACATCACGATCAGCCTGGCGGTGCTGATGGTGGCGCTCAACGCCGAGAAGCCGCTGGATTTTTCGGCCTTTCCCACCGTGCTGCTGTTCGCGACGCTGTTCCGGCTGGGGCTCAACGTCGCGTCGACGCGCGTCGTTCTGGTCCACGGCCATGAGGGCGAGGCGGCGGCGGGGCACGTCATCGAGGCGTTCGGCACCTTCCTGATCGGCGGCGACTATGTCGTCGGGCTGTTCGTGTTCGCGATCCTGATCGTCATCAACATGGTGGTCGTGACCAAGGGCGCGGGGCGCGTTTCGGAAGTGAGCGCGCGCTTCACGCTCGACGCGCTGCCCGGCAAGCAGATGGCGATCGACGCCGACCTCAACGCCGGGCTGATCGCCCCCGACGAGGCGCGCGCGCGCCGCGCCGAGGTGGCGACCGAGGCCGATTTCTATGGCGCGATGGACGGTTCGTCGAAGTTCGTGAAGGGCGACGCGATCGCCGGGCTGCTGATCCTGGCGATCAACATCGTCGGCGGGCTGATCCTGGGCGTCGTCAGCCACAAGATGGCGGTGGGCGAGGCGGCGCAAACCTATGTCCTGCTTGCGATCGGCGACGCGCTGGTCGCGCAGTTGCCGTCGCTGATGCTGTCGATCGCCGCGGCGGCGATCGTCACCCGCGTCAATTCGACGCACGACCTGGCGGGACAGATCGGCAGCCAGTTCGGCAGCGAGCGGACCTGGGCGCCGGTGGCGGGGATCCTGGCGCTGCTGGGCGTGCTGCCGGGGATGCCGCACCTTGTCATCCTGACCGCCGCGGGCGCGGCGGGCGCGGCGGCGCGGGCGCGCGGTTCGACCTGCCGCCGGGCCAGGTCCGGCGCGACGTCCGCGAGTTCGAGGAAGGCATCCGCCTGCCGCCGCAACTCGTCCGCGATCATCGGCGGCTGGGAGCGGACGGTGGAGACGACCGTCACCCGCACGCCCCTGCGCTGCACCGCTTCGACCAGGCGGCGGAAATCCCCGTCGCCCGAGAACAGCACGGCATGGTCGAGCCGCGGTGCGAGTTCCAGCATGTCGACCGCGATCTCGACATCCATGTTGCCCTTGAGGCGCGGCCGCCCCGCCGGGTCGGATTGCTGCTTCGCCGGCTTCGTCACCACCTGCCAGCCATTGTAGGCGAGCCAGTCGGTCAGCGGGCGGAGGGGGGAATAGTCCTCGGTCTCGACCAGCGCGGTGTAGTAGACGGCGCGGACGAGGTAGGTGGAGCGCCCGAAGAAGTCGAGCATGGCGGCGAAATCCACCTCGAAGCCGAGGGCGCGCGAGGTGTGGTAGAGGTTCGCCCCATCCACGAAGACCCCGACCCGTTCCGCCCCGCCTGATCCCTGCATGATCCCGTCCGTTCCGTCGCTCAGCCGCCTCGTGGCGTCCGCTACACCGAACCGCAGGGCCTGTCATGGCCACTGAGCCCGCTCTGGTCGCCATCGGGGCCAACCTGCCGCAGCCCGACGGCACCCCGGCGGTCGAAACCTGCCGCTGGGCCGTCGGGCGGCTCGCCGCGATTCCCGGGATGCGGCTGGGCGGCGTTTCGTCCTGGTGGGAATCGGCACCGATCCCGCCCGACCCGCGCTCGCCGCCCTATGTGAACGGGGTCGTGCTGATGGAGGGCGAGACGACCCCGGAGGCGCTGCTCGCCGCCCTGCACGCCATCGAGGAGGAGGCCGGCCGCGCGCGGCCCTATCCGAATGCGCCGCGGGTGCTCGACCTCGACCTGATCGACCTCGGCGGCCGGGTCCGGCGGGGGCCGCCGCCGATCCTGCCGCATCCGCGCGCCCATCTGCGGGCCTTCGTGCTGGAGCCGCTCGCCGAGGTCGCGCCGGGCTGGATGCATCCCGTGCTGGAACGGCCCGTCGCCAGACTGCTCGAGGGCGTCCGGGACCAGGCGATCCGGCGGCTCGACGCACCGGCGCGGCCGGGCGTCTGACGGTCCCGTGATCGACCATGCCCCATTCCGATGTCGGACCTGGAGCGGGCCACGGCCTTCTGCGGGCCGGTGCCGTCTGATCAAAAAGAGCTCTAGCGGCGCTTCGCGATCCTCGCATCTTGCACCGCAGCGCGCCGCTGTCTATGTGGGGAGGTTACCGGAATAGACGGGCGCCCGGAGACCTCTGCCGCGCGCCCCCAAGGTGTTTGGAGCCTCCATGGCGCGCGTCACTGTCGAAGACTGCATCGAGAAGGTCCCCAACCGCTTCGAGCTCGTGCTGCTCGCCGCCCAGCGGGCGCGCAACATCAGCCGGGGCGAGGCGATCGAGGTCGAGCGCGACAACGACAAGAACCCCGTCGTCGCGTTGCGCGAGATCGCCGAGGAGAAGGTCGAGCTCGGCGCTCTCGAAGGCGACCTGATCAAGTCGCTCAGCCGCGCGCCGGAGCCCGAGCCCGCCGAGGAGGAGGTGATGGACATCATCGCCACCGACGAGAACATCTTCGGCATCATGGAAGTCCAGGAAGAGCCCCTGCCGGAGGCCGCTTCCGAGGACATGTCCCCCGACGACATCGAGGCGGCGATCGCCGCCGAGCTGGGCGGCAAGCGCTAAGGCCGCGCGAATGGGCCAGGGCGCCGACGGCACCCGACCAACCGGCCCCGCGCTGGCCCCCGAGGGGCTGCGCACCGACACGATCACCGATCCTGGCGCAGAACTCGCGCGCCAGGTCCTCGCCTACGATCCCCGCGCCGACGGGGCGATGATCGAGGCGGCCTACCGTCTGGCCGAGGAAGCCCACGCGCCCCAGAAGCGCGAGGACGGGCAGCCCTACATCGTCCATCCGCTCGCCGTCGCCGGCATCCTCGCCGGCTACAGGCTCGATGCCGCGACCATCGCGACGGCGCTGCTGCACGACGTGGTGGAGGACACCGGCGTCACGCTTGCCGAGCTGGAGAAGCGCTTCGGCAAGGAGGTGGCGCGCCTCGTGGACGGCGTCACCAAGCTGACCCGGCTCGAACTGCAGTCCGAGCGCACCAAGCAGGCCGAGAACTTCCGCAAGCTGGTGCTGGCGATGAGCGAGGACATCCGCGTCCTCATCGTCAAGCTCGCCGACCGGCTGCACAACATGCGCACCCTCGGTTCCAAGGCGAAGCCCGAGAGCCGACGCCGCACCGCGCGCGAGACGATCGAGATCTACGCCCCGCTCGCCGAGCGCATCGGCATGGACGCACTCAAGACCGAGATCGAGACGCTCGCCTTCCGGGAGATGAACCCGGACGCTTGGCAGACCATCGCGGCGCGCCTGACCTATCTGCGCGGCCAGGGCGCCGACCTGATCGACGAGATCGAGCAGGACGTCCGCCGCGTGCTGCGGGAGGCGGAGGTCGACGCCATCGAGGTGAAGGGGCGCGAGAAGTCGCCCTATTCCATCTGGCTCAAGATGCAGCGCAAGAACGTGGCGTTCGAGCAGCTCTCGGACATCATGGCCTTCCGCGTCATCGTGAGGGACAAGCACGACTGCTACGCGGCGCTCGGCGCGATCCATTCCGCCTATCGCGTGGTCCCCGGCCGCTTCAAGGACTGGATCTCCACGCCCAAGACCAACGGCTACCAGTCGCTCCATACCGGCGTGACGGTGCCCGAGCGGCGCAACGCCAAGATCGAGATCCAGATCCGCACCGCCGAGATGCACGAGATCGCGGAATTCGGCGTCGCCGCGCACTGGATCTACAAGCAGGGCGAGGCCGCGGCGCCGAACCGCAAGCGCTACCCCTGGGTGCGCGACCTCCTCGAAATCCTGGAATCCGCCGCCGAGCCGCAGGAATTCCTCGAGCACACCAAGCTCGAGCTGCACCGCGACCAGGTCTTCTGCTTCACGCCCAAGGGCGACCTGATCGAACTGCCGCGCGGCGCGACGCCGGTGGACTTCGCCTACCAGGTGCACAGCCAGGTCGGCGACAACACGGTCGGCGCCAAGGTCAACGGCAAGATCGTCCCGCTCCGGCACACGCTCGAGAACGGCGACCAGGTCGAGATCATCACCGCCCGCGGCGGCACGCCCAACCCGGCCTGGGAACGCTTCGTCGTCACCGGCAAGGCGCGCGCGCGCATCCGCCGCTTCGTCCATGCCCGCCAGCGCGCCGAGCAGCGCGAGGAAGGGCGCGCGGCGATGGCCAAGATCTTCCGCGCCGCGGGCCTCGACTTCTCCGAGAAGATCGTCGATCCGGCGGTCAAGGCGCTGAAGCAGCCGGATTTCGAGACGCTCTGCATCGCGGTGGCCTCGGGCAACCTCTCGGCGCGCGACGTGCTGCACGCGGCGGTGCCCGAACTGCGCGCGCCGGCGCGCAGCGTGGACCAGATGCCGCTCGCCCGCCCGCGCGGGCGGCTCGGGGCCGGGCCGACGCTCACGCCGGGCAAGGTCGACCGCCTCTCCGCCGCGCGGCGCGAGGCGGCGATGGGCGTGACCGGCCTTGTCGCCGGCATGGCGGTGCATTTCGCCGGCTGCTGCCACCCGCTGCCCGGGGACCGGATCGTGGGCATCGTCACGACCGGGCGCGGCGTGACCATCCACAAGCACGACTGCCACGGGCTCGAAGCCTTTGCCGCCACGCCCGAACGGTTCATCGACGTGGACTGGGAATATGACGACGGCGCCAAGGGGGGCCATGTCGGGCGCATCGAACTGACCGCGGAGAACAATGCCGGCGCGCTCGCCGGCCTGACCACCGCGATCGCGCGGCAGGAAGGCGCCGTGAACAGCCTGCGAATCGTCAACCGCGCCGGCGACTGGTGCGAGGTGCTGGTGGACGTGGAGGTGCGCGACACGGCCCATCTGGCGGCCATCCTCGCCGCTCTCAGGGCCTGTCCGGGCGTCACGCAGGTGGAAAGGGCCAAGGGGTGATCATCGGCATCGGTTCGGATGTCCTCGACATCCGCCGCCTGGAACGGACCATCGATCGGCACGGGGAGAGGTTCCTCGAGCGGATCTTCACGCCCGTCGAGCGTGCCAAGGCCGAGAAGCGGACCGAGCGCATCCGGGCCTCGACCTACGCGAAGCGCTTCGCGGCGAAGGAGGCGGCGTCGAAGGCGCTCGGCACCGGCTTCCGGGCCGGCGTCTTCTGGCGGGACCTCGGCGTGGTCAACCTGCCCTCCGGCCAGCCGACGCTGCGGCTGACAGGCGGGGCGGCGGACCGGCTCGCGGCCATCACGCCGGCCGGGCACCGGGCCGAGATCGCGCTGACCATGACCGACGAATTCCCCTATGCGCAGGCGATGGTGGTGATCACCGCCGTGCCGCTTCCTTGACAGCGGCGCGTCCCGCTGGTTTCCCTTCGGCGCCCGTGCCGTCCGGCCGGCGCCGAACCCCCTGACCAGGCCGTCAGATACCATCATGGCGAAGAAGAAGTCCGGCGGCTGGCTGGAAAGCATCAAGACGATCGTCTACGCGGCGCTGATCGCGATCGGCATACGAACGGTCGCCTTCGAGCCCTTCAACATCCCCTCGGGCTCGATGATCCCGACGCTCCTGGTGGGCGACTACCTCTTCGTCTCGAAGTTCTCCTACGGCTATTCGCGCCATTCCATGCCGTTCAGCCCGAACCTGTTCAGCGGGCGGATCTTCGGCAGCCTGCCACGGCGCGGCGACGTCGCGGTCTTCAAGCTGCCGCGCGACGGCGCCACCGACTACATCAAGCGTATCATCGGCCTGCCCGGCGACCGCATCCAGATGCGCAACGGCCGCCTCTACATCAACGGCGAGGTGGTCCCGCGCGAACTGATCGGCCCCTATACGGTCGAAGGCGACGGCCCCCGCCTGACGGTGCGGATGTACCGCGAGACCCTGCCAGGGGCGGATGGCCGGCCCGGCATCTCGCACCGCATCCTCGAACAGTCCGACGACGGCCCCTTCGACAACACCGTCGAGTTCCGCGTGCCCGAGGGCCACGTCTTCGCCATGGGCGACAACCGCGACAACAGCCTCGACAGCCGGGCGCAGGACGCGGTGGGCTTCGTGCCGATCGAGAACCTGGTCGGCCGTGCCGAGTTCATCTTCTTCTCGGTGGACGGCTCGGCCGCCTGGTGGGAGGTCTGGGGCTGGCCCTTCGCCATCCGCTGGACCAGGCTCTTCTCCGGCGTCCGATGAGCGGGATCGAGGATCGCCTCGGCCACCGCTTCGCCGACCCCGCGCTGCTCGCGCACGCGCTGACCCATCGCAGCGCCGCCGATGCGCGGGGCGGCCAGCTCGATTCGAACGAGCGGCTGGAATTCCTCGGCGACCGCGTGCTCGGCCTCATCGTCGCGGAATGGCTGATCGAACGCTACCCGGCGGAGCGCGAGGGCAACCTGACGCGCCGCCTTTCCGCCCTGGTGGCCTGGGAGACGCTGGCGAAGGTGGGCGAGGCGATGGGCCTCGCCGCGGCGCTGCGCATCCCGCCGGGGGAGGAGCGCGCCGGGCTGCGCGCCCGCCAGACCGTCATGGCCGATGCGGTGGAGGCGCTGCTCGGCGCCGTCTATCGCGACGGGGGCCTGGAGGCCGCGCGCGGCGTGGTGCGCCGCCACTGGGCGGCGCTCCTGGACGCGACGCCGAAGCCGCCGGTCTCGGCCAAGAACCGGCTGCAGGAATACACCCTCGGCCGCGGGCTCGGCCTGCCGGAATACCGCGTCGTCTCGGCGTCGGGGCCGTCCCATGCCCCGCTCTTCGTGATCGCGGTCAGCGCCGCGGGGCGGGAGGCCGAGGGCGTCGGCGAGACCAAGCGCGCCGCCGAGCAGGCGGCGGCCGAGGCCTGGCTGGCGGGGGCAGAGCCATGACGCGCTGCGGCCTCGTGGCCATCGTCGGCGCCCCCAATGCCGGCAAGTCCACCCTGGTGAACCGGCTTGCCGGGACGAAGGTGACGATCGTCTCGCCCAAGCCGCAGACCACGCGCTTCCGCATCCGCGCCGTGGTCATGCGCGACGGCGCGCAGATCATCCTGGTCGATACGCCGGGCATCTTCGCGCCGCGCCGGCGGCTGGACCGCGCCATGGTCGCGGCGGCCTGGGGCGGGGCGCAGGACGCCGACGTGACCCTGCTGGTGGTCGATGCCCGCGCCGGGCTGACCGACGCCGTGCGGAAGATCGTCGAGGGGCTGGCGAAGGCCCGCGTGCCGGTCTGGCTGGCGCTGAACAAGACCGACCTGATCCCGCGCGAACGGCTGCTGCCGTTGACGGCGGAACTGAACGCCATCCTATCCTTCGCCGAGACCTTCATGATCTCGGCCGAGACCGGCGATGGGCTCGAACGGCTGGAGCAGCGGCTGGCCGGGGCGATGCCGCCCGGCCCCTACCTCTTCCCCGAGGACGAACTCACCGACCTGCCGAACCGCATGCTCGCCGCCGAGATCGTGCGCGAGCAGATCCTCCGCCAGACGCACCAGGAGGTGCCGCACCACGCCTCGGTCGAGACCGAGCAGTGGACGGAGAACGAGGACGGTTCGGTGCGGGTGGACTGCACCATCTATGTCTCCCGCAAGACGCAGAAGGCGATCCTGATCGGGGAGAAGGGGTCGCGCATCCGCGCCATCGGGCAGTCCGCGCGGATCGAACTGGCGAAGCTCCTGGAACGCCCGGTCCACCTGTTCCTGAACGTGAAGGAGCGGGAAGGCTGGGACGAGGAGAGGGCGAGGATCCGCGCCATCGGGCTCGAGGACGCGGGATGAGGATGCGGGGGCGCCGCCCCCGATGCCCCGCCGGGGTGGCCGGGCCACCCCGGATCCCGCCATGATCGACCAATGAGCATCGAATGGACGGCACCCGCCGTGGTGCTCGACAACCGGCTGCACGGGGAAGGGGGCGCCGTCGTCACCCTCTTGACCGAGGAATACGGACGTCACGCCGGACTCGCCAAGGGCGGGGCCTCCCGCGCCCAGGCCGGGCTCTGGCTTCCGGGGAACCTGGTCGAGGCGCATTGGTTCGCCCGGCTGCCGGAACAACTCGGCGCCCTGGCGGGGGAGATGGTCCATCCGGCCGCGGCGCTCGCCATGGACGATCCGCTGGCGCTGGCGCTGCTCGCCTCGGCGACGGCGATCGCGGCCGAGGCGCTCCCGGAACGGGAACCCACGCCGCGCGCCTTCCGGGGCCTCGTCTCCCTGATCGGCCACCTGGCCGGCGGGGCCGAGACGGTCATGGCCGACTACGTCCGCTGGGAGGCCCTGGTCCTGACCGAGCTCGGCTACGGCCTCGATCTTTCCGCCTGCGCAGTGACCGGGGCGCGGGAGGGGCTGACCCATGTCTCCCCGCGCACCGGCCGGGCGGTCTGCGCCGAGGCCGCCGCCCCCTATGCCGGGCGCCTGCTGGACCTGCCGGCCTTCCTGCTGACCCCCGAGGACCAGGGCGACCCGGCCGCCTGGGACGCCGGGCTGCGGCTGATGGGCCATTTCCTGGAACGCGACGCCTTCGGCGCCCGCCACCGCCCGGTGCCGGAGGCGCGCCACCGGCTGGCCGACCGGGTGGCGGCGATGGCCGCATCCGTGTAATCCGGGCCCCGAGAACGAAGCGCGAATCACCGAACCATGCCCGACGACATCAAGGACCTGCCGGACGGCGGCGCGACGCGCGAGACGCGCCTCGCCGATGCGCTGTCCGAGCGCTACCTCGCCTATGCGCTCTCCACCATCACCGCGCGGTCGCTGCCGGATGTGCGCGATGGCCTGAAGCCCGTGCATCGCCGGCTGCTTTGGGCGATGCACCAGCTGCGGCTCGACCCCGCCACGGGCTTCAAGAAATGCGCGCGCATCGTCGGCGACGTCATGGGCAAGTATCACCCGCATGGCGACGCCGCGATCTACGACGCCATGGTGCGCCTCGCGCAGGATTTCGCCGCGCGCTACCCGCTGGTCGAGGGCCAGGGGAACTTCGGCAACATCGACGGCGATAACGCCGCGGCCATGCGCTACACCGAGGCCCGGCTGACCGAGGTGGCCAAGGCGCTGCTCGAGGGCATCGAGGAGAACGCCGTCGATTTCCGCGCCACCTATGACGGCGAGGAACGCGAGCCGATCGTCCTGCCCGCCGCATTCCCGAACCTTTTGGCGAACGGCGCGGCGGGCATCGCGGTGGGCATGGCGACCTCGATCCCGCCGCACAATGCGGGCGAACTCTGCGACGCGGCGCTGGCGCTGATCGGAAATCCCGAGGCCGACCTGCTGGCGCACATCAAGGGCCCGGACTTTCCCACCGGCGGCGTGCTGGTCGAGCCCGTGGAGTCCATCCGGGAGGCCTACGAGACCGGCCGCGGCGGCTTCCGCGTCCGCGCGAAGTGGGAAAGGGAGCCGCTCAAGAACGGCACCTGGCAGATCGTCGTCAGCGAGATTCCCTACCAGGTGCAGAAGGCGAAGCTCATCGAGCAGATCGCGCTGCTGCTGGAGGAGAAGAAGCTGCCTCTTCTGGGCGACGTGCGCGACGAGAGCACCGATGTCGTGCGCCTCGTGCTGGAACCGAAATCCCGCACCGTGGACGAGCGCGTGCTGATGGAGACGCTGTTCCGCGCCACCGCGCTGGAATCGCGCTTCCCGCTGAACATGAACGTGCTGGACGCCGACCGGACCCCGCGCGTGATGGGGCTGCGGGACGTGCTGCGCGCCTGGCTCGACCACCGCCATGTCGTGCTGGTGCGGCGGACCGAGCATCGCCTCACCGCCATCGCGCGGCGGCTCGAGATCCTCGACGGCTACCTGATCGCCTATCTCAACCTCGACGAGGTGATCCGGATCATCCGCACCGAGGACGAGCCGAAGCCGGTGCTGATGGCAACCTTCTCGCTGACCGACCTGCAGGCGGAATCCATCCTCAACATGCGCCTGCGCTCCCTGCGCAGGCTCGAGGAAATGGAGATCCGCAAGGAGCACAGGAAGCTCAGCGCGGAGCAGAGGAAGCTGCAGGGGCTGATGGGCTCCGAGGCGAGGCGCTGGAACGCCATCGCCGAGGAGATCGCCGCGACGCGGGCGAAGTTCGGCGACGGCGAACCCGGCAAGCGCCGCACCGAGCCGGGCCGCCAGCTTCCCGCCGTGCTGGTGGACGAAACCGCCTTCGTCGAGAAGGAGCCGATCACCGTCATCCTTTCCGAGAAGGGCTGGATCCGCGCACAGAAGGGGCACATCCCGCTGGATGGCGAGATCCGCTTCAAGGAGGGCGACGGCCTCCTCGCGGCGATGCACGCGCAGACCACCGACCGCATCGTGATCTTCGCCACCAACGGCAAGGCCTATACGCTGAAGGCCGAGGCCATCCCGCGCGGCCGCGGCGACGGCCAGCCCGTGCGCCTGATGGTGGACCTCACCAACGAGGACGCGGTGGTGAACATGTTCGTCCATGAGGACGGCAGGCGTTTCCTGCTCGCCGCCTCGGACGGTAAGGGCTTCATCGTGAAGGGCGAGGACCTGCTGGCGGAGAAGCGCACCGGCAAGCAGGTGCTGAACGTCGAGCCGCCGGTCGAGGCCGCGGTCTGCGTCCCGGCCGAGGGCGATTGCGTCGCGGTGATCGGCGAGAACCGCAAGCTGCTGGTCTTCCCGGTCGAGCAGGTGCCCGAGATGACGCGCGGCCGCGGCGTGCAACTCCAGGCCTACCGCGATGGCGGCCTGTCCGATGCGCGGGTCTTTGCGCGGGCGGAGGGCCTCTCCTGGACGCTGGGCGGGCGGACGCGGACGGAAACCGACCTGCGGCCCTGGCTCGGCAACCGCGCGGGCGCCGGCAAGGCGCCGCCCAACGGCTTCCCGCGCTCCAACCGTTTCGACTGAGGGCGGCCCGGACCGGGAGCGGCTCCGCGCCGGTGCCGGTTCCGGCAGATCGGAACATGCTCTAACGCTGGCGGGAGGCAGGTCACGTCAGGCGAGTCGATGAGCAGGACCAGGACCGGATCGATCCTTCGCGGCCCCTGGGGCACCGGGCGGTGCGACGCGGCCGCGCTGGCGGTCGCGGCCCTCCTTGCCTTGACGATGCCGGCCCCGGCGCGGGCGGACGGCCCGGTCGTCGGGCTGCGGGTCGGCGCGCATCCCGACCACGTCCGGCTGGTCTTCGATTGCCCGAGGCCGATGGACTACACCGTCGAGGAGCAGGGGCAGCGCGTGATCCTCCGCCTTTCGGAGCCGACGGCGTTCCGCCTGGCCGCAGCCGCGCGCAGCGGCCTGCGGAACATCGGGACGGTGCAGGAGGCGGCCGGCGGCGTCGCGGTCGAGATCGATGCCGGCACCCGGCTGCAGCATTTCCGCCTCGGCAACCGCATCGTCCTCGATGTCTACGATGCCCGCGGCGCGGCGG
>JAFADX010000352.1 GCA_023424475.1 Pseudomonadota bacterium
GCGCCGCGCCGCGCGGGCACCGGCGCTGGCGCGGCGCATCAACGGCGCCCGCGGATCGCTGCTCGGGGATGCGGGGTCGGATTCGATCGCCTCAGGGTCGAGCGACGCCGAGCCGGGGGCGGCGAAGATGCCGATCGCGCCGCCCGCGCGCAGCCGCCGCAGCATGCGCCGCGCCCGCCGCGCACTGGCAGCGAAGGCGAAGGCGGCGTGAGAAGGTGCGGCGAAGGCGGTCACGGGCGCTCTGAAAAGGACTGAGCGGATTTCAATCACGGATTGCCGAGGGAACGATGGGCAATTCGATCGCCGCCGCGCCGGGAAAGGGTCAATCTTCCGCGAGAATTCTCAAAACAAATACCGGCTGGACTTCACGATCTTCGTGATGATCGCAATTGAGCGTGCAGAAGAACGGATTTCCCGCGTGACGTGTGTGGCGGCGTGCGTCATGCAACGGCGTTGCTTCGGCGCAGGAAGTCGCGCAGCAGCGCGACGGTCTCCGTCGGCTTCTCCTGCTGCACCCAATGGCCTGCGCCGGGCACCAGCCGCGTGCCGCGCCAGTCGGAAGCCGCACGGGTCGCCATCGCCTCGAGCGCGCCGGGTGCCTGGTGGATGCCCCAGTCGCGCGCCCCGCCGATGAAGGTCGCCGGCACGTCGATCCGGCGGCCGGCGAAGGCTTCCATCTCCATGTTCGTGCCGGCGAAGCGCGTGCGGTACCAGTTGAGCCCGCCCTGGAAGCCGCTGCGGCCGTATTCCTGGGCGTAGACCGCCATTTCGGCCTCGGTCATCCAGGTGCAGTCGGCGATCTGCCCCGCGGTCGGCATCTCGTGCGCGACGGTCTCGGGCATCGTCTCGGCGAGGTCCATGACGTAGTAGGTCGGCAGCTTCGCCAGCTCCTCGGCGGTCCAGCCCTCGAGCGGGAAGACGTCGTTGCCTGGCCAGTCCCCGGATTTGTGGTGGTAGTAGGCGCGGAAGAAGGCGGCGAGGCCCTGCGGCGCGGCCATCAGCTCTCCATTCGCGCCGCGCTGCGCGTAGTACCAGTGATAGTGCTTGCGCGGGCGCGGCAGCGCGGCGAGGGCCGGCGTCACCTCCGCGACGGCGGAGGAGAGGTGGTCGCCGATGCGCGGCGCGCCTGCATGGGGCGCGCTCATCAGCACGACGCGGCGGAAGACGTCCGGGCGCACCAGCGCGCAGTGCGCCGCGACCGGGGAGCCGAAATCGTGCCCGATCACCGCGTGGACCTGTGGGATGCCGAGCGCGCCGAGCAGCGCGAGCTGGTCGCGGATCAGGTTGAGCATCGCGAAGGGGCGGAGCCCGGCATCGAAGGCGTCGTCCCAGCCGGTCGTGCGGCCGTAGCCGCGCTGGTCCGGGGCGACGGCGTGGAAGCCCATCTCCGCCAGCGGCAGCATCACCTTGCGCCAGGAATAGGCGAGTTCGGGGAAGCCGTGCAGCAGCAGCAGCACGGGACGCCCGGCCTCGCCAGCTTCGAGCAGATGCACGGTCAGGCCGTTGATGCCCTCGACCATGCGGCTGCGGATGCCCGAGGGCAGGGTCGGATGGCGCAACGGGTCCATGGTCGTTCCTCCGGATCCGGAGCGCATCCCGCCTGCAACGGGCGCACGGATCAAGACCCGGAGGTTTGACGCCGCGCGCCCTGGCGCCGAACCTCCGCGCCATGCGGGACGGAATCGCCTGGTCGAACGACCTTCTCACCCTTTCCCTGCGCTTCGGGGACCGCGTCGCGGTCACCAGCGGCGCGGCCACGATGGACTACGCGACGCTCGCGGCGCGTGCGCATGCGCTGGGCGGGCGGCTGCGCGCGGCGGGCGTCGTGCCCGGCGCGCCCGTCGCGACGCTGGTGCCGAATGGCGTCGAAGCGCCCTGGGTCAGTGCCGGCGTGACAATCTCCGGCGCCTGCGAGGTGCCGGTGAATGCACATTCCACCGATGCCGAGATCGGCTGGTTCGCGGAACTCGCCGGCTTCCGCCGCATCATGGCGCCGGCGTCGCAGGCCGGGCGGCTGGCCGGCCTCGGGCTCGAGCCCTGGGCGGTCGAGGAGATCGCTCCGGACCCCACGCCCGCGCGCCTGCCTCCGGTGCCGGCGGAGGCGTGGGGCCGCATCATCTTCACCTCCGGCACCACCGGCCGGCCCAAGGCGGTCGTGCATACCCATGGCGGGCGCTGGACCGCACACCTGCTGCAGCGCGCGGTGCTGCCCTTCACGCCCGGGTGCGGCGACCGCGTGCTGCTGATGACGCCCTATGTCCACGGCGCCTCGCTCATCACCGCCGCCTGGCTCGAACAGGGGGCCGAGGTGGTGCTGCAGGACGGCGTGCGCGCCGAGGCCGTGCTGCCGGTCCTGGAGGCGGGGCCCTCTGCCATCTTCGCGCCGCCGACCGTGCTGGCGAAGATCCTCTCGCTGTTTCCCGGCCGCCGCTTCGCGGGGGTGCGCTGCATCTTCACCGGCACCTCGACCCTGTCGCGCGAACTGTGGCGCCGTGCGGCCGAGGCCTTCGGCCCGGTCGTGCGCGTCACCTACGGCATGAGCGAGTGCTTCAACCCGATCACCGTGCTCGAGCCGCCCGAGGTCGCCGAGGTCATGACCGGCACCGATGCGGGGCTCGGCGCCTGCCTCGGCTGGCCGGCGCCCGGGGTGGAGGTCGAGGTGCGCGGCGAGGACGGCGCCGCGTTGCCGCCGGCGGAATCCGGCGAGATCTGGCTGCGCGGGCGGCACATGAACGCCGGCATCATCACCGCGTCGGGCTTCGCACCGCGGCCGGCGGGCGCCTGGCACCGCACCGGCGACCTCGGCGCGACCGACGCGCGCGGGCGGCTGCACCTGTCGGGCCGCGCGGCGGACGTGATGAAGACCGGCGGCTACCGCGTGCATCCGGGCGAGATCGAATCGGCGCTCGACGGTGCGGCCGGCGGACGGGCGATCTGCGTGCTCGGCATCGCCTCGGACTACTGGGGCGAGGTGATCGTCGGCGTCGCGGAAGCGCCGGAGCCGGGATGGGAGGCCGAGGCGGAGGCGCGCGTCGCCGCGCTCGCGCGGCACAAGCGGCCGCGCGCCTGGATCGCCCTGCCGGAACTCCCGCGCAACGCGCAGGGCAAGGTGGTGCGCGCGAAGGTGCGCGACGCGGTGCTCGCGATGCGGATGCTCGAGGACGGGCCGCACCCGCGCCTTGTGGCGCGCGCACCGCGGGCGTGACGCGGCTCACCGCACGTCGGGCCCGCATGCGCCGCGAGCCTTGCCTCTGCGGCATCGCGGCGAAATGATCCGGACTTCAACTCGTCCAGGAGGCACAGGATGACACGCAGAGGCGTATTGGCGGCCGTGGCCGCCGTCACGGCGCTCGGCGCCGGCGGCGTGGCGGCGCAGAACTACAATCTGCGGCCATCCTTCGGCACGGCGAACCTGCACTTCAACTTCCAGCCCGACCCCTTCGTGGTGAATGTGACGGCGGGCGGCAACATCCCCGCCGAGCGCATCGGCGGGCCCGGCTGCGTCGGCTCCATCGCACAGCCGCCCGACGTGCGGCTGAACTACCAGGCGGGCGGCGGGCTGCCGCTCTACATCTCGGCGCGGTCGCGCTGGGACGTGACGCTCGTGGTCAACCTCCCGAACGGGCAGTGGGTCTGCAACGACGACCTGATCGGCACCAACCCCGGCATGATCTTCCGCAGGCCGATGTCGGGGCAGTACGACATCTGGATCGGGCACTACGACCGTGGCCGCGGCGTGCCGGCGCAGCTGGTGATCTCGGAGATCCCGCCGGGCTGACGGCGGGCGCGCGCTTCAGCCGGCGGGCCTCGCCAGGGGCTGGCCGGCGAGCAGCCCACCCGCGGTGCCGCCAAGGCCCATCGCCCGCATCGCGAAGAAGCGCTTGACCCTCGGCATCCGGTCCACCGCCGCGATGCCGAGCCGGCGCGCCAGCCGGACCGGCGGCAGCGGGCAGGTGAAGAGCCGTTCGAGCGCATGGGTGGCGCCCAGCATCAGCAGGCTGTCCGGTCGGCGCGCGGCCTGGTAGCGCGCGAGCAGCGCCGGCCCGCCGGGGTCCCCGCCGGCGTTGACCGCCTCGATCACCAGCTCGGCCAGCGCGGCGACGTCGCGGAAGCCGAGGTTCAACCCCTGGCCCGCGATCGGGTGGATGCCGTGCGCCGCATCGCCCACCAGCGCCAGGCGCCCGGCGGTGTAGCGCATCGCATGCATGGCGCCGAGTGGATAGGACCAGCGCCGCCCGATGGGCGTGACGGCGCCGAGGTGGTCGCCCAGGCGCGCCGCGATCTGCCGGCCATAGGCCGCGTCGTCCATGGCGAGCACCGCCCTGGCGATGGCGGTGCGCTCGGTCCAGACGATGGCGCTGACATTGGGGTGGCCCGGGATGCCGTGCATGGGCAATTGCGCGAAGGGACCGTGCGGGAGGAACTGCTCGAGCGCCAGGTTGTGGTGCGGCTCCTCATGGGCGATGGCGCCGACGATGCCCATGCAGTGGTAGTCGAGTCGCGTCACGGGAATGCCGGCGGCCTGCCGCAACGGTGAATTGCGGCCTTCCGCGCCGACCACGAGGCGGGCGCGGATCTCCTGCCCGGTCGAGAGGCGGATGACCGCGGCTGCGGCACCGCGCTCGACGGCCGCCCGTGCCGGGGCGAAGACCGACAGGCCGGGCAGGGAGGGAAGCCGCGCATTCAGCGCCACCCGCAGCGCCCGTGCCTCGACCATCCAGCCGAAGGGATCCTCGCCCACATCCGTGTGGTCGAAATGCAGGGAAAGCCGGGAGGGCCGCTCGCCCGGCCGCCCGTCGGCGACGCGGATGGCGTGGATGGGGCAGGGCGCTTCGGGCAGCCGGTCCCATACCCCGGCGGCGGCCAGCAGCCGCTGGGAGGTGAGGGCGATGGCATAGGCCCGGCCGTCGAATTCCGGCAGTTCCATCGGCGGCAGGGGCGCGGCGTCGACCACGGCGGCCGACACGCCGCCGGCCGCCAGTGCCGCGGCCAGGGTGGCGCCGACCGGGCCGGCGCCGATGATGCAGGTCTCGACTTCGAGGGGCGTCGTCATGGCGCCAATCTAAGGCGGAGCAGGCTGCGCGCCAGAGCAGATCCTGTCCGGATGAATCCATCCGGACAGGTGAAGATGCTTGCAAAAACAAATACGTAGAGCTTTGGAGGTGAACGCAAGTTCACCGGAAATGCTCTAGAGACGTTCCCGTTCGCCCTGGCTCACGGCAACGTCTCCAGGCCTTTGCTTCTGCGAGCATCTTCACCCGATCGGGTGATTCCACCTGATCGGATCTGCTCTGGCCCCGCCGACGAAGCGCGCATCTGCACAATATCTGGGCAATCGATCCGGCCGATGCGTGATCCGCCGCGGTTCCGGCGGGGCGCGGCCGTGGCACGGCTCTTGGAAGTCCCTCGATCCAGTCCGCCCAGGAGAGGATCGACACGGGCCATGAAACTCGTGATGGCAGTCATCAAGCCCTTCAAGCTCGACGAGGTGCGCGAGGCGCTCACCCCGCTCGGCGTGCAGGGGCTGACGGTGACCGAAGTGAAGGGGTTCGGCCGCCAGAAGGGCCAGACCGAGATCTACCGCGGTGCCGAATACCACGTGAGCTTCCTGCCGAAGGTGAAGATCGAGGTCACCGTGCCGGACGAACTGGCCGACGCGGTGGTCGAGGCGATCGCCACCACGGCCCGCACCGGCAAGATCGGCGACGGCAAGATCTTCGTCCTCGATGTGGAGCGCGCGCTGCGCATCCGCACGGGCGAGACCGACGGCTCGGCCCTGTGAGGCGGCGTCCCATGACCGGAAAGGACCTGACGACAGTGAAGCGCATCCTCGCGCGCTGCGGCCTCGCCGCGGCGACCCTTGCCTTCGCGGCGATGCCCGCGATGGCGCAAGACGCCAAGGTGGACACCGGCGATGCCGCCTGGATGCTCACCTCGACCGCGCTCGTGCTGATGATGACGATCCCGGGCGTGGCGCTCTTCTATGCGGGCATGGTCCGCAAGAAGAACGTGCTCGCGACGATGATGCAGTCCTTCTTCATCACCGCGCTGGTGACGGTGCTGTGGATGGTGGCGGGCTATTCCATCGCCTTCGGCGACGGCGGCACCTATTCAGCGTATTTCGGCGACCTGTCGAAGGTCCTGCTGTCGGGCCTTGCCGACAAATGGGACCAGCCCTTCACGCTGGGCACGGGCGACGGCGCGGTGGCCTTCACCATCCCCGAGAGCGTCTTCCTGACGTTCCAGATGACCTTCGCGATCATCACCGCGGCGCTGATCGCCGGCGCGGTGGCGGACCGCATGAAGTTCTCGGCGCTGGTGGTCTTCGTCTCGATGTGGACGCTGCTGGTCTACAGCCCGGTCGCGCACTGGGTCTGGCACCCGAATGGCTGGCTGTTCGGCCTTGGCGCGCTGGACTTCGCCGGCGGCACGGTGGTGCACATCAACGCCGGCGTCGCCGGCCTGGTCGCGGCCGTCGTACTCGGCAAGCGCGTCGGCTACGGCACCGAGAACATGTCGCCCTTCAACCTTGGCCTCGCCGTCATCGGCGCCTCCCTGCTGTGGGTGGGCTGGTTCGGCTTCAATGCCGGCTCGGCGGCCTCCTCGGGCGGCGGGCGCGCCGGCATGGCGATGCTGGTGACGCAGATCGCGGCCGGCGGCGCCGCGCTCTCCTGGGCTTTCGCGGAATGGATGCTGAAGGGGAAGCCCTCGGTGCTCGGCGCGATCTCGGGCGCGGTGGCGGGCCTTGTCGCCATCACCCCGGCGGCGGGCTTCGTGCTGCCGGGCTCGGCGCTGATCATCGGCCTGGTGGCCGGCCTCGCCGGCCTGTGGGGCGCGACCGCGCTCAAGCATGCGCTCGGCTACGACGACAGCCTCGACGCCTTCGGCGTGCACGGCATCTGCGGCATCGTCGGCGCGCTGCTGGTCGGCTTCCTCTCCTACGGCCCGCTTTCGGCGACGACCGCGGCGCCGGAAGGCTCGCCCGGCTCGATGGAGCAGTTCATCAAGCAGTGCGCGGCGGTCGGCGCGACCATCGTCTTCACCGCCGTCGCGACCTTCATCCTCCTCAAGATCACCGACATGCTGGTCGGCCTGCGGGTGAGCGAGGAGGAGGAGCGGGAGGGCCTCGACGTGACGCTGCACGGCGAGCGGTTGAACTGAGCGACCCGCCCGGATGGGCGAGGCGACCGGGGCGCGGCGACATCGCCGCGCCCTTCCCGTGCCGGGCGGGCGCCGCCGAGCGGCTGGACGAGCGGCCCTACTCGAACGCGGCGTCCACCGGCACGCGCAGCGCCTCGGCCAGGCGGTTCGTCTCCGCCGCCATGGCGATGACGGCGAGCAGCTCGCCATGCATCGCCTCGGTCATGCCCTTCGCCCTCGCTGCCGCGGTGTGGGAGGCGACACAATACGTGCAGCCCGCTGCCGCCGAGACGGCGAGGTAGAGCATCTCCTTGGTCAGCGGGTCGAGCGCGCCGGGCGCCATCACCTGCTTCAGGCTCCCCCAGGTGCGGGCGAGGGTCGGCGGATGGACGGCGACCGCCTTCCAGAAGTTGTTCACATCGGCGACGCCCCGCGTCGCCTTGATGTCGTCATAGACCGCCCGGACCTCGGGCGAAGCGTCGGCGTGGTCGATCAGGCGGCTCATGGGCCCTCCGCGGCAGCGGCGGGCATCATGGCAGGGGCGCGCGCGGCTGTCCCGCGGGCGCCCGGCCTCAGCTCGCCGCCTCGGCCTCGGCCGTCTGCTCGAGGCGATAGCCGCCTGCCTCGGTGAGCAGGATGCGCGTCTCGGCCGGGTTCGGCTCGATCTTCTGACGCAGGCGGTAGATGTGCGTCTCGAGCGTGTGGGTCGTGACGTTGCTGTTGTAGCCCCAGACGTCGTTGAGCAGCACGTTGCGCGGCACCGGCCGCCCGCCGGCGCGGTAGAGGAACTTGAGGATCGCCGCCTCCTTCTCGGTCAGGCGGATCCGCTTGTTCCGGGCCGGATCGTGCAGCTGCTTCGCCGAGGGGCGGAACAGGTAGGGCCCGATCTTGAAGATCGCATCCTCGCTGCTGTCGTAGCCGCGCAGCTGGGCGCGCATGCGCGCGAGCAGCTCGTTCAGCCGGAACGGCTTGGCGATGTAGTCGTTGGCGCCGGCGTCGAGGCCGCTGACGATGTCGGCCTCGCTGTCCGAGCCGGTCAGCATGATGACGGGCATGCGCAGGCCGAGCCGGCGCATGCGCGAACAGAAATCGCGCCCGTCGCCGTCCGGCAGGCGCAGGTCGAGAAGCACCAGGTCGAAGCGTGAACCTTCGGTGGCGAGCATCGCGTCGGCGTCGGCCAGGTTCGCCGTCTCCGTCACCGCAAACTCGCCGTCCAGGGCCAGCTGCTCGGCGAGCGTCGCCAGCAGGGCCGGATCGTCGTCCACGATCAGTATCGGGCGCGGACCGGTCATGCGCAGCCATCCCCCTTTCGAAACCGAGCGATCCTAACCTGCTAGCGGCAGAATCGCATCCCCCACGCCCGGAGGTATGGCTGTTCCGTCATCGATCTGCCAGACATCAAGTGACGCTCGGCACAGCCTCGCAGAGCTGTGATTGATTTTTCGTGCATCTGGACGGCCGCAAGGCAAGCACCACATCGCGGTAGGCACCGCGCCCGGCGTGCCCTGCGTTGCCGGCGGGTGCCATGGGCGCGACATATTCCGCGCGTCCTTGGGATGTCAGGAATGGAACGCCCGATGATGACCCCACACGGTCCCTCCGCAGCGGAGCAGGCCCATGACAGCGTGGCGGCCGCCGATGCGGCGGCCCTGGCGCTGCGGGCCGTGCATCGGGCGGCGTCCGATCTCCGCCGCGGCACGCCGGTGCTCCTGTCCGGGCCGGACGGGTGCCTCGTCGCGGCCGCGGCCGAAACCGTGGGTGGCCAGGGTCTCGCCGAGCTGGCCGGGGCGGCGGTCGCCGCCCCGTCGCTGCTCCTCGCACCGACCCGCGCGGCGGCGGTGCTGCAGCGGCCGGTCCCGCAGACGACGGAGGACGAAGGGGTGGTCGCGCTCCGGCTGTCGTCGGGGCTGCTGGCACCGGAGGCGCTGCGCAGCCTGGCCGACCCCCTGGCCGAACGGCTGCTGCCCGACCCGCCGGAGCGCGTGGCCGTGCCGGCGCTGGCCCAGGCCGCGGTCGCCCTCGCCAAGCT
>JAFADX010000387.1 GCA_023424475.1 Pseudomonadota bacterium
GGCCAGCGCGGCGACGGCGGCGGCCTCGCCCTCGAAGGCCGTGACGCGGCCGCGTGCGGCCAGCGGGATCGACAGCGTACCGAGGCCGGCATGCAGGTCCGCGATCCGTCCGCGCCCGGCGAGCTTCGCCGGCAGGGCGGCCAGCACCGCGGCGACGATCGCCGCTTCGCCCTCGGGGCTGGCCTGGAGGAAGGCACCCGGCGCCGGCGCCACCGGCACCCCGGACAGGGCGATGGTAGCCGGGCCGAGTTGCGCGGCGACTTCCGCCGCGCCGTCCTTCAGCGCCCAGGCGATGCGGGGAATGCCCTGCTCGGCGGCGAAGGCGGCGAGCATCGCACGGTCGCCCGGCGCCAGCGGCCCATCTGTGCGCAGCAGCAGGTCGGGCCCGGTGTCGAGCAGGTTCACAACCGCCGAACCGTCCCGCCGCAACGCCGGGAGGCGCTTCAGCATCGCCCGCAGCGGCCCGAAGAGCCCGACGATGCGCGGGTCGAGCACCATGCAGGCGGACAGGTCCAGCACCTCCCTGCTGCCGGCGCGGTGAAAGCCGAGGCGAAACCCCTCCGAATCCCGGCGCACCGCGAGATCGGCGCGGCGCCGGCGACCTGGCGGCGTTGTCACGGTGGGGGCGACGGGGACATCCGCGAAGCCGGCGCGGGAGAGTGCCTCGGTAAGGCGCGAGCGCTTCCAGGCGGCCTGTGCCGCCATGGCCCAATGCTGCACGGCGCAGCCGCCGCAGGTGCCGGCATGCGGACAGGGGGGATCGACGCGATCCGGGGAGGGCCGGCCGAGCCGGGCCTCCGGAATGCCGCGCTGGCCGGCGAGGCGCGCCCGCACTGTTTCGCCCGGCAGCACGCCCGGGAGGAAGACGACCCGGCCCGACGCGTCGCGCGCGATGCCGTCGCCGGTGGCGCCGACGGCCGTGGCGGTGAACTCGACGGCACAGGTGGAAGGGGGGCTCGTCATGGAACGGCAGGGTGCGCGGGACGAGCCGCGCTCGGGACGGGAAGACGAGGCTCGGCGCGCATCAGCAGGCGCGATCGCGCGCCCGATCCCCTCGATGCCGCCGGCGCCGTCGTCACGTTCAGCCGCCGAAGGCGTTGAGCCCGGTCTGTGCGCGGCCGAGGATGAGCGCGTGCACGTCGTGCGTGCCCTCGTAGGTGTTCACCGTCTCGAGGTTCATGACGTGGCGGATGACGTGATACTCGTCCACGATCCCGTTGCCGCCGTGCATGTCGCGCGCCATGCGCGCGATGTCGAGCGCCTTGCCGCAGTTGTTGCGCTTGACCAGGGAGATCATCTCCGGCGCGACCTTGTGTTCGTCGAACAGGCGCCCGACGCGCAGCACGGCATGCAGGCCGAGGGTGATCTCGGTCATCATGTCCGCGAGCTTCTTCTGGATGAGCTGCGTCTGCGCCAGCGGGCGGCCGAACATCTTGCGGTTCAGCGTGTAGTCGCGCGCGCGGTGCCAGCAATCCTCGGCCGCGCCGAGCGCGCCCCAGGCGATGCCGTAGCGCGCGCGGTTGAGGCAGGAGAAGGGGCCGGCGAGCGACTTCACGCCCGGCAGGCGGTTCTCCTCCGGCACGAAGACGTCGTCCATCATGATCATGCCGGTGACCGAGGCACGCAGCGAGAACTTGCCCTCGATCTTGGGGAAGGAGAGGCCCTTCATCCCGCGTTCCAGCACGAAGCCGCGCAGGATGCCCTCATCGTCCTTGGCCCAGACCACGGCGACGTCGGCGATCGGGGAGTTGGTGATCCAGGTCTTGGACCCGTTCAGGATGTAGCCGCCATCGACCTTCTTCGCCCGCGTGCGCATGGAATTCGGGTCGGAGCCGGCATCGGGCTCGGTCAGGCCGAAGCAGCCGACCCATTCGCCGGTGCGCAGCTTCGGCAGGTACTTGTCCTTCTGCGCGTCCGACCCGAAGGCATGGATCGGGTACATCACCAGCGAGGACTGCACCGAGAACGCCGAGCGGTAGCCGGAATCGACGCGCTCCACCTCGCGCGCCATCAGCCCGTAGGAGACATAGCCGACGCCGGCGCAGCCGTGGCTGTCGAGGGTCGCGCCGAGGAAGCCCATCTCGCCGAACTCGTTCATGATCTCGCGGTGGAAGTGCTCCTTGCGGAAGGCTTCCTGGACGCGCGGCAGCAGCTTCTCCTGGCAGAAGTCGCGCGCGCTGTCGCGGATCATGCGCTCATCTTCGGTGAGGACGCCGTCGATCAGCAGGGGGTCGTCCCAGACGAACTGCGACTTCGTGGCGGGCTTGGAGACGACGTTCATGGCATGTCCTCCGGCAAACGGCCGGCAGGATGCTGTCCCGCCGGCTTTCGGGCAACGACGAAAGCCGGGCAGGGCGCCCGGCCGGATATGGTCAGGCGGCTTCGGTCTCGGGCGCTGCCTCGGGGGCGGCGGCCTTCTCGGCGCGCGGGCGCGGCAGCGGGATCAGCATGAAGGCCGGAACGGCGTCGCCGAAGCCCTTCACCGCCGGGCCCAGATCCTCTTGCCGGTAGCGGCGCTCGCGGCCGTCGCGGTCGCGATCCCGCTCGCGGCGCGGCTCGCGGTCGCTGCGGGCTGCCTCGGCGGTCTCGCGCTCGATGCGGGCGCTGCGGTCGGCGCGCT
>JAFADX010000403.1 GCA_023424475.1 Pseudomonadota bacterium
GGCCGCCAGCACGGCGGGCTCCGCTCCGCCCCCGGCGAGCCGCTCGGCCTCCGTCTCGTTCACCACCAGGACATCCGTGGCGGCGAGCAGCGCCACCGGCACCTCGACGGCCGGGGCCGCGTTCAACACCGTCCGGCCGCCGCTGGCCCCGGCGGCCACGAAGGCCGCGAGCGTCGCCTCGGCGGGCGTTTCGAGCTGCGCGACGACGATATTGGCGCCCGCGGCCGCACGCGAGGCGTCCCCGGCCACGAGCCGCGCATTGGCGCCGGCGACGACGACGATCTGGTTCTCGCCCGCCGCATCCAGCAGGATCACCGCCGCGCCCGTCGGTGCCGCGTCGTCGCGGCGCACGGCCGCGGCATCGATCCCCTCCGCCGCCCAGAGGGCCAGGGCCGCCTCTCCGGCCGCGTCCCGACCGATGCAGGCGAGCATGGCGACCGCCGAGCCGGAGCGCGCGGCCGCGACCGCCTGGTTGCTGCCCTTGCCGCCGTGGAAGCGCTCGAGCGCCGTCGCGGCCAGCGTCTCCCCCGGCTTCGGGAAGTGCGGCACGCGCAGCACCGTATCCTGGTTGTAGGAGCCGACGACGAGGATGCGGCCCATGCTTCCCTCCCGACTGGGCGGGCGGACGCTGCGGCCGGCCGGCGGGACGGGTCAAGCCTTGCGCCGGCGCAAGGCACGATAACATAGGCAGGCGACTAATATATTTATTGCCAAGCGGAAGAAGGCGCGCCCTGCGGCGGCCCGGAGGGCCGAGCGCCCGAACGGGCACCGCCGCAGATGCGGCGAAGCCAAGGGCTGCGGATGCGGCTCGCCCGGCGTATGAGGGGCACCAAGGCGAAATCTTCAGGCGCTTGGCATAAGAGCGAATGGAATACCCTCCGATGCCCGAGAGCCTTCAGGTTGTCTGCCCCGACTGCGACGCCCTGAACCGGGTGCCTGCCGCACGGCTTTCCGACCGACCGGTATGCGGCGCCTGCCGTCGGCCGCTGTTCCAGGGACGGCCGCTCGCCCTGGATGAGGCACGGTTCCGTCGTCACCTCCAGGCCGATTCCCTGCCGCTGCTGGTGGATTTCTGGGCGTCCTGGTGCGGGCCGTGCCGCGCCATGGCGCCTGAATTCGAAGCCGCGGCCGCCGCGCTCGAACCTGGCATCAGGCTCGCGAAGGTCTCGACGGAAGAAACGCCCGACCTGACCCAGGAGCTGCAGATCCGCAGTATCCCGATGCTCGCGATGTTCCGGGGCGGGCAGGAAGTGGCGCGCCATGCCGGCGCCATGCCGGCGCGCCAGATCATCGCCTGGGCGCGCCGGCACGCGGCTTGACGCTCCCCCCGGGTTGCACCGCAGCAAACTGCTCCTAACCTGTAGGGCATCCCGACACGATGCCCGAGGCCCCCATGCCCGATACGACCCTGGCTGATCCCACCATGCTGAAATTCGGGATCGGCCAGCCCGTGCCGCGCCAGGAAGACCCCACCCTGCTGCAGGGGCGTGGGCGGTACACGGACGACATCTCGGTCGAAGGCCAGGCGTGGTGCGTCATGGTGCGCAGCCCCTACGCGCACGGCGTCATCCGCGGCATCGGCACGGAAGCGGCGAAGGCGATGCCCGGCGTGCTCGGCGTCTATACCGCCGCCGACATGGTGGAATACGGGCCGATGCGCTCCGTGCTGCCGCTCAAGAACAAGGACGGCAGCCCGCTGATCAACATCGAGCGCGGGCCGCTCGCCGCCGACAAGGTGCGCTTCGTCGGCGACCCGGTCGCCTTCGTCGTTGCCGAGACCAAGGCCCAGGCCAAGGACGCCGCCGAGATGGTCGAGATGGACATCGACCCGCTCGATGCCGTGACCGAAGCCTCGGCCGCCGCAGCCCCGGGCGCGCCGCAGCTCTACGATCACGTCCCCGGCAACGTGGTGCTCGACTTCCGCTACGGCGACGCGGAGAAGGTCGCAGCGGCCTTCGCCAAAGCCGCCCACGTCACGACGCTCAACATCCGCAACAACCGCATCGTCGTCTGCCCGATGGAGCCCCGATCCGCGATCGGCGAATGGGATGCCGCCGAGGGCCGCTATATCCTGCACGTCGGCAGCCAGGGCGTGTTCGGCCTGCGCAACCAGATGGCCAACGACATCCTGAAGGTGCCGGCGGAAAAGGTGCGGATCCTGACCGGCAATGTCGGCGGCTCCTTCGGCATGAAGGCGAGCGCCTATCCGGAATACGCCTGCGTGCTGCACGCGGCGAAGATGCTCGGCCGTCCGGTGAAGTGGACGGATGAGCGCACCGGCTCCTTCCTCTCGGACTGCCACGGCCGCGACCACGAGACCGAGGCCTCGCTCGCGCTCGACGCCGAGGGCCGGTTCCTCGCGGTGAAGCTCGTCTCCTACGGCAACATGGGCGGGTATCTGTCCACCGTGGGCAACCTGATGGGGACGGGCAACTTCTCGAAGAACATCCAGTCGAACTACGCGACGCCGCTGCTGCTGGTGGAGACGAAGAACGTCGTCACCAATACCACGCCGATCTCCGCCTATCGCGGGGCCGGCCGCCCCGAAGGCAACTACTTCATGGAGCGGCTGATCGAGACCGCCGCGCGCGAGATGGGCAAGGACCCGATCACGCTGCGCAAGCTGAACCACATCCGGCCGGAGCAGTTCCCCTTCAGCGCGCCTTCGGGCTCCGTCTACGATTCCGGCGCCTTCTCCGCCCTGCTCGACCATGCGCTGGAGGCCGCGGACTGGAACGGCTTCGAAGCCCGCAGGGCCGCGAGCGCCGCGCGCGGCATGCTGCGCGGACGGGGGATCGGCAATTTCCTCGAATGCACCGCCCCGCCGATGAAGGAGCAGGGCGAACTCGTCTTCGAGCCCGATGGCAGCGTCACCATCGTCACCGGGACGCTCGACTACGGCCAAGGCCACTGGACGCCCTTCGCGCAGGTGCTGCATGCGAAGCTCGGCGTGCCTTTCGACAGGATCCGGCTGGTCCAGGGTGATTCCGACCGCCTCATCGCGGGCGGCGGTACGGGGGGGTCGAAGTCGCTGATGGCCTCCGGCGCCGCGATCCTGCAGGCCGCCGACATCGTCATCGACAAGGGCCGCAAGGCCGCAGGCCATGTCCTCGAGGCCGCCGCCGAGGACATCGAGTTCGCCGCCGGCCGCTTCACCATCGCCGGCACCGACCGCGGCATCGGCATCATGGAACTCGCCACGAGGATCCGCGAAGCCGGCCCGCTGCCCGAGGACGTGCCGAACGCCCTCGACAGCCGCACGGTCTACGACCAGGCGCCGATGGCCTTCCCCAATGGCTGCCACGTCTGCGAGGTCGAGATCGACCCCGACACCGGCCACGTGAGGATCGACCGCTACCTCTCGGTCAACGACTTCGGCGTGATCGTGAACCCGCTGCTGGTCGAGGGGCAGGCCCATGGCGGCATCGTCCAGGGCATCGGCCAGGCGCTGCACGAGCGTGTCGCATATTCCGAGGACGGCCAGCTTCTGACCGGGTCGTACATGGACTACGGCCTGCCCCGCGCGGACGACCTGCCCTCCTTCGGCTTCGAGAGCGCGCCCGATCCCTGCAAGACCAACCCGCTCGGCGCCAAGGGATGCGGCGAGGCCGGCTGCGCTGGGTCGCTGCCGGCGGTGATGAACGCGATCTCGGACGCTCTCGGCGGGCAGCACATCGACATGCCGGCGACGCCGGAGAAGGTCTGGGCGGCGGCGCAGGCGCTGCGCTGAGAAAGGCGGGGGAGAAGGGAGCTTCTCCCCCGCACCCCCTCAACCTTCCTTGGCTTTTTCGGCGGCCTTCACCAGGGTCAGCAGGACGCGGTTGGCAGGGGTCGGGACGCCGAGCGCGGCCCCCTTGCGGACCACGAAGCCGTTGAGGTGATCGATCTCGGTCGGCTTGCCCCGCCGCAGGTCCTGCGCCGTCGAGGAGAACTGCTCCGGCATCGTCGCCGCCAGGCCGAGCACGCCGTCCAGGATGTCCGGCGCCAGGGACACCCCCGACGCTTCCGCAACCGCCCGGCACTCCCCGACGACATCCCGCATCACATCCTCGACGCCAGCCTGCCGGATCATCCGGCCATAAGGCACCTGCGTGAGCGCGGACAACGCATTGTAAGCACAGTTCACCACCAGCTTGCCCCAGAGCGCGCCGATCGCGTTCTCCGAAATCCGCGCCGGGATCCCGGCCGCGGCGAACAGCGCCAGGATCTCCCCGCTCCCGCGGCACGGGCCGATCGCGAGTTCCCCGCGACCGTGGTGCCTGACATGGCCCGGGCCCGCCATTTCCGTCGCGACATAGACCGCGACAGGCGCGACCGGCCTGCCCAGCACCGCCTGCAGTCGCTCGGCATTGTCCACGCCGTTCTGGAAGCTGAGGATGGCCGCGTCGGGATGCAGATGCGGGGCGATCTCGCCGCCGACCGTCTCCGTGTCGCCGGACTTCACGCAGAACAGCACGAGCCTCGCGCCGGCCACCCCGCTCGCGGCCGTCGTCGCATCGACCGGCACGCCATGCGTCTCGCCGCCCATCTCCAGGAGCAGCCCGCGCTCGCCGATCGCATCGACATGCTGCCGGCGCCCGATCAGCGTGACGGCCGCCCCGGCGCGCGCCAGGAGGCCACCATAGAAGCAGCCGATGGCGCCGGCACCCATCACGGCAACCTTCATGCCCCGTCCCCCATCCGAATCAGGGCCGCTG
This sequence comes from Pseudomonadota bacterium, assembly GCA_023424475.1. Taxonomy (GTDB): domain Bacteria; phylum Pseudomonadota; class Alphaproteobacteria; order Acetobacterales; family Acetobacteraceae; genus Neoroseomonas. The sequence continues at coordinate 4,698 of JAFADX010000403.1, forward strand.
CCTGGGCCGGCCGGCAGCGGCGCAGCCGGTGGCGCCGGCGGGGGAGGCTGCCCTCCCCCGCCCCTCGCCTCACGCCGCGACGAAGACCCCGCCTTCCGCGCTCAGCGCGGCGAGGTGGTGGTCCATGTCGCCGAAGGTGTTCTCGATCACCGTCAGCCGCTTCAGGTAGTGGCCGCCGGCATACTCCATCGTCATGGCGATGCCGCCATGCATCTGCACGGTCTGCTGGCCGACGAAGCGGGCGTTGCGGCCGATCTCGACCTTCACCGCGCGCATCTGGCGGCGGCGTTCGGCCGAGTCCTTCTCGCTCGCCATCATCGCCGCCAGCATCGCCATGGAGCGCGCCTGCTCGAGGCAGACCATCATCTCCGCCGCACGGTGCTGCAGCGCCTGGAAGGACCCGATCGGCCGCCCGAACTGCTTGCGCGTCTTCAGGTAGTCGACCGTCAGGTCCTTCGCGGCCTCCATGCAGCCGACGGCCTCGGCTGCCAGCGCCGCCATGGTCTCGTCGGCCACGCGCTCGACGAGCGCCAGCCCGCCCTTCAGCTCGGCCTCGGCGCCCACCTTCACGTTGTCGAAGGCGATGTCCGCCGCGCGCTGGCCGTCGGAAGTGCCGAAGCCCCGCCGCGTCACGCCCTGCGCATTCGCCGGCACCAGGAAAACGCCGATGCCGTCCCGGTCGCGCCGGGCACCCGAGATACGCGCCGTCACGATGAGCCGGTCCGCCGTATCGCCGTGCACGACGACGCCCTTGCGGCCGTCGATCGCCCAGCCGGCGCCGTCCTTCTTCGCCGTCGTCGCGACGTCGTTCAGGTCGAAGCGCGACTGCGGCTCGGTATGCGCGAAGGCGAGCAGCAGCTTGCCCTCGGCGATCTGCGGCACCAGCGCGGCGCGCTGTTCGGCGCTCGCGCCGTGGCGCAGGAAGCCGCCGCCCATCACCACCGTCGAGACGAAGGGCTCGAGCGTCAGCGCGCGGCCCATCTGCTCCATGACGATCATGGTCTCGACGGCGCCGTAGCCGAGGCCGCCATCCTCCTCCGCGAAGGGCATGCCGAGCAGGCCGAGTTCCGCATAGGCCGCCCAGACGTCACGCGACCAGCCGGTCTCGGACGTCATGTAGCCCTTGCGCTGCTCGAAGCCGTACTTGTCCTTCAGCAGCTTCGCCAGGCTGTCCTGGAGGAGCCGCTGATCCTCGGAAAGATCGAAATCCATGTGTCTCAGAGCCCCAGGAACGCTTTGGCCATGATGTTCTTCTGGATCTCGGTGGATCCGCCGTAGATCGTCTGCTTGCGCCAGTTGAAGTAGGTCGCCTGGGCGAGCGTCTGCCAGTCCGCCGCGATATCCGGCTCGTTCCGCCCGTCGGCTTCCGGATCGTTCGGCGCCGCCAGGCCGTACGGGCCCGCCGCCATGACATAGAGCTCGCTGATCGCCTGCTGCAGTTCCGTCCCGCGGATCTTCAGCACGGAAGACGCCGGGTTCGGCTTGCGCTGGCTGAGCTGGCGGTTCTCGTCGGCCAGCACGCGCAGCGTCGTCATCTCCAGCGCCTTGAGCTGGACCTCGACATCCGTCAGCCGCGAGCGGAAGCGCGGGTCCTCCATGATCGGCCGCTCGCCGCCGGGGGATTCCTTCGCGATCATCTTCAGCCGGCGGATGCGCTCCTTCGAGGCCCCGACGCGCGCCTGGCCGGTGCGCTCGTTCGACAGCAGGAACTTCGCGCAGTCCCAGCCGCGGTTCTCGGTGCCGACCAGGTTCGCCACCGGCACCTTCACGTCGTCGAAGAAGACCTCGTTCACCTCATGCGCGCCGTCGATGGTGATGATCGGGCGCACCGTGATGCCCGGCGTCTTCATGTCCACGACGAGGAAGGAGATGCCTTCCTGCTGCTTCGCCGCGCCGGGATCGCTGCGCACCAGCAGGAAGATCCAGTCGGCATGCTGGGCGAGCGTCGTCCAGGTCTTCTGACCGTTGACGACGTAGTGGTCGCCCTCCTTCACCGCCCGCGTCTTCAGGGAGGCGAGGTCGGAGCCCGCGCCGGGCTCGGAGAAGCCCTGGCAGAACCAGAGGTCGAGGCTCGCGAGCTTCGGCAGGAAGAACTTCTTCTGCTCGTCGGTGCCGAAGGCGATCAGCACGGGCCCGAGCATGTTGCAGTTGAAGCCGAGCGGCGAGGGCGCCGGCGTCGACTGGATCTCCTCGCTCAGGATGAAGCGCTGGATCGCGCTCCAGGGCTGGCCGCCCCATTCGACGGGCCAGTGCGGCACCGCCCAGCCCTTCTCATAGAGGCGCTTCTGCCAATCGACCTGCATCGCCTTGGTCGGCGTGCGGCCGGAGGCCATGCGCTCGCGCGTCGCGGCCGGCAGGTTGGCGTCGATCCATTCGCGCACTTCCTGGCGGAAGGCGCGTTCCTCTTCGGTGAATCGGAGTTCCATATCCGTTGCTCCTGTTCGGATCCTGTCAGCGGCTCATGCCGGCGAAGGTCCCGCCCTCGGCCGCCAGCTTCTCGATGAGCGCCGCCGGCTTCAGGTTGGTGTCGTTCGTGGCCTCGGCGTAGCGCGCCAGCTTGTCGCGCACCGTCTTCAGCCCCTGGCTGTCGGCCCAGAACATCGGGCCGCCCCGGAAGGCCGGCCAGCCGAAGCCGTTGATGAAGATCACGTCGATGTCGATGGGGCGGTAGGCGACGCCTTCCTCGAGGATGCGCGCGCCCTCGTTCACCATCGGCAGCAGCAGGCGGTCGAGGATCTCCTCGTCCGAGATCTTGCGCCGCCGCACCTGCATCTTCTCCGCGACCTCGAGGATGATCTTCTCGACCTCGGGGTCCGGCAGGCGGTTGCGCTTGTCGTCGTACATGTACCAGCCCTTGCCGGTCTTCTGCCCGAAACGCCCGAGTGCGACGACGGCATCGGCCACCGGCGCCACCGTCCCGCGCGCCTTGCGCACGGCCGCGCCGATGTCGAGCCCGGCGAGGTCGCCCGTCGCGAGCGGCCCCATCGCCATGCCGTAGCCTTCCATCACCTTGTCGATGTCCTGCGGCAGGCAGCCTTCCAGCAGCAGCTTCTCGACCTGCGGCGTGCGCTTGCCGGTCATGCGGTTGCCGACGAAGCCGTCGCAGTTGCCGACCAGCACGGGCAGCTTGCCGATGCGCTTGCCGAACTCGGTGGCCGTCGCGATCGCGGCCCAGGAGGATTTCGACCCGCGCACGTTCTCGAGCAGCCGCATGACATTGGCGGGCGAGAAGAAGTGCATCCCCATCACCAGTTCCGGCCGCGTGGTCGCGGAAGCGATCTGGTCGATGTCGAGCGTCGAGGTGTTGGACGCCAGCACGATCCCCGGCCGCGCCGCCTTGTCGAGCCGCGCGAAGACTTCCTTCTTCACCTCCATGTTCTCGAACACGGCCTCGATCACGAGGTCGGCCTTCCCCACGGTGCCCTCGAAGTCGGTGCTGCCGGTCAGCAGCGCCTTGCGCTTCTCGTATTCCGCCTGCGACAGGCGGCCGGTCGAGACCGTGCGCTCCCAGTTCGCGTGGCAGCGCGCGAGGCCCTTCTTCAGCGCCTCCTCGGTCATCTCGACGATCGTCACCGGCACGCCGAAATTCGCCGCGGACATGGCGATGCCGCCGCCCATGGTGCCGCCGCCGATCACCACCAGGTTGTTCACCGGCAGCGCCTTGGCCTCCGCTGGCATGCCCGGGATGCGCAGCACCTCGCGCTCGCCGAAGAAGATGTGGCGCAGGGCCTTGGACTGCTCGCCGGAGACCAGCGTCTGGAACAGGTCGCGCTCCTTCTTCAGCCCCTCCTCGAAGGGCATGGTGAAGGATGCGCGCACCGCCTCGGCACAGCCTTTCGGGCTTTCCTGTCCGCGCGTGCGCTTGAGCAGCCCCGCAACCACGGCGTCATAGGCCGCCGGATCCTGCCCGGAAATCTTGTCCGTGCGGTTGCGCGCCAGGGTGAAGGTCTTGCCGATGTTGGCCTTGGCCCAGGCGACGGCGCCGGCCTCGAGGTCGCCCTCGATGACCGCATCGACGACGCCGAGCTTCTGCGCCTCGGCGGCACCGACCGGGTTGCCGCTGACGATGATCTTCGCCGCCGCCTCCGGCCCGATCATGCGCGGCAGGCGCTGCGTGCCGCCCGCCCCTGGCACGAAGCCGCGCTTCACCTCGGGCAGGCCCACCTGGGCGGTCGGCGCCGCCACGCGGGCATGGCAGGCGAGCGCCAGTTCCAGCCCGCCACCCAGCGCGGACCCATGGATCGCCGCCACGACGATGCCGGGGAAGCCCTCGATGGCGTCGAACACCTCGGTCAGCGGGGGCGGTTGGCGGGGCTTGCCGAACTCGGTCATCTCGGCCCCGGCGCAGAACATCCGTCCCGTGCCGATCAGCACGACCGCCTTCGCACCCGCCGCCTTGGCCGCATTGACGCCCGCCAGCAGCCCGGCCCGGATCTCGGTCCGCAGCGTGTTCACCGGCGGATTGTTAAGGCGCAGGACATGGACGTCCCCGGCCTGGACATGCTGGACGAATTCGGCAGAGCCGGACACGGGCGTCACTCCCCTGAAAGAAATTGGGCCCCTGCGGCCCTTCTTGAACTTAAGTGTCCGGCAGAACCGGCCCGACGGCAAGCGTCCCGGGGGCCCTGTTGCCCAACCCCGCCGCCCATGCTGCGCTTGCGCCATCGACAGTCACGGGAGTGAAACGCATGTCCCTCTTCGACCTCACCGGCAAGGTCGCCATCGTCACCGGCGGCAGCCGCGGCATCGGCCGTGCCATTTGCGAGCGCATGGCCGAGCAGGGGGCGAAGGTCGTCGTCTCCTCCCGCAAGGTCGAGGCCTGCCAGGAGGTGGTTGACGCGATCAAGGCCAAGGGCGGCACCGCCATGGCGATCGCCTGCAACATCGGCCGCAAGAACGAATGCCAGGCGTTGGTGGACCAGACCATCGCCGCCTGGGGGCAGGTCGACATCATGGTCTGCAACGCGGCGATCAACCCGCATTTCGGCCCCGCCGTGACCATGCCGGACGAGATCTTCGACAAGATCATGGCCTCCAACATCAAGTCGAACCTCTGGCTTGCCCACATGACCGCGCCGGGCATGGCCGAGCGCGGCGGCGGGTCCATCATCATCGTCTCCTCGATCGGCGGCTTCCGCGGTTCGCCCGTGCTCGGCGCCTATGCCATCTCCAAGGCCGCCGACATGCAGCTGGTGCGCAACCTCGCCGTCGAATGGGGCCCGAAGAACGTGCGGGCCAACGCCATCGCCCCGGGCCTGATCCGCACCGACTTCGCCCGCGCGCTGTGGGAGGACCCGGGCATCTACAGGAAGCGGACCAAGGACACGCCGCTGAAGCGCATCGGCGAGCCCGACGAGATCGCGGGCGCGGCGGTCTTCCTGGCCTCGGCGGCCGGTTCCTTCATGACCGGCCAGACGATCGTGATAGACGGCGGCGTGCTCGCCGGCCCGCCCTCGCGCTCCGACGACGAGTGACGCCCGAAGCGCAGGGCCCCGGCCTCTGCGCAGGGATCGCGCGCGGAGCCGGGACGATCAGCGGAACCCGAGCGGCTTGCCGCTCGGGTCGAACCCCCGGGAGGGGCCGTTGCGCTGGATCGGCGGCTTGACGCTGATCCCCGGTCCCGACCGCGGCGGCGGCTGCGATTGCGACGCCTGAGATGGGCGCGAATCCGTCGGCTCCGGGTCGGCCGTGACCGGCGGCGCGGGCGGCGGCAGCGGCAGCGCGGCGACGGGCGGCGCGGCGG
>JAFADX010000038.1 GCA_023424475.1 Pseudomonadota bacterium
GTGGTCGACCGTTCGGGCGTGCTGCGCGCGATGCTGCGCGGCGACGGCGCCGGGCCGCACACGGTCAGCTCGGCCGAGGCCAAAGCCTTCACCGCCGCGAGCATGCGCACCGGCACGACGCAGATCCTCGAGACCGTGCGGACCAATCCCGGTGCCGCGCGCCTGCCGGACATCCAGGGCTTTCTGGTGGTCGGCGGCGGCCTGCCGATCCGCGCGGGCGACGAGGTGGTAGGTGCGATCGGCGTCGGCGGCGCGCCGGGCGGGCACCTCGACGACCAATGTGCCGAAGCCGGCATCGCCCGCATCCGCGAGCGCCTGAACTAGAGCATGTTCCGATCTGTCGGAACCGGGAACGGCTCTAGCGCTTCAGCGCAAGACGCTTCGCCGTGCCGCCGGTGGCGTGCGCCGCAAAGCGTGCCAGCACCTCCTCGGGCCAGGCGCCGACCCGCCGGGCCTCGAGATCCACGCAGAGATAGAGCACTTCGTTCTCCGCAGCCTGCCAGCCTTCGGCGGCATGGAACATGATGTGGCGGCAGAGCAGGCGCTTCGAATCATAGGCGAGCACCTCGCTGTCGAAGGCGAGCGGCGCGCCCTCCGTCACCTCGCGGTTGTAGGCCTGCCAGGATTCCGCGGCGAAGGTGCCGAGGCCCTTCGCCTGGAACGCGCGGCCGAGCCCCAGCGACGGCCACAGCGCATCCGTCGCCAGGTCGAAGGCCACAAGATAGTAGGCGAGGTTCATGTGCCCGTAGTGGTCGACCCACCCGGGCAGCACGTGGCAGAGCGGGGCGCGCATCCCTTCTCAATGGATCTCGTCGGACTTCGCCAGCGCTTCCTTGAGCTTCGTGATGTTGAAGCCATGCGACCGCGCCATGTCGAGGATCACCTTCTCCTTCCGCGTCAGCAGCTCGATCGCGGCGGGGATCTTGGTCACCACGTCATGCGGGACGACCACCGCACCGTGGCGGTCGGCATGCACCACGTCGTCGTTCTTCACCTGCATGCCGTGGATCGTCACGTCGAGGTTCAGCGCGACGATGTGCACATAGGCGTGCGACGGGTTCACCACGCCGGCGATGCCCTGGAAGCCCGGCGCGAACATGTCGAGGTCGCGCACCGAGCCGTTGGTCACCACGCCCTGTGCACCGAGCCCCTTGTGCACGGCGCTGTTCACCTCGCCCCAGAAGGCACCGACGCCGGGGGTGTCATCGAGGTCCTGCAGGCAGACCACCGTCGGCAACGCCGCATCGGCGACGTATTCGTACCAGGCGACCCGCATGGCGCGGTCCGCTTCCTTGCTGCGGCCGGAAGGGAAAGCCGCGCGCTGCGTGCCGGTGCGCGCCAGGCCGCAGATCGGCGGCAGCTTCGGGTCGACCGCCGTCATCGGGCGCACCGTGAAGCCATGGCCGCGGCGATGCGGCGCGACGAGCTCGAGCGCGTTGCAGATGGTGGGCGTGTCCCACTGGCGAAGCGCCTCGAGATCGGCGGCGGTGAATGGATAATTGGCCATGATGCGGATCCTCCGTCGCATCAGCATCGACTGGCACGGCGGATCGGTCAAACCGCCGGCCGGCCGCTGAGCGACGCCAGGGCCTGAGCGACGGTGGCGACCGCCGCGACCGGCCGCAGGCCCTCGATCGCGGCGCGATGCAGCGCATCGGAGAAGGCCGCACAGCCGTCCTCGAGGAGCGTCACCTCGAACTCCCGCACATGCGCACCCCGCACGGTGGAGGCGACGCCGCCATTGGTGACGATGCCCGCGACCAACAGCCTCCGCACCCCTGCCTTGCGCAGCACCCATTCGAGGCGCGAGTTCCAGAAGGCGTCGTAGCCGAGCTTCTCCACCGCGAGATCCGAGGGCGCGAGGTCATCGACCAGTGCATGGCCCCAGGAGCCCGGCGCGAAATCGCCCCTGCCGAGGAAGGGACGCAGCTCGCGCAGATGTTCGGAGATGAAGGGCTCCCCGCCCTTCCCCGGCACCAGGGTGAAATGCGTGGAGGCGATCCAGCCGCCTTCGGCGCGGACCGCCTCGGCCAGCGGCCTCAGGCGCGCCGGCAGCGCCGCGATGGCCGGCGAGGCCTGGCCGGCGCGGCCATAGGCGCCCTCGGGGTGGATGAAGTCGTTCTGCAGGTCGCAGAGCAGCAGCGCAGTCTGGGTGACGGGAACCGGGGCGTGGGCCATGGTCATGCCCTCTCGATGATCAGGTTGCCGAAGCGGTCGGTGCGTGCGGCGAGGCCAGGATCGACGACGATGGTCGCATCCGGCTGCTCGAGGATCGCCGGGCCGGGCACGACAGACCCGACCGGCAGGGCAAGCCGCGCGAAGACCCGCGCCCCGGCCCAGCCGCCGTCGAACCAGACCGGGCGCGATCCGCGGGCGGCGGTCGCCATCGAAGCGCCCTGCTCCGGCGCCAGCATGGCGAGGTCGAAGGCCGGCCGGCGCCCGATGGCGGCGGTCCGCAGGGTCACGATGCGGACGGGAATGCCGGGCAGCAGGCGGGTGAAGGCGCGGCTGTAGGCGGCCTCGAAGGCAGTGCGCACGGCCGCGGCGGTGATGCCGGTGGTGCCCTCCCCCAGCGTCGCCGGCAGCGGCACGGCGACCGTGTGGGTCTGCCCGGCATAGTGCATGTCGAGTTCGAAGACCGTCTCGATGCCCTCGACCGGCAGGCCGGCCTCGGCGACGACGGCACGCGCGGCTTCCGCCTCCGCGACCATGCGCGCGTCGAGCGCCGCCGCGTCGAGCCCATCCAGCGCCAGGTTCAGCGTGCGCACCTGGTCGTGCCGCACATCAGCGATGATGCAGCCCAGCGCCGAGGTCACGCCGGGATAGCGCGGCACCAGCGCGGCCTTGAGACCGACCTCGCGGATCAGCGCGCCGACATGCAGCGCCCCGCCGCCGCCGAAAGGCAGCGCGACGAAGCGGCCCGGATCGTGGCCGCGCTCGATCGACACCAGCCGGATCGCGCCGGCCATCTTCGCATTCGCGACGCGCAGGATCGCCTCGGCCGCCGCCATCGGATCGAGCCCGAGGGGGTCCCCCACATGCCGCCGGATCGCCTCGCGCGCCGCATCGACATCGAGCCGCGCAAGCGCCCCGCCGATCGGCCGCTCCGCGTTGATCCGCCCGAGCACGACATTCGCATCCGTCAGCGTCGGCCGGTCGTTGCCCTGGCCATAGCAGACCGGCCCGGGCCGGCTGCCGGCCGATTCCGGGCCGACCTGCAGCAGCCCGCCGCGATCGACATGGGCGATGGACCCGCCGCCGGCGCCGATGGTGGTGATCTCGATCATCGGCGAGCGGATCGCCATGCCGAAGTCGATCGTCGCCTGCGCGGCGAGTTCCATCCGCCCGCCCGCGACCAGCGACACGTCGAAGGATGTCCCGCCGAGGTCGCAGGTGATCGCGTTCTCGAACCCTGCGGCCGTGGCGATGGCCGCCGCCGCGATCACGCCGGCCGCCGGGCCGGACAGCGCCGTGCGCACCGGCATCCGCCGTGCGGCGGCGGTGGACATGATGCCGCCGTTGGACTGGACGATGTGGAAGCGGCCCCGGAAGCGCTCCTCCGCCAGGGCGCCTTCCAACCGTGCCAGATACTCCGCAACGACGGGCTGGAGGTAGGCATTCAGGGCCGTGGTGGAGGCGCGCTCGAACTCACGGATCTCGGGCAGGATCTCGCTGCTGACGGAGACATGCGGGTTGGGCCAGAGGGCGCGGACGGCCTCGGCCGCCGCGCCCTCGTTCGCCGGGTTGGCATAGGCGTTGATGAAGACGATGGCGCAGGCTTCGGCCCCCGCGGCGAGCAGCGCATGCGCCGCCGCCTGCACCGCGGCGGTGTCGACCTGCCTGCGGATGGTGCCGTCGGCAAGGGTGCGTTCCGGCACCTCGAGCCGCAGGTCGCGATCGGCGACCGGCGTGAAGTCCCCCCAGAGGCCCCAGGTATGGCGCCGGTCGCGGCGGCGCATCTCCAGCACGTCCCGGAAGCCCGCGGTGGTGATGACGCCGACCCGGGCGCCCTTGCGTTCCAGCAGCGCGTTGGTCCCGACGGTCGTGCCGTGCACCACCGCGCCCATGGCGGCAGCGCCGCCCAGGGCGCGCAGGCCATTGAGGAAGCCGGATGCCTCGTCGCCCCTGTCGGACGGCACCTTCGCGGTGCGGAAGGTGCCGGTCGAGGCGTCGTAGAGAAAAAGGTCGGTGAAGGTGCCGCCGACATCCACGCCGACGATCATCGCGACACGCTCCCATCCGCCGCGACGCACACGCCGTAGTCGCGGATCGCCGCCTCGACGCTGACATGGCCGAGGCGGATGTCGCGCGCGACGGCTGCCACCGGCCGCTGCGCGGGATCGCCCCAGCCCCCGCCGCCCGGGCTTTCGAGCCGCAGCCGTTGGCCCTGCCGGATCGAGACGCCGACGATCTTGCTCGCCATGGGCGGCGTCGCACGCCCCTCCGGCGTCTCCCACCAGAAGGCGTTCATCGCCCCGGCTCCGCCGCCCGCGACGCCAAAAGGCGCGAAGCGGCCGCGCTCGCCGAGCAGCGCGATCTCCGTCGTGCCCGGCGCGAGGGCCTCGATCTCATAGACCGCGCCGACGCCGCCCCGATGCAGCCCCGGCCCGCCGCTGTCCGGCCGCAGCGCCCATTGGGTGAACATCACCGGATTGGCGGCTTCGAGGATCTCGACCGGCGGGATGGTCGCGGTCGAGATCGGGTTGTTGGCGTGGTGCAGCCCGTCGCTTTCCGGATTGCCGCCGAGGCCGCCGCCGAAGAAGGAGAACATCACCCAGCGCGTGCCGTCCCGCCGCTGCCCCGACAGCGCCAGCGCGTTGATCGTCCCGAAGGGTGCCGCCGTCGCGCGATCCGGCCGCGCCTGGCCCAGCGCGCCGAAGATCACGCCGATCAGCCGCAGGATGGTCTCGGTATAGCCCGCGACCGGTCGCGGCGCCCTGGCACCGAGCAGCGTGCCGTCCGGCGCGATCACCTCGACCGGCCGCAGCACGCCGGCATTGGCCGGCACGTCGGGAAAGGCGTGCTTCAGCGCGACGTAGCAGGCCGCGACCGTGGTCGCGACGGAGATGTTGACCGGCCCGGCGCATGGCGGCGAGGAGCGCGAGAAGTCCAGCACCATCCGTCTACCCGCGACCCGCATGTCGAGCGCGATGCGCAGCGGTTCGTCCGCCACGCCGTCATTGTCGAGGAAATCCTCGAAGGCATAGGCGCCGTCCGGAAGGCCCTCGATCTCGGCAGCCATCAACGCCTCGGCGCGGTCCATGAGAAGGCCGAAGGCCCCGGCCACCGCGGCATCGCCGTAGTCCGCCAGCAGTTCGGCAAGCCGCTTCTCGCCGAGGTCCAGCGCGTTCAACTGGCCGTTCAGATCGCCCCAGTTCGACTGCGGCACGCGCGAATTGGCCGCGAGGATGTCAAGGATGTCCTGCTGCATCACCCCCGCGCGGATCAGCTTCACCGGCGGGAAGCGCACGCCTTCCTGGTGGCTTTCCGTCGCGCGCGGATTGTAGTTGCCGGGCACGTTGCCGCCGATGTCGAGCCAGTGCCCGACGCTCGCCAGCCAGCAGAACAGCCGGCCGTCGCGGAAGACCGGACGCACCAGGCGGAAATCGTTCAGATGCGTCCCGCCGTCGTAGGGATCGTTGAACAGGAAGGTGTCGCCCGGCTCCAGCCCGCCATCGGCCGCGACCCTGGCGATCACCGCGCGCACCGCGAAGGCCATCGCGCCGACGAAGATCGGCAGGCCCCTGGTGCCCTGCACCAGCGTGTCGCCGGTTTCGGCATGATAGAGGCCGTGGCAGGCGTCGCGCGCCTCGGCAATGATCGGGTTGAAGGCGCTGCGGTAGAGCGTCGCGTCCATCTCGTCGGCGATCTGCTCGAGCCGGCCCTTCAGCACGGCGAGGGTCACGGGGTCGATCGGCATTCCTACAATCCGAGATAGGCGCGCTGGAGATGCGGGTCGGCGCGCACCTCCGCCGCCGTGCCACCGAGTGCGAAGGCGCCGTTCTCCAGCACATGGGCCTCATCGGCCACATCGAGGCTCTGCGCCACGTTCTGCTCCACCAGCATGATCGCCAGGCCCTCGGCGTGCAGGCGGCGGACCAGCGCGAACATCTCCTCCACCAGCAGCGGCGAGAGGCCGAGCGAGGGCTCGTCGAGGATGAGCAGCCGCGGCTCCGCCATCAGCCCCCGCCCGATCGCCAGCATCTGCTGCTCCCCGCCCGACAGCGTGCCGGCCATCTGCCGCATCCGCTCCTTCAACCGCGGAAAGGTGGCGAAGACGCGCTCGATGTTGCGCGCCCGGTTGCCCCGCGCCCGCGCATAGGCGCCGAGGTCGAGATTCTCCCGCACCGTCAGGTTCGGGAAGATCCTGCGCCCTTCCGGCACATGCACGAGGCCCGCCCTGGCGATGGCGCGCGGGCCGAGCCCATCGATCCGCCGCCCCTCGAAGACGATGCTGCCGGCCCGCGCGCGCACCAGGCCGCTGATCGTCATGTTCAGCGTCGTCTTCCCCGCCCCGTTTGCGCCCAGCACCGCGACGATCCGCCCGGCCGGCACGCTGAGGTCCACCCCCCGCAGCACCGTGGTGAGCCCGTAGCCCGCTTCGAGGCCGCGGATCTCAAGCATCGCCCACCCCCCGCAGGCGCCGCGCCGCGCCATGACCGAGATAGGCCTCGACCACCTCCGGCGCCGCCACCACCTCCGCCGGCGTGCCGGAACAAATGATGCGGCCCTGCGCGAGCACATGCACCTTCCCGCAGAGGTTCATCACCGCCTGCATGACATGCTCGATCATCAGCACGGTCACGCCGCCGTCGCGGATCGCACGGATCACCGGCACCATGTCGCGGAGCTCGGAGGGGTTGAGCCCGGCCAGCACCTCGTCCAGCAGCAGGAGCTTCGGCCGCGTCGCCAATGCGCGGGCGACCTCGAGCCGCTTGCGCCCGGCCACCGTCAGGGCGGCGGCCGGCTTGTCGAGCTGCCCGGCGAGGCCGACACGCGCAGCCACCTCCTCCGCGGCCGCGAGGGCGGCGCTGCGCCTCGGCACGCGCAGGAAGGCGCCGACGGCGATGTTCTCGCGCACCGAAAGCCCCGCGAAGGGCTGCACGATCTGGAAGGTGCGCGCGAGGCCCATGCGCGCGAGCTCGTGCGGCCTGCGGCCGGTGATCTCCTCCCCTTCCAGCATCACGATGCCGGAGGTCGGCGTCTCGAAGCCGGCAATGAGGGCGAAGAGCGTGGTCTTCCCGGCGCCGTTCGGCCCGATCAGCCCCGTGACGGCGCCTTCCGCCACGTCGAAGGTCGCGTCATCCACGGCGAGCAACCCGCCGAAGCGCTTGCTCACGCCCCGCACGGCGAGGAAGGCCGGATCGGGCCCGGTGCCGGTCATCGGCGCCCCCGCAGGCGCAGCAGCCCGGGGATCTCCCGCGGCGGGAAGCGCACGACCAGGATCAGGACGATGCCGAAGATGACGAGGTCGATGCCGGGAATGCTGCCGGCGAAGGATTTCGTCGCCTCCGCGAGTCCGTGCAGGATCACCGCGCCCAGCACGGGACCGAAGACCGTCCCCGCGCCGCCGACGATCGGTGCCAGCAGCGCCTCGACCGAGATCCAGGTTCCGTAGGCGATATTGGCATCGAGGTAGAGAAAGTACTGCGCATAGAGCCCGCCCGCCGCCCCGGTCATGCCGGCCGACAGCGTGATGGCGCGCAGCTTCACGGCCAGCACGTCGACGCCGAGCGCCTGCGCGGCCGCCTCGTTCTCCCGCACTGCGACGAGTTGTGCCCCGAGCCGCGACCGTTCCAGCGCCAGCGCTGCGAAAAGAGCGAGCGTGACCAGCGCCAGCGCCACCCAGAGGAAGGTCCCGCGGTCCTCGAACTGGAAATTGGCCGGATCGGCCTGCAGCCGGATCAGGATGCCGGCAGCGCCGCCGGTGATCTCGGCGGCATTCGCGAGCACGCGGAAGACCTCGGCGAAGGCGAGCGTGACCAGCGCGAAGTAGGACCCGCGCAGGCCGGAGCGGAAGGCCATGGAGCCGATCGCCAGCCCGACCAGCGCCGCCCCCGCGATGCCGGCGGCGAAGGCCGGATAGGCGTCCATCCCGAAACGGACCTGCAGGATGGCGGTGGCGTAGGCACCCGTCCCGAAGAAGGCCGCATGGCCGAAGGAGTACTGCCCGCCATACCCCCCCAGCAGGTTCCACCCCTGCGCCGCGAGCGCGACGATCAGCATGAAGACGAGGAAATTGAGGACGACGTTGCTCGCAACCAGCAGCGGCGCCAGCCCCATCAGCCCGGCGAAGAGCAGGATCGGCAGCACGCCCTTCATGCGCGCGCGCCGAAGAGGCCGGTCGGGCGCACCAGCAGCACCAGGATGAAGATCAGGAAGATGCCGATCTGGCCGAGGCTCTCCCCGAGATAGAGGCCCGAGAGGCTCTCGACCACGCCGATGACGAGGCCGCCGGTCAGCGCCCCCACCACGCTGCCCATGCCCCCGAGCACGACGATGGTGAAGGCGACCAGCACGAAGGCATTGCCCACACGCGGCGAGACGTAGAAGGAGGGCAGCAGCAGGGCTGCGGCGATGGCGAGGCAGGCGGTGCCGATGCCGAAGGTGACGGCGTAGATATGCGCGACGTCGATGCCCACCAGCGCCGCGCCCGTGCGTTCCTTCGCCACCGCGCGGATCGCCTTGCCGGTCGCGGTCCAGGTCATCAGCGCGTAGAGGGCAGCGCCGACCAGGATCGTCGCCCCGAAGCCCATCACGCGGGGATAGCCGAGCAGCGCCGGGCCGAACTCCACCACATCCATCGCATAGGGAACCTCGATGCTGCGCGCATCGGAGCGGAACACCGCGAGCATCAGGTTCTCGATGATGATCGACAGGCCGAGGGTGACGAGCAGGATGTTCTCGTCCCTTCCGCGGCTGGCCGGGCCGATCACCAGCCGCTGCACCGCGTAGCCCAGGCCGAAGAAGAGAGCGGCGAGCGGCAGCGCGGCGAGATAGGGATCGACCCCGAAGGCGGTCTGCGCCACATAGGCGGCGTACATCGCCGCCGTCAGCAATGCCCCATGGGCGAAGTTGATGATGTGCAGCACACCGTAGACCAGCGTCAGGCCAAGGGCCACCAGCCCATAGACGGCCCCGGTCAGCAGGCCGTTCAGCACGGCCTCGAGGATGATCTCCGGCGGGAAGCCCACGGATCAGCCGGTGACGGGGTAGATCGCCTGCGCATCGGCGAAGTCGCGCGGGAAGATCACCTTGATGTCGCCGTTCTGCACCTGGGTGTTCACCGGTGCCCCGGCCTGGTTCTGGCCGTTGACGAAGCGCGTCGGGCCATAGGGCATGATGTGCGTCGTGAAGCGCCCGTCGGTCGCGGCCAGGGCCTGGGTCAGCGCCGCGTGGTCGGCGCGCCCGGCCCGTTCCAGCGCATCGGCCACCAGCATGACTGCCGAGTAGTTGAGCGGAGTGTTGTAGAGCCAGAAGCGGTTCCGGCCTTCGACCTGCCGGCGCAGTTCCGCCGTCTTCGGCTTGCGCGGATCGGGCCAGTGGTTGCAGTCCATCACCAGGTTGGCGGCATCGGGGAATTCCCGCACGAAACGGTAGTTCGACGCGGCGCCGTTCAGCACGCAGTAGATGCCCTTCGGCCGGATGCGCTGCTGCTGCATGGTGCGCGCGAGCAGCACGAACTCCGCGTAGTAGGAGGACGGGATCACCAGGTCCGGCCGCAGCGAGCGGATGCGCAGCGCGACGTTGTTCATGTCGCGCGCCGGGGTCGGGTGCGCGATGGTCTCCAACACCTCGAAGCCGCGCTTGGGCAGTTCGGCATTCAGCAGTCGGGCCATGCCCGACCCGAACAGCCCGTCCTCATGCACGATGACGACGGTCCGCGACGGCTTCCCCGCCGCGTCGTTCAGCGCGACCAGGTTGTCGAGCGCCGTCTTCGTCACCACCCCGAAGCCCGGCCCGAAGCGGAAGGTGTTGGTCAGGCCGCGCGAGACGATCTGGTCCGACACCCCGACATCGACGACATAAGGCAGATCGTAGCGCGAGGCGGCCTGCGAGGCGGCGAGGCAGATCGGGCTCGCGAAGCCGCCGACCACGGCGACGACGCCCTCGGCCTGCATCTTCTCGACCTCGGAGACGCCGCCCTCGGGGTTGGACCGGGCATCGCCGAAGACCATCTCGATGCGCGCCCCGCCCAGTGCCTTCAGGCCGCCGCCGGCGTTGATCCCATTGATCGCGAGTTCGGCCCCGAGCCGCCCGTACTCGCCATCCTGCGCCAGGGCGCCCGTGACCGGCTGCAGGATCCCGAGCTTCACGGCCGGCGCCTGGGCACGCGGCAGGGCCGGGGCCGCAAACGCACCGGCAGCGCCCAGCATCAGGCTGCGGCGCGCCACCTTGAACTTCGCCATCGTTCTGCTCCCTGTCGGCCCGCGGACCGGCGCGGACCCCACGCCATTTCTGACCATGCGGCGATGGACGCGCAAGGCGTCCGCGCCCCGGTCAGGCCCCGCCCAGCACGCGAAAGGCGTGGCGCTCGAGGAAATCCAGGCGGGCCACGAGGTCGTTCGGCCGGCAGACCATCACCGAGGTCACACCGAGCCCGACCCTGCGCGTGTCGGGGCGTCGGCGCGTGCCGATGCCGGACCCCGCCCCGCCGTCGATCTCCACGATCACATCCTCCGCCGGGGAGGCGACATCCGTCAGGCAGGTGAAGCGGGACTGCGCCTCGGCCGCGAAGCGCGTGAAGGCCGGCGGGGCCGTGCCGGCGCCATAGGCGCGCAGGCCGATCCGCGCCTCCTGCCCCGGCGCGACGCAGCCGAGGTAGAGGCGCAGCGGCCCTTCCGCCGCGCCGGCCGGCAGGATGAGCCGCAGCCGCGCCACCCCCGGCTTCGTCCAGACGCCCCAGTCCTCGAGGGGATGCCAGTTCAGCCCGTCGCGCAGCATGTCGGCCACGGCCTTTGCCCGCGAGGGCTGTCCGCCGCCGAGCAGGCGCAGAGCATGGGTCGCCCCGGGCAGGATGGGCAGGCGCGGCGCAGCCTGGCCTTCGACCTCCCGCGCCACCTCCCGCATCACCTGGTCGGCGATCCCGGACCAGGAGCGCAGGCGCGTCGTCGCGGCGATCGCCTTCTCCCGGCGCGCGCGCTCCTCGGCGTCGAAGATCATCTGTTCGAGCTTCGCGACGAGGTCCGGCTCGCTGCCGGGCTCGAAATAGACCGCCGCCTCCCCGCCTGCCTCGACGAGCGAGGTGTTGCGCGCGACGACCGGCACCTTGCCGAAGGAAAGGCTTTCCGTGACCGGCAGCCCCCAGCCCTCGTAGTGGCTGTTGGTCACGGTGAAGAGGGCATGGCGGTAGAGCGTGGCGAGCACCGTGTCCGGCACGCCATGGGCGATCGAGACCCGCTCCTGCAGCACCGGCGAATTCCTCCACAGGGTGGTCGCCGCCTCGGCCAGCCAGCCCGGCTTGCCGATGCAGACCAGCCGCGGCACCTGCGCCGCCCCGTGCTTGCGCGCCAGCGTGAGCCAGGCGTTGAACAGCATCAGGTGGTTCTTGCGGCTCTCGATGGTGCCGACGCAGAGGACGAAGGGCTCGCCCGGCTCCGGCAGGTCCGGCCGTGCCGGCCAGGCCTCGGCCGCCGAGGCGCCGAGGTCCCGCCGCAGGTCGGCATCGAGCCGCACCACCGCCGCCGCGAACGGCGCTTCCGGCAGCGTGGCCGCGGCGATCCGCCGCGCATCGCCGGCCGACCATTCGGAATTGGCGATGGCGCGGTCCGATATCGCGACCATGGCCGAGAACCACTGGGCGAAATCCTCGACCAGGCCAGGGGCGCAATGCTCCGGCGTCATCAGCGGAATGCAGTCGTGGATCATCGGCACGTAGCGCACGCCATAGAGGCGCGCGACGTGGCGCACATGCAGGAAGTAGTCCTTGATCCACCAGGAGGTGCCGAGGTTCACCAGCCGCGCCCCCGGCGCGAAGGCGAAGTCCGGGCCGGTCGTCAGCGCCTCCCGCAATGCGGCCAGCGCCGCCTGCCAGTCGGCCGCACGCGGGTCGCCGCCGCTGCGCGACAGGCGCCAGATCGTCAGGAAGAGGTCGCGCCCGATCTCCCGCCAGGTGCCGCCCGCGGCGTCGAAAGCGACGGCCGACGCGGCGACGCCCTCCGGCGGGTCGAGCAGCGCGCGCGCCGTCACGTTGAGCTGGACGCGCTGGATGCCCGTCGGCGTGCGGTTGTCCGTCAGATAGGCGACGAGGTCCGAGGCGTCGAAGACCACCTGGACCACCTGCCCCGGCGCCCGCGCGCCGCGCGTGACCGGCGCGGCGAACTGGGCGAGCGCGGCGGCCTCCCGCGCCGCTCCTTCGTGCATCGGATCGATCTCGAGGGCACGGGCGTAGGCGCGCCAGGCCCGGGGGGCATCGCCCGTCAGCTTCAGCGCATGGCCGATCTGGAGATGGACATCGGCATTGTTCGGCGCGAGCGCCTCGGCGGCGCGGTAGGCGACCAACGCCTCGGCCGGGTCGCCCGATTCCTTGAGGCAATGGCCGAGCTGGATCTGCGCCCGCCAGTCGTCCGGGGCGGCGCCGAGATGGGCGCGATAGGCCAGGATCGCGGCATCCCACATCCGCAGGTCGCGCAGGCGGTCTGCCTGCTGCAGCCTGTCGGCCGCGATCGCACCCGCCGCCCCCTGCTCGTCACGATCCATGCCGGTCCCGTCCCCTGCTCCGCCGGGGCCGCCGCCCCGCCTCAGCCCCAGTTCACGCCGGCCTTTGTATAGGCCTCCCGCAGCCGTGTCTGGTAGCGCTCCGGCGAGAAGAGAGAGGCCTGCCCCGGCCCGGCCTGGGCCAGCCGCCCGCGCAGGTCGTCATCCCGGTCGAGGGCGCGGATCGCCTCGACCATCGCCCGGATGTCGTAGGGGTCGATCTGGATCGCCGCATCGCCGACGACCTCCGGCATGGAGGAGGTATTCGAGGTCATCACCGGGGTGCCGAGCAGCATCGCCTCCAGCGCCGGCAGGCCGAAGCCTTCGTAGAGCGATGGGAAAAGCACCGCCTTCGCCCCGCGCACCAGGCTGACCAGCAGGGGAAAGGGCGCGTAGTCGATGTGGCGGACCCTGTGGCGCGTCTCGGTGATGCCGTTGCGCGTCAGCAGGTAGCGGACATGCTCGTTGTCGGAGAGCAGGCGGAGTTCCTGCCGCGACTTCCACGCCTTCTTGCCGAGGATCACCAGTGGGTCCTGAACGCCCGAGGCGAGATAGGCCTCGATCAGCCGCCCGACATTCTTCTTGGGCTCGATGGCGCCGAAGAAGAGGAAGTAGCGCTTGTGCTCGAGGCCGAAGGTGCCCTCGATCTCGGCGCGGACGTCCTCGATCGGCTTCTCGGCGTATTTCCGCGGGATCTCGACCGCCTGGTAGGTGTTGGAGACGCGTTCCTCGGGGATGCCGAGCAGGTTCACGATGTCGCGCTTCGACGCCTCGCTGACCGTGAAGATGTGGTCGGCGCGGCGGGAGAGCTGGCGCACCATGCGGAAATAGCCGCGCTTGTTGTCGAGCGTCGTATAGGGCAGGCGCAGCGGCACCAGGTCGTGCATGGTGTAGACGTTGCGCGCGCCGGTCACCTTCAGTGCCAGCGGATAGGTCCAGTGCATGACGTCCGGCGGGCTGCGGAAATGGACGTTCAGGCGGTTGCGATAGACGTTGAAGTGCAGCCGCTGGATGTCGAACAGGTTCTGCACGTTCCAGACATGATCGAAATGCGGCAGGCGGGACCGGAAGGTCTCGCGCACCACGCGCCCGGTGATCGGCACCTGGGTCGCGATCTCGCCGAAAGGGGTGCTGAGGACGCGCCGGACCGCGTGCAGCGCCCGCATCCACTTGGACGGCCGCCCGACGCGGGAATCGAAGAAGGCGATCTCCCGGATCAGGGAGTTCATGCTGACCGTCGAGGCCTTGGTGCCGTAGAGCACGCCGACCTCCGCCCCCAGGTCGCGCAGCGAGAAGCTCAGGTTGCGGGCATAGGTCGCGACCCCCGTCCCCTGTTCCAGGGAGAGGTTGTAGCCATCGATGAAGATGCGGGGGGCTCGCTTGGCGGGCATTCGCGACGGGTCCAATCCTTGGAAGGCCGGGCCTGACCTCGGCCCCCCAAGAATCACTACCAAGGGTTGATGAAGCGTCACCCGACCCTGAAGGCAGGGCCGGGGAAGGTCAAGGAATGCCTGCCCGGACGGCCCGCGGCCCGATCAGTCGAGGAACTCGGGCGAGACGAGCCGCGGCAGGAACAGCACCACCTCGGGCCACAGGATGATCAGCATCAGCACCGCCAGCATCGGCAGCAGCATGATCATCGTATCCTTCAGCGCGTCGGCGACCCGCAACCCCGCGACGTGGCAGGCGATCATCAGGCAGAGGCCATAGGGCGGGGTGACCAGGCCGAAGGCCAGGCTGACGATCCCGATCATCGCGAAATGCACCGGGTCCATGCCGACGCCGACGGTGAGCGGCTGCAGGATGGCGCCGACGATGATGATGGCCGGGATGGCGTCGAGGAAGCAGCCCACCACCAGGAAGACGGCCGCCACGAAGAACCCCGTCGCCGCCCGCCCCATGTCCCAGGCCGAGACGCCCGAGAGGATCGCCTCCGGGATCTGGTAGTAGGCGAGCAGCCAGCCGAAGCACGACGCAGTGCCGACGCAGAACAGCGCCACGCCCGCGAGCCGCCCGGTCTCCCCCAGCGCCTCCCACAGCTCCTTCAGCCCCATCTCCCGGTAGTAGAGGAGAGAGAGGGCGCCGGCGTAGAGCACGGCGATGCAGGCGCTCTCGGTCGCGGTGAACCAGCCGAAGACCTTGCCGCCGATGATGATCGCCGGCGTCAGCAGCGCCGGGACCGAGACCAGGAAGGAGCAGAAGACCTCCCTGAGCGCCGCCCGCGGATAGGTGGGATAGCCCCGCGCCTTCGCATAGGCATGCACCGTCGCCATCTGCACGACGCCGATCAGCAGCCCCGGGATGACGCCGGCGAGGAACAGCGCCCCGATCGAGACCGTCAGCACGCCGCCCCAGACGATCATCAGGATCGAGGGCGGGATGATGACGGCGAGCACCGCGGAAACGGCGGTGATCGCGACGGAGAAGCTGTCGTCGTAGCCTTCCTTCCGCTGCGCCTCGATGAAGATCTTGGACTGCGAGGCCGCATCGGCCGTCGAGGAGCCCGAGATGCCGGCGAAGAAGAAGGACAGCACCACGTTGATCTGCGCGAGCCCGCCCGGGAAATGCCCGACCAGGGCCCGCGAGAGGCGCATCAGCCGGTCGGTGATGCCGCCGACGTTCATCAGGTTCGCCGTCAGCAGGAAGAAGGGCACAGCGAGCAGGATGAAGGAGTTGTAGGCGTTGAAGGTCTCCTGCATCAGCACCATCGGGCCGAGCCGGGGCTCCATCGCCAGCACGGGCACGCAGGCCAGTCCGAGCGCCACGGCCACCGGCACCCGCAGCGCGAGCATGCCGAAGAAGCCGCCGAACAGGATCCAGGCCGCCTCCCCGGAGGTGAGGACATTGCCCCCCATCACGCGGCCTCCCCGTGGATCAGCACGCGGAGGTCGTCGAAGAACTTCTCGCCCCCGAAGATCAGCCAGGAGGCCCCCATGATCGGCCAGGGCAGGTGGATCAGCCAGAGCGGCAGCTCCGCCAGCTCGCTGATGCGGAACCAGGCGAAGTCCACGAACTCGATCCCGAACCACAGGAAGGCCGCGCCGAAGACCAGCACGAAGAGCCCCGAGACGATGTCCATGAAGGCCCGGAAGCGCCCGGTCAGCCGGGGCCAGAGGTCGACGATGAAATGGATCCCCTCCCGCTGCCCGACGATGGCCCCGATCATGATCGTGTAGATCAGGAGGAAACGCGCCATCTCCTCGGTCCAGATGTAGTGCGGCAGCAGGTGGGTCTGGCGGGAGACCACCTGCAGCGTGACCGGCAGCAGAAGGATCAGGACGGAGATGGCGAGCAGTGCGGACAGCAGCCGGGCGTAGATGTCGGCGGCACGCCGCACCAGGCCGCGCAGGCCGGGCTCAGGCATGGATGGCTCCGGAATGTCGGTGGAACGGCGGCCGGCGCCCCTTCGCCGGCCGCCGGGCGGTCACGAGGTGATCGCGTTGATGCGGGTGTAGATGGCCTCCGCGCCCACTTCGCGGGCGTATTCGGCCATGACCGGATCGACCGAGCGCTTCAACGCCGCGCGCTCGGTGAATTCGACACGATGGAGCCGGCCCGCCTGCTCGAGAGCGGTGAGCTTCTGCCCGTCCTCGCGGCTCTCGGCCTGGCGGCCGAAGGCGCCGGCCTCGCGGCCCGCGCGCCGGATCGCCTCCTGCAGACCCGCCGGCAGGCGCGACAGCGTGTGGGAGGAGAAGCAGAGCGGGCGGATGGTGATCGCGTGCTGCGTGAGGATCAGGTTGGGCCCGACCTCGTAGAAGCGCATCGCCTCCACCCCCGCGGCCTCGTTCTCGCCGGCCTCGATGACGCCGTTCTGGATGCCGTTGTAGATCTCGTTGTAGGCGATGACGGTCGGCGACATGCCCGCGGCCTGGAAGGTGCGCGACCAGATCGGCGCACCCTGGACGCGGATCTTGAGGCCCTGCAGCTCCGCCATGTTGGTGATGCGCCGGTTGGCGAAGATGTTGCGCACGCCGCCGCCGGCATAGCCGATCAGCGCGACGCGGGCGCGACGCTCGATCTCCTGCGCCACCGGGGCGAACAGGTCGTCGTCCAGCACCTTGTTCCAGTGCGGCAGGTCGCGGAACAGGAAGGGCGCATCGACGAAGGGCGCGGCGCGGCTGAAGGTCGACATGTGGGCCGGCGAGACGATGGCGTAGTCCACCGCGCCGCGCCCGGCCGACATGTATTCGAAATACTGCTTCTCGAGCCCGAGGCTCGAGTTCTTGTGCATCACGAAGTTCACCGGCTGGGCGGTGTAGTACTGCTTCACCAGTTCCTCGAAACGCACCATGGCGCGGGTGAAGACATGCTCGTCGTTGAACTGCGATGCGCCGTTCAGCGTAATGGCCTGCTGCGCCCGCGCGACATGCGGCATGGCGAGCAGCGGTCCCCCGGCGGCGAGGCCACCCAGCAGCGTCCTGCGTTTCATCGACGTTCTCTCCCGAATCAGGCCGGCTTCGTGTCGGCTCCGCCAGGACTATAGGGGCGGATCCGCCGCCCTGGGAACCGCCCGGTTACTGCCTCTTTTCGGGGCAGCCGTGCTGGCCGACACTGGGTGCCCGATCGGAGGAGGCGTCATGAATCAGTTGGATCTCACGGGGCGGGTCGCCATCGTCACCGGCGCGGCGCGCGGCATCGGACTGGCCATCGCCCGGCGAGCCGTCGAATCCGGTGCTTCGGTGGCCCTCTGGGACATGGACCGCGCGGCTGTCGAGCAGGCCGCCGCCGCCCTCGAGCGAGCCTCGGCCCACGTCCTGGACCTGACGGACGAAGCCGCGATCGCCGGCGCCCTCGCCGGCACGCTCGCGGCCCACGGGCGCATCGACATCCTGGTCAACAATGCGGGCATCACCGGCGGCAACGCCCCGTCATGGGAATTGCCGGCCGCGGAGTGGAAGCGCGTGATCGAGGTGAACCTGGTCGCGCCCTACCTCGTCACCCGCGCCGTGGCGCCAAAGCTGATCGCGGCGGGCTACGGGCGCATCGTCAACATCGCTTCGATCGCGGGCAAGGAAGGCAATCCGAATGCCTCGCACTACAGCGCCTCGAAGGCGGGGCTGATCGGCTTCACCAAGTCGCTCGGCAAGGAACTGGCGAAGACCGGCGTGCTCGCCAACTGCATCACGCCGGCAGCCGCCGAGACCGACATCTTCCGGCAGATGACGGACCAGCAGATCGCCTGGATGCGGTCCAAGATCCCGATGGACCGCTTCGTGAAGGTCGAGGAGATCGCCGCCATGGCCTGCTGGCTGGCCTCGGAGGATTGCTCCTTCTCGACCGGCGGCGTCTTCGACATCTCGGGCGGCCGCGCGGTCTACTGAACCTCGCGCAGGATCGGCAACAGGTATTCGGCGAAGAGCGGCGGGTTCTCGGTGAAGGGGAAGTGGCCGATGCCCTCCATGCGGGTGAAGCGCGCCCCCTTGATCTTCGCCGCCGTCGCCTCGGACATCTCGGCGGTGCAGGAATAGTCGTACTCGCCGGTCAGCATGAAGAGCGGGCAGCGCGCGGTGTCGATGCGGTGTACGCGGTCGCGCGCGTCCCATTCGCCCGAATAGAAGCCGATATCGCGGTCGAAGGTGGCGTAGCCGCCCTGCGAATAGTGCCACCAGATCGCCGCGGCGGGCTCGGCCGGGCTCTGCGGGGCCATCAGGCCGTGGATCCATTCGGGAACGAAGATCGCCTGGTTGATCCGCGGATCGTCCGCCCACGGGCTGCGCCGGCCGGCGACATGGTCGCAGGCTTCGCAGGCGACGATGGCCGAGAACGCCTCCGGATGGCGCAGCGCGACCTCGAGGCAGATCTCCCCCGACATCGACGCGCCGAGCAGCACCGGCTTGTTCAGCCCGGCCGCCTTCGCCACGCCCATGATGATCTCGACATAGCGGTCCGTGGTCAGGCGCCAGGAGCCCGGCGTCTCGGCCGGCGGCGGGCTCTTGCCGTGCCAGGGCATGTCGAAGGCGGTGATGCGCCAGTCCTTCGTGATGCGCGCATCGGCCATCAGCCCGTGCGCCTGGCGGTTGTCCGCCCCCGCCGTGTGCAGCACCAGCAGATCCCTGCCCTGCCCGGCCTGCTCGGTGTAGATCCGCCAGTTCCGGCCATCGGCATCGACATTGAGGTAGCGGCCGGCCGCGTCCGGTTCCGGCTGCGCCGGCAGGGAAGGCCGCGGGAAGGCCGGCACCGGCCCGTTGCCGCGCAGCACCAGCCAGCGTCCGATCTCGAGGACGCGGCGCGCCATGTGGCAGTGGCGCAGGAAGGCCATCTCGTCGCCCGTCACCGCGAAGCCCGGCACCCGGTGCCGCATGGCGAAGATCGCGTGGTGGTGCCGCGGCGGGATGGGTTCGAGGTGCTTCGCCCAGATCTCGGGCGAGGCCTCCAGCGCGAAGGCCGCCGGCCCGGTCGCGCCGCCGAAGCCGAACTCGACCCGCGCCCCGCCGCTGACGATGGCGAAGCGCGTCTCCGCGCCCCGGCGCCATTCGGCAAGGACGGCATCCCCGGCGCAGGCGTCCTGCCAGCGGGCGACGAAGCCCTCCCACGCGTTGCCCTGCGGCCAGCCTGCCATGCGATCCTCCTGACGTTGCCGGCCGGCGAGGATGTCAGCGCGCCCCGGGCCCGGCAACCGCCGTTGCCAGCCCCGTCCTGCCCGCGCAGAGTGCGCGCGACGTCGCACCAGGCATGAGGAAACGCCGATGAGCTCACCCACCAAGATCGCCGTCGTCACCGGCGCCGGCACCGGTGTCGGCCGCGCGGCCGCGCTCGCCCTGCTCGGCGGCGGCTGGACCGTGGTGCTGACCGGCCGCCGCAAGGAACCGCTCGAGGAGACGATCTCGATGGCCGGCGACGCCGCATCGCGCGCCCGCGCCACTCCCGCCGACGTCGCCGACCCGGCCGCCGTCGATGCCCTGTTCGGCGCGGTAAAGCAGGCCTTCGGCCGCCTCGACCTGCTGTTCAACAATGCCGGCCAGAACGTCCCCGGCATGCCGTTCGAGGACCTGACCCACGCCGACTGGTCGCGCGTCGTCGCGGTGAACCTGACCGGCTCCTTCCTCTGCGCCCAGGCCGCCTTCCGCATCATGAAGGGCCAGTCGCCACAGGGCGGGCGCATCATCAACAACGGCTCGATCAGCGCGCATACGCCGCGGCCGGACAGCGCGCCCTACACCGCGACCAAGCACGCCATCACCGGGCTGACCAAGTCGCTGATGCTGGATGGGCGGAAATACGACATCTGCGCCGGGCAGATCGACATCGGCAACGCCGCGACGCCGATGACCGCGCGCATGTCGAAGGGCGTGAAGCAGGCGGACGGCACCGCCGCGGTCGAACCGACCATGGACGTGAACCATGTCGGCCAAGCGATCCTGCACATGGCCAACCTACCGCTCGAATCCAACATCTTCACGCTCACCATCAAGGCGACGAAGATGCCCTTCGAAGGCCGCGGCTGAGCGGCGGCAGCGCGGGCTGGCATCGCC
The DNA here is from genome assembly GCA_023424475.1 of Pseudomonadota bacterium. Taxonomy (GTDB): domain Bacteria; phylum Pseudomonadota; class Alphaproteobacteria; order Acetobacterales; family Acetobacteraceae; genus Neoroseomonas. Next base: position 20,169 of record JAFADX010000038.1, read on the forward strand.
CCGGCCGCTGCCATACCGTTGCGCCCGTGCAGCGGGAGGCGGGCGGGACATGGCGCGAAGGCCGGTGAGATCCAGGCGATGGCGGCGCGCCGCCCTGGTGGCGGCGAGCTTCGCCTGGGCAGGCGCGGCGGATGCGCAGAATGCCCCTGCCGGGAGCGGCACCGTGCCGGCGGCCGCGGACCAGTGCCTGTCCTGCCACGGCCCCTTCGGGCGGCCCGACAACCTCGAATTCCCGATCATCGGCGGCCAGAACCAGGCCTACCTGGCCGCGGCGCTGCGCGCCTATCGCGACGGCAAGCGGACCGGCGAGCAGGCCGAGATGATGATCTCCGTCGTGAAGGAACTCGATGACGGCACGCTCGACGAACTCGCCGCCTTCTTCTCCACGCTGAGGTCGCTGCGATGACGCGCCGGCTCCGCCTTGCGCTGCTCTTCCTCGCGCTGCTGCTGCCCGCCGCGGCGCGGGCGCAGGTCGTCGCCCTCGACACCACCGAGGGCGCCGCCCGCTTTCACCGCGCGGCGAGCGGGCCGCAGGCGCTGCGGCTGCTGTCGGACCTCGAGACGGAGATGTACCTGACCTTCTGCGGGCCGGCCTCGCTCGCCACGGCGCTGAATTCGCTCGGGGTCCACGATCCTTCCCCGCCCAGCTTCTATCCCTATCGGCGGCTGACACAGACGGCGCTCTTCACCCCCGCCAACCTTGCGGTGAAGAGCTTCGCCTCGGTGCAGGCGCAGGGCCTCACCCTGCGGCAGCTGGCGGCCTTCGCGCACAACCTCGGCGCCGCCGCGCAGGCCGTGCATGCGGATGCGCTCGACGCGGCCGCGCTGCGTGCGCGGATCATCGACGTGCTCGCCGATCCGGCCTCGCGCCTGATCGCGAACTACTCGCGCATCCCGCTGGGCCAGGAGGGCGATGGCCATATCTCCCCCATCGCCGCCTATGACGCGGCGAGCGACAGCGCGCTCATCCTCGATGTCGCGCGCTACAAGTACACGCCGGCCTGGGTGCCGGTCGCGACCCTGCTCGCGGCGATGCAGCGCACCGACCCGGATTCCGGCCGTCCGCGCGGCCTGCTGGTCCTCACCGTGCGGAGGCCGCAATGAGGCGGCGGGAGGTCCTCGCCGGCGCCGCGGCGGCGCCGCTGCTCGGGGCCCGGCCGGCGGCCGCAGCCGGCAGCTTCGCGGAGGCCGCCGCCG
>JAFADX010000063.1 GCA_023424475.1 Pseudomonadota bacterium
TCGTTCCGCCGAAGCCGAAGGAGTTGGACAGCGCCACGTCTATCCTCCGCGGCTGGGCCTGCAGCGCGACGCGGTCGATGACGCTCTCGCGCGAGGGCTTCTCGAGGTTCAGGGTCGGCGGCGCGACCTTGTCGCGGATGGCGAGGATCGAGAAGATCCCCTCCACCGCGCCCGCGGCGCCGAGCAGGTGCCCGACCGCGGACTTGGTCGAGGACATCGCGAGGCCCTTGCCGGCATCGCCCCAGAGCCGCTCCACCGCTTCCAGCTCGAGGTCGTCGCCGAGCGGCGTCGAGGTGCCGTGGGCGTTGACGTACTGGACGTCGGCGGGCGTCATCCTGGCGGAGGCGAGCGCCGCCTTCATGGCGCGGAAGGCGCCCTCGTGGCCCTCGGCCGGGGCGGTGATGTGGTAGGCGTCGCCCGACATCCCGTAGCCGATGACCTCAGCATAGATCTTCGCGCCGCGCTTCTTCGCCTGCTCGTATTCCTCGAGCACCACGACGCCGGCGCCCTCGCCCATGACGAAGCCGTCGCGGCCCTCGTCCCAGGGGCGGGAGGCCTTCTGCGGCGTGTCGTTGAAGCCAGTGGAGAGGGCGCGCGCGGCGCAGAAGCCGGCGACGCCGAGTTCGCAGACCGCCGCCTCGGCCCCGCCCGCGACCATCACGTCGGCATCGCCGAGCGCGATCAGCCGCGCCGCGTCGCCGAGCGCATGCACGCCGGTCGCGCAGGCCGTGACCACCGAGTGGTTCGGGCCCTTGAAGCCGTACCGGATCGAGACCTGGCCGGACGCGAGGTTGATCAGGGCCGACGGGATGAAGAAGGGGGAGATGCGCTTGGACTTGCCGGTGGCGGCGAGGCGCGCGGCCTCGTCGATCGTCTCGAGCCCGCCGATGCCCGAGCCGATCATCACGCCGGTCCGGCAGCGGCTCTCCTCGTCCTCGGGGGTCCAGCCGGCATCCGCGACCGCTTCCTCAGCCGCGACGAGCGCGAACTGGATGAAGCGGTCCATCTTCTTCTGGACCTTGACGGGGATCCATTCGTTGACGTCGAGCCCGCCATCGGCCTTCACGCCGACCGGGATCTGGCCGGCGATCTTGGCCGGCAGGTTCGCCGTGTCGAAGGACTGGATGGCGCCGATGCCGGATTCGCTCGCCAGCATCCGCTTCCATACATGCTCGACACCGAGGCCGAGCGGGCAGGCGATGCCCATGCCGGTCACGACGACACGTCGCGGCGAAAAACCGTTCTGGAACACGCGCGCTACCCCCCAACCCGGCCTTAGGGCTTACTCGCCCTTCTGCTTCTCGATGTAGTCGATCGCGTCCTTGACGGTCGTGATCTTCTCGGCAGCGTCGTCCGGGATCTCCACGCCGAAGGCCTCCTCGAAGGCCATGACCAGCTCGACCGTGTCGAGGCTGTCGGCGCCCAGGTCATCGATGAAGGAGGCTTCGGGGGTGACCTTCGCCTCTTCGACGCCGAGGTGCTCGACGACGATCTTCTTCACCTTCTCGGCGGTATCGCTCATCGCGTGACTCTCTCCGTTCTGCCGGGCGGGCGCCCGTGCCAATGCTGTCTCTGTTCCGCCCGGCGCCGGCCGGACTGACGCCCCGGGCTCCCCGCGGAACCCGGCGCTTATCATGGAAGCGCCGCGGGGCCTAGGCGGTCCCGCCGGTCCCGGTCAAGGGCTGGCTGGCCGCGCCGTTCTCCCGGGTGCGGTTCCGCCCTTAGCGCCACAGTGCTGTAGCCGGCAAGCAACACTCGCCGGGGTGGTGCCGCAGCCGCATCGGACCCGCGCGCCCCCGAATCGGAGATGGGGGGATTGATCCCGCCCGCGGCGCGCGGTCCCCTGTGGCCGCATGAGCGAAACAACGGAACCCCGCCCCGTCCCGGGCGTGCTCGACCTGTTCCTCGTCTACGGGAAGATCGGGCTCATCGGCTTCGGCGGCATCAATGCCTGGGCGCGCCGCGTGCTGGTCGAGGAGAAGCGCTGGCTGACCGACCAGGAATACGCGGAGACGCTGGGTCTCGGCCAGGTGCTGCCCGGCCCCAACGCCCTGAATGCGGCGATCATGGTGGGGGACCGCTTCCACGGCACGGCCGGCGCCATCGCCGCGCCGGCGGCGATGTTCGGCGGGCCGCTGGTGCTGCTGGCGGGCCTTGCCACCTTCTACGACGCCTATGGCCAGGTGCCGCTGGTCAAGGGCGTGCTGGCCGGCATCGCGGCGGCGGCGGCCGGCATGGTGATCGGCACCGCGGCGAAGATGACCCAGAAGCTCAGGCCGCCGCCGATGCTGCTGGCGGTCGGGCTCGTCGCGCTGGTCGCCGCGGGGGTGTTGCGCGTGCCGCTGCACTACACCGTGATCGGTCTTGCGCCGTTCGGGATCCTCGCGGCGCGCCGGGCGATGCGCACGCCATGACGGCAACGGTCTTCTGGCAGCTCGTCCTTGGCTTCGGGGCGATATCGCTGGTCTCGGTGGGCGGCGGCATCGCCGTGCTGCCCGAGATGCACCGCCTGGTCGTGGACGTGCACGGGTGGATGAGCGACGCCGACTTCGCCCGGCGCTTCGCGCTGGCGCAAGCGGCGCCGGGGCCGAACGTGCTGGTGGTGGGGCTGTTCGGCTGGCATGTCGGCGGCATCGCCGGGATGCTGACGGCGGTGCTGGCGATGACGCTGCCGACCTCCTTCATGGCCTTCGGCTTCTCCCGGCTGCGGGCGCGGCTCGCGGGGCGGGCCTGGCTGCGGGTGATGGAGAGGGGGCTGGTGCCGATCGCGGTCGGGCTGATCGCCGCCTCGGGGCTGATCCTCGCGCAGGCCTCGGCGACCGGATGGATCCCTGCAATCGTGACGGTCTGCTCCACGCTCTTCGTCTGGCGGTCCGACTATTCGCCGCTCTGGGTCCTCGCCGCGGGCGCGGTGGTCGGCGCGCTGTTCCTGTAGTTCGGGGGATGGGGCCCCAGGCCTGGACGGGGGGGGAATCCGGGGCGAAGCGCCCTCGATCCGGCCTCCGGCGCCGTGATTGACCCGGGCAACGGGGCGGCGTTTTCTCCGCCCCATGCCTGACATCCCTCCGACCGACCGCCTGCTGGCCGAGCTCCTTGCCCTGCTCGGCTCTTCGGGCGTGCTGACCGACCCGGCCGACATTGCCCCGGCGCTGTCCGACTGGCGCAGCCTGTACCGGGGCAGGGCGATGGCGGTGCTGCGGCCGACCTCGACCGGGCAGGTCGCCGCCTGCGTGAAGCTCTGCGCCGCGGCGGGCGTGCCGATCGTGCCCCAGGGCGGCAATACCTCCATGGTCGGCGGTGCGACGCCCGCCGAGGACGGGCGCTCGGTGGTGCTTTCCCTCGCGCGCCTGAACCGCATCCGGGCGCTCGATCCCGTGGACATGACCATGACCGCCGAGGCCGGCGTCGTGGTGAAGGTGGCGCAGGACGCGGCGGCCGAGGCCGGCTGCCTCTTCCCGCTCTCCTTCGGCGGGGAGGGCACGGCCATGGTCGGCGGCGTGCTCTCGACCAATGCGGGCGGCAACACCACGGTGCGCTACGGCAATGCGCGCGAGCTGATGCTCGGCCTCGAGGTGGTGCTGCCGGACGGGCAGGTCTGGAACGGGCTGCGCCGGCTGCGCAAGGACAACACCGGCTACGCCCTGCGGCACCTGTTCGTGGGCGCCGAGGGCACGCTCGGCATCGTCACCGCGGCGACGCTGCGCCTGTTTGCGCGCCCGAGATCGAACGAGGTGCTGTTCTGCTCGGTGGCCGACGAGGACGCCGCGCTCAACGTCTTCCGCCGTTTCCGGGAGGCCGACGAGACCGCGATCCGTGCCTTCGAATACATGTCGGGGCTCGGCGTGGACTTCGCCGTGAAGCACATCCCGGGCGTGACGCTGCCGCTGGCCGAGCGGGCCGACCACTACATCCTGGTCGATCTCGCCTCGACCCGCGCGGACGCGGACCTGCAGGGCCTCGCCGAGCAGGTCCTGGAGGGCGCGATGGAGGCCGGCGAGGTGATCGACGCCGTCCTCGGCGGCAACGAGGCGAGGCGCGCCGCGATCTGGCGCATCCGTGAGGAGCATCCGGAGGCGCAGCGCAAGGAAGGCGCCTCGGTGAAGAACGACGTCTCGGTGCCGGTCTCGAAGGTGCCGGAGCTGATCCGCCGCGCCTCGGCCGCCTGCGTCGCGCTGATCCCCGGCACGCGGCCGGTGCCCTTCGGCCACATGGGCGACGGCAACATCCACATGAACCTCGAACAGCCGGTGGACATGGATGGCGCGGCCTTCCTGGCGCGCAGCCACGACATCATGGACACGGTCAATGACGTGGTGCGCGAACTCGACGGCTCCTTTTCCGCCGAGCACGGGATCGGACGGTTGAAGACCGACATGATGGAAGCCTGGCGCGGCGGCGCCGAGCTTGACACCATGAAGCGGATCAAGGCGGCGCTCGATCCGGCCGGGCTGATGAATCCGGGCAAGGTCCTCCCCTGAGCGGCGATGCCGCGCGGGATCGGGCGCCGCCCTCGGAAACGCCTGAGCGCGTCACGGTCGTCGCCGTCACCTATCGCAGCGGCGCGACGGTAGAGGGTTTCCTCGCCGCGCTGCCGCCCGGCGTCGCGCTCGTCGTCGTGGACAATGCGAGCGGCGACGGCACCGCCGACCGCGTCGCCGCGCTGGCGCCTGCGGCGCGCGTGGTCCGCAACGCGGCGAACCTGGGCTTCGGGGCAGGCTGCAACGCCGGCCTCGCCTGCGTCGGGACGGAATTCGCGCTGCTGCTGAACCCCGATGCGCGCCTCGCGCCCGGCGCCCTGGGGGCGCTGGTCGCCGCCGCGGACCGCTTTCCCGACGCGGCCATCCTGGGCCCGGCGATTCGCGCGCCCGACGGGCGGCTCGTGCGTTCCTGCAATGCCGGCCATGCGCGCCGTGGCACCCTCCCGCGCCAGCGCGGGACCGAGCCCTGGCCCGAGGGGCCGGTCTGCATGGATTTCGTCTCGGGCGCGGCGATGCTGGTGCGGCGCGCCGACGGGCTGCGCTTCGACGAGGCGCTGTTCCTCTTCTACGAGGATGACGAGATCTGCGCCGCGGCGCGCGCACGCGGCCGCTCGGTCATCTATGTGCCGGAGGCGACGGTTCATCACGCCGGCGGGAAGTCCTCGGCGCCGTCGTTGCGCATCCGCTGGCGGAAGGCGTTCCACATGGCGCGCTCGCGCCAGGTCTTCGGCGCCCGGCATGGCGGCACCGACGCGGGCGCGCGGCTGCGCCGCCATGCCTGGAAGGCGCTCGGTCACGCGCTCGTGCTGCAGTGGGGCAGGCTCGTCGAGGATCTCGCGGGCATGGCGGGAACCCTCTCCTGGCTGCGTGACCGCGGCGCGCGGTGAAGGGCGCGCGCCCCGGCGCCGGGTCGGGTGGGCGGGCGGGCGCCGCCGTCAAGGCTTCCTGCGGGGGGGACAAACCTCTAGGTTGCCCCCGGCCCGCATGACCCGGATCGACCGCTACATCTTCCGCCAGCTTGCCGCCGCCCTCGCCGCCATCTCGGTGGGGCTGGCCGCGCTCGTCTGGCTGACGCAGTCGCTGCGCTTCATCGAGCTGGTGCTCGACCGCGGCCTCTCGCTGGTGGTCTTCATCGAGCTGACCAGCCTGATGCTGCCGAGCTTCTTCGCGGTGATCCTGCCGATCACGACCTTCGTGGCGGTGCTCTTCTCCTATGTCCGGCTCGCCTCGGACCGCGAACTCGTGGTGATGCGCGCGGCAGGGCTCTCGCAGTGGCGCCTCGCGCGGCCGGCGGTGCTCGTGGCGCTGGTCTCCACCGGCCTGTGCTTCGCCCTGAACCTCTGGCTGGTGCCGCTGAGCCACGCCGCCTTCCGCCAATGGCAGTTCGAGATCCGCAACCAGCTCGTCGGCGTGCTGCTGCAGGAAGGCGTCTTCTCCCAGGTGGGCGACGACCTGACCGTCTATGCGCGCTACCGCGACCCCGATGGCACGCTGCGCGGCATCCTGGTCCATGACCAGCGCGAAAGGGGCGCGCCGGTGACGATCCTCGCGGAGGCGGGGCGCATCACCAACACGCCTTCCGGCCCGCGCGTGACGCTGCTGAACGGCGTGCGCCAGCAGGTCGAGCCGAGGCCCGCCGGCGCCGCGCCCGGCTCCCCGCCGCTGCGCCTGAACACGCTGTCCTTCAACGAGAACAGCATCGACCTCGCGCGGACGGGGCGGGGCGAGGAGGCGCGCAGCCGCGATTCGCGCGAGCGGTCGATCCAGGAACTGATGAACCCCGACCCGGCCGAGGGCCTGCGCGAGCGCGACATCGCGCGGTTCTATGCCGAGGCGCATCAGCGCCTCTCCTCGCCCCTCACGGCGCTCTCCTTCGCCCTGGTCGCCCTCGCGGTCGCCCTGACGGGGCAGTTCCGGCGCCACGGCGGGGGGGTGCGCATCGCGGTCGGCATCGGCATCGTGGTCGGGCTGCTCGCCTTCGGGCTGACGGCGGGCAACGTCGCCGCGCGCAGCAACGCCTGGGTGCCGCTGATCTGGGTGCAGGCGATCCTGCCGGGAATCGTCGCCACCTGGTGGATGATGGGCGCACCGGGATGGCCGCGGCCCGCGCCGCCGCCGCTGGCGGCCGCGCCATGACGCTCGCGCGCACCTTGACGCTCTACGTATCGCGGCGCTTCGCGGCGATGACGCTGGCCATGCTGGTGGCGCTCGCGGGGCTCGTCGCGCTGTTCGACCTGATCGAACTGCTGCGCCGCGCCGCCACGCGGCCCGAGGCGACCTTCAGCCTGGTCAGCGAGATCGCCGCGCTGCGGCTGCCCTATGTGGCGATGCAGATCCTGCCCTTTTCCGTCCTGCTCGGGGGGATCATCGCCTTCTGGCGGCTGACCCGCTCCTCGGAGCTGGTGGTCGCGCGGGCGGCCGGCATCTCGGCCTGGGGGTTCCTGACCGGGCCCGTGGTCGTGGCGGTGGTGCTCGGGACGCTGGCGACCGCGGCGATCTCGCCGCTCTCCTCGGCCATGCTGGCGCGGGCGGAGCGGCTCGACCAGCAATACCTCCGCAATGCCGGGGGCATCACCGCGCTGGCCGGGGGCAGGCTGTGGCTGCGCCAGGGCGACACCGGCCTCGAGCCGCAGGGCGTCGCGATCCTGTCGGGCCGCCCGGTCCCGGCGCGGGAACTGCGGCCGGGGGAGGCGTTCCGCCTCGATGCGGTCAGCCTCTGGCGCCTGTCCGCCGCCGACCGGCCCCTGGCGCGGGTGGAAGCGCCGGCGGCGATCCTGATGCCCGGGCGCTGGGTGATGCCGGAGGCCGTGGTCTTCGGCAGCGACCGCACGCCGGCGCCGGCCCACCCCATCGAGATCCCGACCGACCTGACCCCGGCGCGCATCCAGGAATCCTTCGCCAGCCCCGATACGCTCTCGTTCTGGGTGCTGCCTTCCTTCATCGAGGTCCTGGAAGGCGCGGGCTTCTCGGCCGTGCGGCATCGCCTCTACTACCAGTCCCTGCTGGCGATGCCGCTCCTGACGGCGGTGATGGCGCTGCTCGCCGCCGGCTTTTCCATGCGTTCCTCCCGCCGCGGCGGGGTGGCGCAGATGATCGGGGGCGGGGTCGCCGCCGGCTTCGCCCTGTTTGTCATCGACAAGGTGACGGGCGAGTTCGGGCAGGCCGGGACATTGCCGGTCGTCTTCGCCGCCTGGGCGCCGGCCGGGGCGGGCTTCCTGCTCGCCACCGCACTCCTGCTGCATCTCGAGGACGGGTAGCGCATGCCGAAGACAACCTGGCCCGCGCCGCTCGTCGCCATCCTCGCCCTCGGCGCCAGCCCGGCCCTGGGGCAGAGCGGGGTGATGCCGCCGATCACCACGCCCACCGAAAGCGTGCCGGTGCTGCCGGACGGCGGCAGGGCCGCGCCTGCCCCCGCGCCGGCCAGGGCCCTGCCGGGGCTGGGCGGCCCCAGCCCCGACGACCAGCAGCCCGTGACCTTCACCGCGGATGAGGTGGAGTACGACCAGAATCGCGCCCTGGTGGTCGCCCGCGGGCATGTCGAGGCCTGGCAGGGCAACCGCGTGCTGCGTGCCGACGAGTTCACCTACGACCGCAACACCGGGGTCGCGACGGCGCGGGGCAACGTCCAATTGATCGAGGGCGACGGCCAGGTGGTCTTTGCCGAGAGCGTCGTGCTCGAGAACCAGTTCCGCGATGGCGTGCTCGAAGGGCTGCGCGCGCTGCTCGTGCAGAACGGCCGCGTCGCGGCCAACGGGGCGCGGCGCACCAGCGGGTCGATCTTCGACCTGTCGCGCGTCGTCTATTCCGCCTGCGATCCCTGCCGGGAGGACCCGCTCGCCCCGCCGCTGTGGCAGCTGCGCGCGCGGACCGCGACGCTCGACCAGACGGCGCGCCAGGCCCGCTACCGCGACGCGGTGATCGAGATGGCCGGGCTGCCGGTGCTCTGGACGCCCTACCTGCAGCACCCCACGGGCTCGGCGCCGCGCCAGTCGGGCTTCCTCAGCCCGACCTTCGGCATCACCGGCTTCCTCGGCGCCTTCGTCGAGACACCCTACTACTGGGCGATCGACGACCATCAGGACCTGCTGCTGCGGCCGCTCATCGCGACGCGCCAGGCGCCGAACCTCGGCCTCGAATACCGCCGCCGCTTCAATTCCGGCGAGATCCAGATCGATGGCTCGGTCGGCTACCTGAACGGCAATTCCGACACGCCCGAGGGCTTCGGCGGGCACATCTTCTCGCGCGGGCGCTTCGCGCTCGACGAGAACTGGCGCGCCGGCTTCAACCTCAACCGTGCGAGCAGCGAGGACTACCTTCGCATCTTCCGCTACGGCGCGCGGCGCCTGCTGCTGACCAATGCCTATGCGGAAGGCTTCTGGGGCTCGAACTCCTACGCGCGGATCGACGGCAGCATCTTCCAGGGCCTGCGGCCGACCGACGACAACAGCCAGATCCCGGTCGTCTTCCCGAACATCTACTACGATTGGCGCGCGCCGACCGATCCGCTCGGCGGGACCTTCACCATCGATACCTGGAACTTCGCGACCTTCCGCGACCAGGGGACCGACACGCAGCGCGCCAACATCCGGCTCGGCTACGAACTGCCCTATACCGACCGCCGCGGGAGCGTCTGGACGCTGCGCGCGATCTCGGACCTCTCCGCCTACAACTACACCGACCTCGCGGGCGCGCCGAACTACTCGACGGCGGCGGACAACGGTTCGGTCGGCACCGGCAACATCCGCGTCGCCCTCGACTGGCGCATGCCCTTCGTGCGCTCGGCCGGCGAATACGGGCACCAGGTGATCGAGCCGCGCGTGCAGTTCGTGGGCGGGCCGCTGACCGGCCAGCAGGCGGACATCCCGAACGAGGACAGCATCGACTACGAGTTCACCGATGCGAACCTGTTCAACCTCAACCGCTTCGGCGGGCGGGACCGGCAGGAGGGCGGCACGCGCGTCGACTACGCGCTGCGCGGGGCCTGGTACTTCCCCAACGGCGGCATGCTCGAGGGGCTGGCCGGCGCCTCCTATCGCCTGCAGCAGGATGGCGGGCCCTTCTACGACGGCAGCGGGCTCGAGAACCGCGCCTCCGACTATGTCGGGCGGGCGCGGATCATGCCGGTGCCCTGGCTCGAATTCCTCGGCCGCGGGCGCTTCGCGCAGGACAACGGGGACCTGCGCTTCCTCGACCTGTCGACCACGGTGAACTTCGACAGCGGCACCTCGATCTCCGGCGGCTACCTCTACACGCCGCCGGTGCCCTACCTGACGCCGGTGCAGACGCGCAACGAGGTTGCCGCCGGCTTCACGCAGCGCCTGGGGCATTGGCGGGTCAGCGCCTATGGCCGTTACGATGTCGAGCTCAACCGCCCGGTCGCGGTGACCGCCACGGCCGGCTACGAGGACGAGTGCTTCATCTTCGAGGCCCGTTTCCTCAAGCGCTTCGCCGAGGATCCCTCGACCGGCAACCTCTATCCGGCGAATACGCTGCTGCTGCTGCGCATCGGCCTGAAGACGATCGGCGACTTCGGGTTCCGCGCGATCTGAGGCCGCGGCGGGGCACGATGGCGGGCCGGGCCGCCGGCGCGCCCGGCCGGGACGACCTCCACGCTTCCCCCGCGGGGCCCGAGGTCCTAAGTAGTCGGCTCATGACCGCCGTGACGTCCCCCCCCGCCCGGCGCCGCCTGCGCCTCGCGACCCTTTCCGCGGCCGCCCTGGCCGGGTGCCTTGCCTTCGCGCAACCTGCGCCCGCCCAGACCACGAACCGCGTCGCCGCGGTCGTGAACGGCGACGTCGTGACGTTGAACGAGGTGCAGAGCCGGCGCCGCCTGCTCGCCCTCTCGGCCGGCATAGCGGGGAGCAGCCCGGGCGCGGCCAACGACCAGATCCTGCGCCTGCTGATCGACGAGCGCCTGCGCACCCAGGAGGTCACGCGCCGCCGCATCCCCGTCACGGACCAGGACATCGCCACCGCGGTCGGCGAGATCGAGAGCCGCAACGGCCTGCCGCCGGGCGGCCTGCGCGAGAACCTCCGCCGGGCCAATATCGACCCGCGCGTGCTCTACGACCAGATCCGCGCCCAGATCGGCTGGAACCGGCTGCTGCGCGGGCTTCTCGGCAACCAGGCCAACGTCTCCGAGGCCGAGGTCAACGACTACCTCGCGGCCGCGCGCGCGCGGACCGGGCAGCCGGAATACCTCGTCTCCGAGATCTTCATCCCGATCTCCACCCCGGGGCAGGAGGCGGAGGTCCGGCGCTTCGTCGCCGACATCATCACGCGGCTGCGCCAGGGCGCGCCCTTCGCGATGGTCGCGACCCAGTTCAGCCAGTCCCAGAGTGCGCTGCTCGGCGGCGACATGGGCTGGATCCAGCCCGAGCGGCTGGATCCGGAAGTGGCGGCGGTCATCCGCCAGATGCCCGAGGGCGCGGTGTCCAACCCCATCCACGTGCCGGGGGGCTTCGTGATCGCGACGCTCCGCCAGAAGCGCACCGCCGGGCGGGACATGGCGACCATACTCTCCCTGCGCCAGGCCTTCTTCCCCTTCGAGGGGCAGGTGAACCCGGCCGCGCCGACCCAGCAGCAGCTCCACCAGGTCGAGCGTGCCCAGCAACTGTCGGAGCGCGCGCGATCCTGCGCCGATGTCGAGGCCGCGGCCCAGGGCGGCCCCCGCCCGGCCGACCCCGGCCAGGTGCGCCAGGACACCGTGACGCCGCCGGAACTGCGCGACCTGCTCGGCAGCCTGCCCATCGGGCGGCCCTCCCAGCCCATCGTCTCGCCCGACGGCGTGCTGGTGCTGGCGGTCTGCTCGCGCGAGACGCGCAACCTCGCGGAACTGACGCCCGAGCAGGCCCGCGACCGCATCCTGCGCGACCGGGTCGAGCTGATCTCCCGCCAGGTGCTGCGCGACCTGCGGCGGCGGGCGCAGATCGACATCCGCATCCAGCCCCGGGCGAACGAGGCGCCGGCCGCGCAGCAGCAGCCGTCGCGCCGCGGCTGACGCCGGCCCCGGTGATGCAGCCCGGCCTGCCGAGCCTGCGCGAGACCGTCGCGCGGCACGGGCTTGATGCGCGCAAGTCGCTCGGCCAGCACTTCCTGCTCGACCCCGCGGTCTGCGGGCGCATCGCGGCGC
>JAFADX010000086.1 GCA_023424475.1 Pseudomonadota bacterium
GTCCGGCACTGATCGTCCGCTCCGTCACCAGGCCCTGGGCCATGCCGGAGGCCGGAAGCAGGGCGAGGCTCGCCAGGAGGATGCAGCGGCGCATGGTTCTCTCGTTGCGATTCGATCCGGCGCAAGGTGTCGCATGCCGGATGGACGGACGGAAAGGGGTTCAGGCCGCGTGCCGGACCACGCCACCCACCACGGTCGCCACCGCCCGCGTATCGCGTATCGCGGCGGGATCGCAGGCGAGAATGTCGGTATCGAGCACGGCGATGTCGGCGAGCTTGCCGGCTTCAAGGCTGCCCTTCTCATGCTCCTCCCGCTGCGCCCAGGCGCCGAGGCTGGTGTAGGAGGCGAGTGCCTGGAGCGGCGTCACGGCCTCGGCGGCATCGAGGTCCGCGCCGGTCTGGCTCCGGCGCGTCACCATGGCGCCGAGCGCGGTGAAGGGGTTCACGCGGCAGACCGCGAAGTCCGAATGCCCCGGCGCCGGCACGCCGGCCGCGATCAGGCTGCGGTGCGGCCACATGTGGCGCAGCGCCGCCTGGCCGCGGTTGGCGACATAGGCCTCGCCGAGTTCGTCCATGAAGCCGGTCGCGGAGGAATCCACGAAGCCGCCGCGCTTCAGCCGGGCGAGGATGGCCGGCGTGACGTAGCAGCAGTGCTCGACGCGCATGCGGTGGTCCGCGACGGGGTGCGCCGCGAGCGCCGCCTCCATCACGTCGAGCGCGAAGTCGATGCCGCGGTCGCCCACGCCCTCGATCATCACCTGCAGCCCGGCCCTGTGGGCGGCAGTGGCGCGCGCGATCAGGTCATCCCTGTCGTAGAGGAGCATGCCGGTGTTGGGCACCGGCTCGCCCGGCACGGGCGCGCCGACATAGGGTTCCCAGTAGGCGGCGGTGCGGCCGGAGGTCGAGCAGTCCGGGCACCATTCGACGCCGATCAGCCGCAGCCACTCGTCGCCGAAGCCCGATCGGATGCCCGCCCCGATCAGGTGCGGGATCAGCGGCTCGTCGCGGCCGGAGGCGATGATGCCCATGCGCATCCGCCAGCGCCCGTCGCGGCGCATGGACTGGTAGGCGCGGATCGCCTTGGCGGGCGTGAGCGAATTCGCGACCGAGGTGATGCCGTGGCGCAGGCACTCGTCCTGCACCAACTCCATGCCCTCGGCGATGTCGGCCTCGCTGTCGGCACCGTGGATGGCGTTGAGGAAGATGTGGGCCGCGGTCTCCCGCACCAGGCCGGTGAAGGCGCCGGTGGCGGGATCGCGGTCGAAGGCGCCGAAGGGCGGATCCTGCGCCCCCGCCCCGATGCCGCAGGCGGCGAAGGCCGCGCGGTTGGCCAGGCCGAGATGCCCGTCCGTGCGCAGGATGAAGACCGGCCGCCCGGCTGAGGCGGCGTCGAGCTCCTCCAGCGTCGGATATCCGCCGGAGGCGCGCTCGTTCAGCCGGTAGAAAGCGCCCCACCGTCCGGCGGGCAGGCCCTCGCAGACGCGGCGGATGGTGGACAGCACCTCGTCGCGCGAGCGGACCCGGTCGGGGGACAGAAGCGTCCAGGTGCGCAGCCGGACCGCATAGGCATCCGGATGCGCATGGCTGTCGACGATGCCGGGGATGACCCGGCATCCTTCGGCATCGAGCACGGTGGTGCCCGGGCCGACATGCTCACGCATCGCCGCGCTGCTGCCGAGGGCGACGATGCGGCCGCCATGGGCGGCGAGGGCTTCCGCCTCCGTCCCCCTCCCGTCCATCGTCGCGATGCGGCCGTTGAGGAGGACGAAGTCGGCGTTCATGCGGCGGCCCTGTCGATGTGATCCCGCAGCCGGTACCAGCCGCCGATGATCGGCAGGAACCAGTTCGGATTGCCGTTGTAGAGGGGAACCGTCGGAAAGGTCAGCCCGTCGAGCGCGAAGCCTTCGTTGTCGGCCCCGGCGATCTTCAGGGCCGCGCGGTGGCCGAGCCAGGTCGCCATGGCGACCCCCGATCCCTGGCAGCCCGCCGCATAATGGATGCCGTCCTGCACGCCGACATGCGGCAGGAAGTCGAAGGTGAAGGCGACGTTGCCCGTCCAGGCATGGGTGATCTGGACGTCCTTCAGCTCGGGGAAGACGGCGAGCATCATCTGGCGCAGCGCCGGGGCGGCCTTCCCGGGCCCCGTCGGGGCGAAGGAGGCGCGCCCGCCCCAGAGGATGCGGTTCCCGTAGGGGGAGGGGCGGAAGTAGTTCAGCACCCGCCGCGTGTCGCTGATCATGCGGCGGCCGGGGAAGAGCTTGTCGATGGCGTAGTGCGGCAGTTCCTCGGTGGCGATGATGTAGGAGCCGACGGGGATCATCCGCCGTGCCAGCCAGGGCATCGCGGACTTGCCCTCCGGGCTGCGCGAATAGCCGTTGGTTGCGACCAGCACCGCGTCGGCCCGCATCTGGCCGCGGTCGGTGACGACGCGGAAGCCCTGGCCCTCGCGCCGGATGGCGTTCGCCCGCACGCCGTCCACCAGGCGCGCGCCGCTGTCTTCCGCCGCCCGGGCGAGGCCACGCGCGTATTTCCCGGGGTGGAGGCTGCCGGAGGCATCGGCCAGCATGCCGCCATGGTAGTGGTCGCTGCCGAGGGCCTCGCGCTGGCGTTCACGCGGCAGCATCCGGGTGGGCAGGCCGGTGATCTCGGCGACCGAATCCGCCTTCGCGGCGAGCGCGTCGTAATGCCTGCGGGTCCAGGCCGGCACGAAGCGCCCGCAGCGGACGTAGTCGCACGCGATGTTCTCGCGCGCGATCGTCTCCTCGATGAACGGAAGGGAGGCGGCGGCGGCAAGGGCGATCGCGCGGGCGCGTTCGGCCCCGTAGTGCTGTTCGATCGCACCCGAGGCCACTTTCAGCCCGCCGGAAACCATGCCCCCGTTGCGGGAGGAGGCCCCCCAGCCGATCCGCTCGGCGTCCAGCACCGCGACGTCATGGCCGAGCCGGCGCAGCGTCAGCGCCGCCGAAAGCCCGGCATAGCCGCCGCCGATGACCGCGACCCCGGCGCGGTCGGGCAGGATGCTGTCGCGTTTCGGCGGCTCGGCCGCCTCCCACCACCAGGGGGTCGTCCTGAATCCTGGCGCGAAGATGGAATGCGCGTCGGTCATTGCCGGATGGGCCCGCCCATGGTGAAGTTTGCGGCGGGAGAGTTCACGCCGACACGGCGGCAACCGCAAGTGGTGTCGTCTGGACCAAACGCACGCGTACCGGGCGTCGCGCTGCAGTGCGAGGAGAGACGTTGATGCAAAGCTTTCAGCAGGATTGCGTGGACCTGGCCCATCAGAAGTTCCGGCGTGGGGAGATCGGCCGGCGCGGCCTGCTGGCGGCGCTGTCGGCCCTCGGCGCCGTGCCGCTCGCCGGCGGCGCGGCGCAGGCCCAGGGCAACCGCCAACTGGTGATGGTCAACTGGGGCGGCATCGCCAACCAGGGCTTCGGGCGCTACTACGGCGAGCCCTTCATGGCGGCGAACCCGGGCTGGACCGTGGCGCAGGACAGCACCGGCCCGTCTGCCGGGCGTATCCGCTCGATGGTCGAGAGCGGCCGGGTCACCTGGGATCTCTGCGATTCCTCGGCGTCCTCCTCCTTCCTGCTCGGGCGGCAGAACCTGCTGGCCAAGGTCGACTACACCATCGTCAAGAAGGAGGACACGCTGCCCGTCGGCTTCGCGCTGGAATACGGCGCCGCGCCGTACTCCTTCAGCAGCGTTCTCTGCTACGACAGCGCCAAGTTCCCCAATGGCGGGCCAACCGGCTGGAAGGACTTCTGGGACCTGCAGAAGTTCCCCGGCACGCGCCTGCTGCGGCGCGACGGCGTCGCCATGATGGACGCGGCGCAGATGGCGCTCGGCAAGGATCCAGCGAGCCTCTATCCGCTCGACATCGGTGCCACCGTGCGCAAGGTGGCCGAGCTGCGCCGCAATGCCGTGTTCTGGAACAGCGGCAGCGAGAGCGAGCAGTTCATGCGCACCGGCGAGGCCGTGATGGGCATCGTCTGGCACACGCGCGCGACCGTGCTGCACAACGAGACGAACGGGCGGATCAAGTTCATCTGGCCGCAGGCCCTGCTGCAGGCCGGCATCTTCGTGATCCCGCGCGGCAATCCGGGGGGCGAGGGTGCCCAGCGCCTGCTCGCCTCCATGCTGCACAACCCGCAGCCGCAGGTCGGCCTGCTCACGCTGCTCGGCAATGGGCCGACCAACCCGCGGGCCGCCGCCCTGGTGCCGCAGGAGCTGCGCTGGAAGAACCCGACCGACCCGGAGAATGCGCGCAACCAGGTGGTGCTGAACGGGGAGTGGTGGGGCGCGAACTACCAGCGCGCCAATGCGGACTACATCGACGCCATCACCGGCTGACGCGCCTCCATGAACCTGGTCGTGAAGTCCGGCGGCGAGGCGGCCGTTCCGGAATGGCGGGCCTGTTTCGCCGAATTCGCCCCGCAGATCGAGGTGCGGTGGTGGGACGACCCTGCCATCGTGCCCGACCAGGTCGACTTCGCCCTGGTCTGGGACCCGGAGCCCGGACGCCTGGCGGCGCTGCCGCGGCTGCGGGCGATCTTCGGGTCCGGCGCCGGGGTGGATGCCATCCTGCGCGATCCTGCCCTGCCGCGGCACGTTCCGATCGTGCGCTGCGTGCCGCCGGAGGCCACGCAGCGCATGGGCGAGTTCGCCTGCTGGGCCGTGCTTTCGCTCGTGAAGCAGGCCCGCCGCATGGCGGTCGCGCAGTCGCGCTCCGTCTGGGATGCCTTCGACCCGCCCTTCATGGCGGCGGAGCGCACCGTCGGCGTCATGGGTCTCGGCGCGATGGGCTTGCGGGCGGCGCGGATGCTGGCCGCGCTCGGTATTCCCGTCATCGGCTGGTCGCGCACCCGCAAGTCGGTCCCTGGCGTCGAGACCTATGCGGGGGAGGCGGAGCGCGACGCCTTCCTCGCGCGCTGCGAGGTGCTGGTCTGCCTGCTGCCGGCGACGCCGGGGACGGTGGGCATCCTCTCCGCGCCGCTCTTCGCGAAGCTGCCGCGCGGGGCGGGGCTGGTGCAGCTCGGCCGCGGGGTGCAGCAGGTGACGGCCGACATCGTCGCCGCGCTCGACAGCGGGCAATTGTCCGGCGCCGTGCTCGACGTGTTCGAGGACGAGCCGCCGCCGCCCGGCAGCCCCGCCTGGACGCATCCCGGCATCACCGTCACCCCCCATGTGGCGAGCACGCCGAGCCGCCGCGACCGCGCGCGCTACGTCGCGGCCTGCATCGCCGGGCTCGAGCGCGGCGAGCCGCTGCCCAACCTCTATGACCCCGAGCGAGGCTACTGATGGCCCTTCCGCCGCCGCCGGTGAAGCCGGACCCGAACCACGTCCCGACCGAGCAGGAGGTCCGCGAGGACCTTGCCGCCGCCTATCGGCTGGTCGCCCTGTTCGGCATGACGGACCTCGTCTTCACCCATCTCTCCGCGCGGCTGCCGGGGGAGGGGCATCGCTTCCTGGTGAACCCCTACGGGCTGCTGTTCGAGGAGATCACGGCCAGCAGCCTCGTCGTCGTCGATGCCGGGGGCGAGCCGCTGCAGGAGACCTCCTGGCCGGTGAACCCGGCGGGATTCGTCATCCATTCGGCGGTGCACCGCGCATGTCCGCAGGCGATGTGCGTCATGCACACGCATACCCTCGCGGGCATGGCGGTGGCCGCGCAATCGGGCGGCCTGCTGCCGCTCAACCAGATGAGCATCGAGTTCGACGGCAAGGTCGCGCTGCACGACTACGAAGGCGTCGCGGCGGAGGACAACCTCACCGAGCGCGAGCGCCTGGTGCGCGACCTGGGCGACAAGCCCTGCATGATCCTGCGCCATCACGGGCTGCTGACCGTCGGGCCGACGGTCGCGGCCGCCTTCTACTGGATGTACTACCTGGAGCAGGCCTGCCGGATCCAGCTCGCGGCGCAGTCCTCCGGCGCGCCGCTCGCGATCCCCCCGGCGCAGGTCGTGAGGCGGACCGCCGCGCAGTTCGGCACCGGGCCCACCAAGGGCTGGCTGCCCTGGCAGGCGCTGAAGCGGAAGCTCGACCGCGAGCAGCCGGACTACAGGGCGTGAGCGACGCGCACGGGCATGCGCTGACGCTGCGCGGACTTAGCAAGCACTACGGCAGCTTCGTCGCCGTCGATCAGGTTTCGCTCGAGGTGGAGCAGGGGGAGTTCCTCACGCTGCTCGGCCCCTCGGGGTCCGGCAAGACGACGATCCTGATGGCGGTCGCCGGCTTCGTGGCGCCGAGCGCCGGCTCGATCCTGCTGGACGGGTCCGACATCACGCCGCTGCCGCCGGAGAAGCGGAACTTCGGCATGGTCTTCCAGGGCTATGCGCTGTTCCCGCACATGACGGTGGCGGAGAATGTCGGCTTTCCGTTGCGGGTGCGCGGGCTGTCGCGGGCGGACCGGGATGCCAAGGTGCGCGCGGCGCTCGACCTGGTGCAGCTCGGCCAGTTCGCCGACCGGCTGCCGAAGCAGCTTTCGGGCGGGCAGCAGCAGCGCGTGGCGCTGGCCCGCGCGCTGGTCTTCGACCCCAGCCTGCTCCTGCTCGACGAACCGCTCTCGGCCCTGGACAAGAAGCTGCGCGCGGAGCTGCAGGAGGAGCTCAAGGCGCTGCACCAGCGCGTCGGCCGCACCTTCGTCAACGTGACCCACGACCAGGAGGAGGCGCTGTCGATGTCGGACCGCATCGCCATCCTGAACCATGGGAAGCTCATCCAGCACGGGGCGCCGGCGGAACTCTACGAGCGGCCGCGCACCCGCTTCGTCGCCGACTTCCTCGGCAAGTCGAACTTCCTCGAAGGCGTGGCCCGCCTGCCGACGGCGCAGGGCTTCACGCTCGAGGCCGGCGGGCGGAACCTTGCCGTGCGGCTGGCGCCCGGGGCGGCGGCGCCGCCCGACGGGGCGCGCAGCCTGGTCTCCCTGCGGCCCGAGAAGGTCTCGCTGCTCGCCGAAGGCGAAGCGACGGAGAACGCCATCGAGGGCCGCATCCTCGCCTGGGCCTATCTCGGCACCGGCTTCTCGCTGCGCGTCGGGACCGAGGCGCTGGGCGAACTGCGGGTTGCGCTGCCGGCCTGGCAGGCCTCCATCGCGCCGTCCGAAGGGCTGCCCGTGCGCCTCGGCTGGGCGGCGGAGGCGGCGGTGCCGGTCGAGGACGACGCGGCATGAGCGGGGCGGACCGCGCCGCCGGCGGCTGGTGGCTGCTGATCCTGCCGGCCTTCCTGCTGCTCGTCGTCTTCTACATCGCGCCGATCCTGCAGGTGCTCGCCATCAGCGTCACCGACCCCGAGCCCGGCCTCGGCAACTACGCGCGGCTGCTGACCTCGGGCTCCGTGCAGCGCGTCATCATGGTCACGCTGCGCATCTGCCTGATCACCACGGCGCTGTCGCTGCTGCTGGGCTATGCCATCGCCTATGCCATCACGCTGGCGAGCCCGCGGGCGAAGGGGTGGTGGATCCTGGCGGTGCTGGTGCCGCTGTGGATCTCGGTGCTGGTGCGCGCCTTTGCCTGGGTCACGCTGCTGCGCCGCCAGGGGCTGGTGAACAACGCCCTGATGGAGACCGGGCTGATTTCCGAGCCGTTGCGCCTGGTGTGGAACGAGTTCGGCATCATCGTCGGCATGGTGCACTACATGGTGCCCTTCGCGGTGCTGCCGATGCTCGCCTCGATGCGGGAGATCGACCCGCGGCTGCTCGCGGCCGCGCGCGGCCTCGGCGCCTCGCGCGGGGAGGTGTTCCGCCACGTCTTCCTGCCGCTGTCCAAGCCCGGGATCATCGCCGCCGGGGTGCTCGTCTTCATCTTCTCGCTCGGCTTCTACATCACGCCGGCGATCCTCGGCGGCGGCAAGACGCTGATGGTCGCGGAATGGATCAGCCTGCAGATCCTCGACCTCATCCGCTGGGGGCTCGGGACGATGATGGCGACGATGCTGGTCGTCGCCATCCTGGTCACGCTCGCGGTCTTCTCGCGCATCGTGGACCTGCGGCGCATCTTCGGGGCGGGGCCCTGAGGCGATGGATGGCGCCTATCCCACCGGCCCCGCGGCGCGCAGCCTGGCCTGGGCCACCGCGCTCTACCTGGTGCTGCCGATCCTGATCGTGCTGCCGGTGGCGCTGACGGACCAGCGCTTCCTGTCGCTCCCCGAGCACGGGATCAGCTTCCGGCATTTCCGCACGGTCCTGACCTCGCCGGAATGGCTCGGCTCGATCTGGCAGTCCTTCACCATCGCGGTGGCGGCGACCGCGCTGTCGGTGACGGCGGGGACGCTCTGCGCCATCGGCTGCTGGCGGATTTCGCGGCGGGCGACGGAACTGGTGCGGGTGCTGATGCTCCTCCCGCTGATCATCCCGTCGATCGTTTATGCCATCGGGCTCTATCGCTACTTCGGGCCGCTGGGGCTGCTCGATCACTTCCTCGGCGTGGTGATCGCGCATGGGGTGACGGGGATTCCCTATGTGGTGATCACCGTCTCGACCGCGCTCGCGGCCTTCGACCCGCGGCTGGAACAGGCGGCACGCGGCATGGGGGCCTCGCTGTCGCAGACCCTGCGCTGGGTGATCCTGCCGCGTATCGCGCCGGGCATCTTCTCGGGCGCCATCTTCGCCTTCATCCATTCCTGGGATGAACTGGTGATGGTGCTCTTCATCGCCTCCCGCGACGTCTTCACCCTGCCGCGCCGCATCTGGGACGGCATCAACGAGAACCTCGACCCGGCCATGGCGGCGGTTGCGGTGCTGCTGATTCTCTTCACACTGCTGCTGCTGCTCGCCGACCGGGCCCTGCGTCGGCGCAACGAGGGATAACGCCATGTCGCGCGCCATGAGTGAGTTCGACCATCGCTACAACATGCTGATCGAGCGCTTCGCTTCCGAGGCCGAACCCGCCTTCAACAGCCAGGCCGAACAGGAGGCCGGCTGGGGGCGCCGCTGGGGCTGCAACTCGGATATCGGCCGGCTGCGCGTCGTGCTGATGCACCGCCCCGGCGAGGAGCTGAAGGTTCTCGACGGCCTGCCGCTGATCCCGGAACTCGGCGCCTATGGGGACCCGAAGACGGGCGCCTATTGGCGCGGGGAGGTGATCCCGCCGCTCGCCGAGCAGCA
The DNA here is from genome assembly GCA_023424475.1 of Pseudomonadota bacterium. Lineage (GTDB taxonomy): Bacteria > Pseudomonadota > Alphaproteobacteria > Acetobacterales > Acetobacteraceae > Neoroseomonas. The sequence continues at coordinate 9,100 of JAFADX010000086.1, forward strand.
GGCCCAGCACGATGCGCTCGCCGCCGCGCTGCGCGAGGAAGGCGTCGAGGTGGTGATGCTGAACCGCGCGGCACCCGGCCGCCACAAGTCGGTCTATACGCGCGATTCCTGCATCGCGCTCGACGGAGGCGCCGTCGTCACCCGCATGGGCCCGCGCATCCGCCGTGGCGAGGAACGCCCGGTAAGCGAGACGCTCGCCGCCCTCGGCATGCCCATCCTGCGCACCATCGCCGGCACCGGGCTGATGGAGGGCGGATCCTTCGCCTATGTCCGCCCGGATGTCGCGGTGATCGGCGTGTCCTCCCGCGTCAACGAGGAAGGGGCGCGGCAGATGGAGGAGGTGCTGGCCTTGCAGGGCACGCGCCTGGTCCGCGTGCAGATCCCGGGCTACCGCCTGCACATCGACGGCGCCTTCGTGATGATCGACCACGACGTCGCCATCGTGAACCCGGTGATCCTGCCCTTCGTCTTCATGGAGGAACTGAAGCGCCTCGGTATCCGGATGATCCCGCTGAACCACGAGGACCCGTCCTGGGCGATCAACTGCCTCGCCGTCGCGCCCGGCCGCGTGCTGATGAGCGACCAGGTCGGCCTCCGCACGCAGGAGGCGCTGGACAAGGCGGGCATCAGCGTGCGGCTTGTCGCCTACGACAAGGTCTATCTCGGCGGCGGCGGCATCCACTGTTCCACCAGCCCGCTGGTGCGCGACCCCATATGAGCGGCGCCATGCCCGGCTGGCGGCCGGCGATGGAAGGTGCGACGCCCTTCTTCGCCTGCGTCGCCGAGCCGCGCTTTCCGTACTGCCTCCATGTCCCGCGGCGCGGGGATACGTCGCCGGCGCCGCTGATCGTCGCGGTCCATGGCAGCGACCGGCGGCCGGAGGCACTGCGCGACCTCTTCGCGCCGCTCTGCGAGCGCACCGGGGCGGTGCTGCTGGCGCCGCTTTTCCCCATCGGCAGCACCGCGCCGGACGACGAGCCGGGGTACAAGTTCGGGCTGTTCCGCGGCCTGCGCTACGATCACGCGCTGCTGGCCATGATCGACGACGCCGCCACGCGCGTCCCGCTCGCGACCGGGCGTTTCGCACTCGCCGGCTATTCCGGTGGCGGGCAGTTCGCCGAGCGCTTCCTGCTGCTGCAGCCGCAGCGGCTCTCGGCGGTGTCGATCGGGGCGCCGGGCTACGTCACCCTGCTCGACGACAGCCTGCCCTGGTGGTCCGGCATTGCCGACTTCGGCGCGGTCTTCGGCCACCCGCCCGACCTCGACGCGATGCGCCGCGTGGCCGTGCATCTCGTGGTGGGGGAGGACGACACCGAGACGGAAGTGCTGCGCGTCCCGGAAGGGCATCCACTGTGGGTGCGCGGCGCCGAGTCCGCGGGCCCGACGCGGATCGCGCGGATCGAGGCCCTCGCGGCCAGCCTGCGCACCGCCGGCATCGCGGCGCGGCTCGACCGCGTGCGGGGCGCCGGCCATTCGGCGGAAGGCACCTTCGCGCCGGTCGAAGCCTTCCTCGCGGCGCACCTCGCGGCCTGATCAGGCGGCGAGCACGCGCTCCGCAGCCAAGCCGCGGCAATCCATCTCGAAGTCCAGCCCTTCGACCGGCGGGCGGCAGTCCTGCCAGGTCAGGCCGTGGCGGAGCACGCCCCGTTCGGCCATTTCCGCCGTCAGCGCGGGCGGCATCGGATGGACCGTATAGGCCTGCACCCCCGTGGTGCCTCGCCAGTCCTGGCCGAGCAATGCCATCCGGCGTTCCATCTCGCCCAGCACGTAGCGGCCCTTGAGGAGCATCCCCCCGGCGGAGGTGTCGCCCGGCGCGATGGTGTTCTCCGCGTAGGTCGCCTTGCCTTCGACGGATTCGCCGGAGCCCGCGACGACGAAGGAAGGCGGGGCATCGCCGTCCGGCACGGCGTAGGCGAAGGCGTGGAAGGAGGGCCCGGGCGGCCCTGCGGTGCGCGGGCAGACATTGCTGCGCGCCACCGGGTTGCGGCCGTCACGCAGGATGCCCCAGGCATCGAGCGTGGCGGCGTAGGCCCGGTTGAAGGCGGCGAAGCCTGCTTCGGTGAAGGGCACTGGCGATCGCAACTCGCAGGCCGCGAAGGCGGTCCGCGGCCGGCCGATGCCGTCGAGATGGGCGGCGATGCGCCGCCAGCCCTCGGCGATCGGCACGGGTTCGGCGAAGCGCACCCGTTCCAGCCGGAAGCCCGGCAGCGCCGCGACGCCGGCCGAATACTGCATCACCGCGGGGATGAAGCGGTAGCCGGCCTGCGGGATGTCGATCGTCGCGGCGGTCACCGCTTGGTCACGCCCCAGAACACCGGGATGATGGACTGGCGCAGCCCTTCCACGTTCGACCGATAGGCCGCGAGGGTGCGGAACTGCCCGGCGTTGATGTAGGGCAGGGCAACATAGGCCCGCGCGTGCACCTGCTCGAGGATCTGGCGGCGCTTGGCGGGATCGGCTTCCTCCCACCAGGCGCGGCGCAGGCGCTCGAGTTCCTGGTCGCAGGGCCAGCCGGCCGGCCCGCCCTGGCAGGGAGAGCCGAGATAGACGTTCACGAGCGGGTTCTGCGCATCGAGCACATTGGCGACGGTGACGAAGAGGTTCCAGCCGCCCTGCTCGATGCCTTCCCGCCGGTTGCGGCGCTGGGACAGCGTGGCCCAGTCCATCGCGACCACGTCCATGTTCAGCCCGGCCTTGCGCATGTTCTCCGCCATGGTGAGCGTGACCGCGTTGTTGACTGGGGAATCCGTGGCGTTGAGGAAGACCACCCGCTCGCCGTTGTATCCGGCCTCGCGCAGCAGGGCGCGGGCGCGCTCGAGGTCGATCTCGCGCAGCCCCTCGGCGCCCGCGCTGCTTTCGAGCGGCGTGCCGCAGAGGAAATAGGCCGGGCAGTAGGGAACCTGTTCCGACGGCGCGACGCCGACCGCCTGCAGGTTCTCCTGCTGGTTCACGAGGTAGAGCAGCGCCCGCCGCGCCGCGGGGTTGTTGAAGGGCGGCTGGGTGTGGTTGGGCCGCAGCCAGATCATCGAGCCGATCGGGTTCAGCGCGAAGGTGCGGATGTTGCGGTTGCGCTGCAGCGTCGGCAGCACGTCCGGCGTCGGGGTCTCGAGGAAGTCGATCTCGCCCGCCTGCAACGCCGCCGCCGCGGTGGCGGGGTCGGAGATGCCGAGCCATTCGATGCGCTCGAGCAGCGCGACCTTGCCGCCGGCAAGGCCGTCCGCCGGTTCCTGCCGGGGGCGGTAGGCGGGGTTGCGGACATAGACGGCGCGCTCGCCGGGCAGGAAGTCCTGCGGGCGGAAGATGAAGGGGCCGGAGCCGGTGGCGTCGGTGAAGGCGACGTTCGCGGGGGTGGAGGCGATGCGCTCCGGCATGACGAAGAGGGCGCTCGCCGTCGGCCGCGCCAGCACCTCGGTCACCAGGCCGAAGGGGCGGCTGAGGCGGATGGTGAAGGTCCGCTCGTCCACCACCTCCATCGCGGCGGTCGCGGCCGCGAGGGCGCGGCCGGCGATGTCGCGCTGGCTCCAGCGGCGGATCGAGGCGACGGCATCGGCCGCGCGGACCGGCTGGCCGTCGTGGAAGGCGAGGCCCTCGCGCAGCGTGAAGCGATGCGTCATGCCGTCGGCCGAGACCTCGTGCCGGTCGACCATCTGCGGCCGCGCCTCGCCATGGCTGTCGAGGGCGAAGAGCTGGTCGTAGACGAGGAAGCCGTGGTTGCGGATGAAGGCGGCGGTGGAGACCACCGGATCGAGGCTGGCCAGCGGATTCTGCAGCACGATGCGCAGCGTGCCCGAGGGCGTGGGCTGCTGGGCCCGGGCCGGCTGCCCGATGCCTGCCAGCGCCAGCGCCGCCAGCGCCGCGCCCGCAAGGATTCCGCTTCTGCGCCGTGTCATTTGGCCGCCTCCCATCATCTCGCCGCGCATCATGACAGGCGGGGCGCCACTGTCCATCGCCGGCGCCTGGACGCGGCGGCTGCGCGGCCCTTGAATGCGGAGGTCGGCCGAAAGGAACGCCATGACCTTTTCCCTCCTCGGGCGCTGCGCGCGGACCGGCCAGTTCGGCGCGGCGGTGACCACCTCCTCCATCGCGGTCGGTACGCGGGTGCCCTTCCTGGCGGCCGGGATCGGGGGGGTGCTGACGCAGCACCGGACCGACCCGCGGCTCGGCCCGCGGGGGCTCGACCTGCTGCGCTCGGGCTGCACGGCCGGGGAGACGGTGGCGGCGCTGGTCGCCTCCACCCCCGACCATCGCTGGCGGCAGATCGCGGCGATGGACCGGCAGGGCCGCACGGCGCATTTCGACGGCGATCGGGTGAAGCCCTCGCGCAGCGTCCGCCACGGCAAGGACGTGGTGGCGCTCGGCAATATCCTGGCGAACGGGCAGGTCGCCCACGCCATGGCGGATGCCTTCCTGGCCGGTGCCGACCAGCCCCTCGCCGAACGCCTGGTCCGCGCGCTTGAGGCCGGCGAGGCTGCCGGCGGCGAGCATGGCGAGGTGACCTCGGCGAGCCTGCTGGTGGTGGATCGGGAGGCGTTTCCCTATGTCGACCTCCGCGTCGACAAGGCGGCCGGCCCCATCCCGGCGCTGCGGGCGCTGTGGGAGGAATACGCGCCGCTCGCGGACGGCTTCGTGCGGCGGGCGATCGACCCCGAGGACGCGCCGGTCATCTGATGGAACCGCTCTTCGATCCCGCCGACTTCCGCATCCCGCCGGGCGTCGTCCATGTCTGTGCGGCGGGCGAGACGCCCTTCCTGCGCCGCCACGACGCCGCCTTCGCGGCCTATGCCGAGGACAAGTCGGCCGGCGCGCCCGGGCGGACGCGGCAGGAGGCACGCCTCGCCGCGGCGCGCGCCAAGGCCGCGCGCCTCTTCGGCGTCGAGGCCGGCGACATCGGCTTCGTCTCCTCGGTCGCCGAAGGCGTCTCGATGGTGGTCGAGAGCCTCGACTGGCGCGACGGCGACGAGGTCCTGGTCGATCCCGACGAATATCCCTCGGTCGCGGCGCCGCTCGCACAGCGCGGCGTGGCCCTGCGCTTCGCGCCGATGCTCGACCCCGCGGCCGTCGCCGCCGCGGCGACGCCGCGCACGCGGATGATCGCGGTCAGCGCGGTCTCGTTCCTGACCGCCGCACGCTACGACCTCCTCGCCCTGCGCGAAGCGGCAGACCGCGTGGGCGCCATGCTGGTGGTGGACTTCACCCAAGGGGCGGGCTGGATGCCGATCGGGGCCGGCGTCGCCGACTTCGCCTTCGCCGCAACCTACAAATGGGTGCTCGGGACCACCGGTGTCGCCATCGGCTACTGGAACCGGGCGCGCCAGCCGGCCTGGGCGCCGGGCACGGCCGGATGGCACTCGATCGCCTCCATGGGCCGGCCCGACTGGTCGCGGCCGCCGGACCTGCTGCCTGACGCAGCCCGCTTCACCCGCGGCAATCCCGCGCATCTCGGCCTCTATATCCTGGAGGGTGCGCTCGACTACCTCGCTGTCCATGGTGCGCCGGCGATCGAGCGGCATGTCCAGGCGCTGACCACGGCGATGCTCGCGCGCCTGGAAGGGGCCGGGGTTCCTTCGACCACGCCGACCGACCCGCGCCGGCACGGCGCCAGCGTCTGCGTGCAGAGCGCGCACGCCGCGGCCATCGTCGCCGGCATGGAACGCCGCGGCGTGCTGGCCTGGAACGGACGCGGCCGCGTGCGTGTCTCCTTCCACGGCTACAACGGCACGGAAGACATGATCCGCGCGACCGATGCGCTGATCGCGGCCTGGCGCGCCGCGGCGGCTTGACGCTGCCGCGCCCGCGCGGTCCCCTGGCCGCCGTTCTCCGGAGGAAGCAAGGGCATGCGCATCAAGGCGGCCATTCTCTTTCAGCAGGGCCTTCCACGCCCCTATGCCGAATCCCGCCCGATGGTGGTGGAGGAGGTCGAGCTCGATCCCCCCGGCCCCGGCGAGCTGCTGATCGAGGTCGCTGCCGCCGGCCTCTGCCATTCCGATCTCTCGACCATCGAGAACCAGCGCCCGCGCCCCCTTCCGATCGTGATCGGCCACGAGGGGGCGGGCATCGTGCGGGAGGTGGGGCAGGGCATTACCGACCTGAAGCCGGGCGATCATGTCATCACCGTCTTCGCGCCCTCCTGCGGGAATTGCCGCTACTGCGTGCGCGGGCGGCCGAACATCTGCCCCACCGGCAACGCGGCGCGCGCGGCGGGGCAATTGCCGACCGGGACGAAGCGGCTGAAGCGGCTCGACGGGACGCCGATCAACCACAACAGCGGGCTGTCGCTCTTCGCGCAATACGCCGTGGTGGCGCGGCGCTCCTGCGTGAAGATCGGCAACGACATCCCCCTCGACGACGCGGCGATCTTCGGCTGCGCGGTGATGACCGGCGCCGGCGCGGTGTTGAACACCGCCGGGATCAAGGCGGGGGAAGCGGTCGCCATCATCGGCCTCGGCGGCGTCGGCATGAATGCGCTGTTCGGGGCGGTGGCGGCGGGCGCGGAACGGATCATCGCGATCGACACCAACCCGGGGAAGCTCGAGCTCGCGAAGCAGTGGGGCGCGACTGATACCTTCCTCGCCGGCAACGAGGACTGCGCCGCCGCGGTCCGCGACGCGACGGATGGCGGCCTCGACACCGTCGTCGAGACGGCGGGGTCCGTCCCGGCGATGCAGCTCGCGCTCGCCATCACCGCGCGCGGCGGCGAGACCATCAGCGCCGGCCTGCCGAACATCCGCGCCGAGGTGTCCTACCTGCATGCCTCGCTGGTCAGCGAGGAGCGGTCGATCCGTGGTTCCTACATGGGATCCTGCGTGCCGGAGCGCGACCTGCCCCGGCTGCTCGGACTCTATCGCCGCGGCAAGCTGCCGGTGGACAGGCTGAAGACGAGCCACATCACCTTCGATCAGATCAACGAGGGCTTCGACCTGCTCTCGGATGGCGCGGTGCTGCGCCAGATGCTGCGGCCGAACGCCTGAGGTCCTGCCCGCGGAGCATGCCTGGGTTGCGCCGGGGCCCGGGCATGGCAGTCTCGCGCCCCATGCCCGCCCATGCCACCGCCCCGTCCCATCAGCGTTCGCGCGGCGGCGCATCCCTGCGCCTCGCGGTGGCGCGCGGGCAGACCCGGCTGGCGGAGCTGGACCAGGCGTCGCCCCTGCGCATCCTCTTCCCGACGCCTGAGCCGGGCGAGCCGCCATTGGCCGCCCTGGTGAACACCGCCGGCGGCCTGGCCGGTGGGGATGCGGTGGAGATCGACGTCGCGCTCGACGCCGGCGCGCGGGCCTGCCTGTCCACCCCCGCCGCCGAGAAGGTCTATCGCAGCCTCGGCCCGGAGACCTCGATCGCCGCGCGGATCAGGGTCGGGCCCGGCGCCGCGCTCGAATGGATCCCGCAGGAGACCATCCTGTTCGACGGCGCGCGCCTCGCCCGCTGCCTGGATGCCGATGTCGCCGCCGGCGGCCGGCTGTTGATGGCGGAGATGCTCGTCTTCGGCCGCCATGCGCGGGGCGAGGCGATGCGGTCGGGACTGGCGCTCGATTCCTGGCGCCTGCGCCGCGACGGCCGCCTGGTCTGGGCGATGGCCTGGCGCTGGAGGAGGGATGGGCGGAGCGCCTCTCCAGCTCCTTCGGCTTCGGCGGCGCCGAGGCGACGGCGACGCTGGTGCTGCTTGCCGGGGGGCGCTCGAGGAGATGCGCGATGCGCTGCGTGACGCCGGGGTGGCGGCCACGCTGCTGCGGCCGGGAGTGCTCATTTTGCGCTGGCTTGGCGCCGCGGCGGCGGTCCGTGAGGGGCTTGGCCGGGCGGTCCGGCTGCTGCGCGTGCAGGTGCTCGGGCGGCCGGATGCGCTGCCCCGGCTGTGGATGTGCTGACCGGCGCGCCGGCAGGTTGGCGCGGGGATTGCTCTGCTGCCGAGTTGCCAGGTTGCCGGCTGGTTGTGGAGTGAAGCGGGATGAACCTGACGCCGCGGGAGAAGGACAAGCTGCTGGTGGCGATGGCCGCGATGGTCGCGCGCCGGAGGCTCGAACGCGGGCTGCGCCTGAACTTCCCCGAGGCGGTCGCGCTGGTCAGCGACTTCGTGGTGGAGGGAGCGCGCGATGGGCGGACCGTCGCGGCGTTGATGCGCGACGGCGCCAGGGTCCTGACCCGCGCCCAGGCGATGGACGGCATCGCCGAGATGATCCACGAAATCCAGGTCGAGGCGACCTTCCCGGGCGGGACCAAGCTCGTCACGGTGCATGCGCCGATCCGCGACGCGGTGCCGGCGGAGCATGCCGGGGCCAAGGCTGCGCCGGCGAAGAAGAAGCCCGCCGCCGCGGCGAAGGGAACCCGCCGATGATCCCGGGCGAGATCATTCCGGCGGCCGGGGACATCGAACTCAATGCCGGCCGCGCGGTGATCGAGATCGAGGTGGCGAACGCAGGGGACCGCCCGGTGCAGGTCGGCAGCCACTATCATTTCGCGGAGACCAACCCGCTGCTGCGCTTCGATCGCACGGCCGCGCGCGGCAGGCGGCCCATCGTCTTCACCAACCTCAAGGACAACAAGGGTGTGGCCGGGATCGCCGACTTCGTGCTGCGCCAGGGAGGAATCACCCCATGACCTCGAAGCGCCACGCCGTCATCCTCGGCATGGGCCTGATGGGCTGCGACATCGCGGCCATCTTCCTGGCCGGCGGATGGCGCGTCACCGCCGTCGAGCCTGCGGAAGCCCGCTGGCCCGACGCGATTGCCCGGGTGAGGCAGTCGATCACCCAGTTGGACGGCAATCCGCAGGAGGCCGGGCACCTCACCCTGCTCGCCGACCTGGCCGCGCCCGACTACGCCAGCGCCGGGATCGTCGTCGAGGCCGTCCCTGAACGTCTGCCGCTGAAGTAGGAGGTTTTCGCCAAGCTCGACACGCTGGTGCCGCCGCGGATTCCGGTCGTCTCCAACGCCTCGGGCTATCGCATCACCGATATCGCAGGCCACATCTCCACCCGCGCGCGCTGCGCCAACCTGCACTTCTTCCTGCCCGCGCACCTCGTTCCCGGCGTCGAGGTCGTGCAGGGCGAGCATACCGACCCGGCCATCTGCGACGTCGTCGCCGACATCATGAACGGCCTCGGCCGCAAGGCCATACGCGTGGCGAGGGACGTGCCGGGCTTCCTCGCCAACCGCATCCAGCACGCGCTGATGCGGGAAGCCTTCGCGGTCATCGACCAGGGCCTCGCCAGCGCCGAGGACGTGGACAACGCCGTGCGCTACTGCTTCGGCTTCCGCTACCTCGCGGCCGGACCCATCATGCAGAAGGAACTGGCGGGGCTCGAGACGCAGCTCGAGGCCGGGCGGACCATCTATCCCTCGCTCTGCAACAGCCCCGACCCCAGCCCGACGCTGGCGCGGCTGGTTGCGGAGAACCGCCTCGGCCCCAAGACCGGCCGAGGCTTCCGCGACTGGCCGGCCGATGTCACGGCGAAGGAGCGGGCGCGCTACGAGCGGGCGCTGCTCGCCGCAGTCCGGATCCTGAAGGAAGAGAGTTGACGCGCCGGGGGCTGGGCTTCCACCGTCCGCCTCCTTGAGGGAAGCAAAGATGGCGGACCCAGTCCCCTATGCACCGGTCGCGGCCGGCAGCCAGCCGCCGCTCGACCTGCCGGGCTACCGCAGCACCACGCTGCGCCATCCGAAAGCGGCGCCGGTCCGGATCCCGACCACGCTCACCGAGTCTTCCGCGCCGCGCTTCGCCCCGGCCTGGTACGCGCCCCATGCGGACCTCTCGGTGGTGGATGGCAGGGCGGCGCTCGGCGAGCGGATCGTCGTCGCCGGCCGCGTGACCGACGAGGATGGCCGCCCCGTCGCCAACGCCATGGTCGAGGTCTGGCAGGCCAATGCCGCCGGCCGCTACCACCATGCGCGCGACCGGCATGACGCGCCGCTCGACCCGAATTTCGTCGGCGAGGGCCGCGTCTTCACCGATGCCGGGGGCAACTACGCCTTCACCAGCATCAAGCCCGGCGCCTATCCCTGGCGGAACCCGGGGCCGGGCTGGCGGCCGCAGCATATCCATTTCGGCCTGCATGGGGCGGGCTTCGCGCAACGCCTCATCACCCAGATGTACTTCCCCGGCGATCCGCTGCTGGCCTTCGATGCGATCTTCCAGGGCAGCGGCGATGCCGCGGCGCGGGAACGCCTGGTCGCAACGCTCGATCCCGCCCTGATGCGCCCCGATTGGGCCCTCGGCTACCGCTTCGACATCGTGCTGCGAGGCCGTGCCGCCACGCCCTTCGAGAATGCCTGACATGACCCATGCGACGGCCAGCCAGACCGCCGGCCCCTACTGGCACATGATCGACTTCCCGCAATGGGCCGACCTGCTGCGCGCGGAGGGCCCCAACGCCGCAGCGAAGGGCGAGCGCATCCTCCTGACCGGCCGCATCACCGATGGCGCCGGGGAGGCCGTGCCGGACGCGATGGTCGAGATCTGGCAGGCGGACCCGGAGGGCCGTTACGATTCCGGCTTCCACGGCTTCGGCCGCTGCGCGACGGATGCGGAGGGCCGCTTCCGCTTCGTGACGCTGAAGCCGGGCGCGGTCCCGGGGCCGGGCAACAGCACCCAGGCGGCGCATGTGGTCGTCACCATCTTCGCGCGCGGTCTCATGAGGGGCCTCGTCACGCGCGCCTATTTCGCCGGGGATCCGAGACTGGATGACGACCCGGTGCTCGCGCTGGTCCCGCGGGCACGCCGCGGCACTCTCCTGGCCCGGCCTGCGGGGGATGGCGAATGGCGGCTCGACATCCGCCTGCAGGGGGAAGGGGAGACCGTTTTCCTCGAGGTATGATCGCCGCGGTCGCGCTGCAGCGCAGCACAAACGGCAGATTGCCCCGCGCTTCGCGTTGGGGCAGATTCACGCCAAGCCGTTGAACGGCGGGGAGTGGACCAAGAGGCATGACGACTGCGTTTGCGCGATGGCCCATTGGCCACCGCAGCCAGGACATCGATCACGGAGCCATCTGCGTCCCCTGCGCTTTGCGGCAACCAGCCCGAAGGAGAGCGCGCGCGTGAAGCCGACGGACCTCTCGTCCCCGGACCATTTCCACAAGGTCGTCGATTGCCAATGGGCCTGCCCGGCCCATACGCCCGTGCCCGAATACATCCGGCTGATCGCCGCGGGCCGCTACACCGACGCCTACATGGTCAACTGGCATTCGAACGTCTTCCCGGGGATTCTCGGCCGCACCTGCGACCGCCCCTGCGAGCCCGCCTGCCGGCGCGGCCGCGTCGAGGACGAACCCGTCGCGATCTGCCGCCTCAAGCGCGTCGCCGCCGACAACAAGGGCGAGGTGCTGTCCCGCATGCCGGAGATCCCGCGCGAGCGGAACGGCAAGCGCATCGCCTGCGTCGGCGCCGGCCCGGCGAGCATGACCGTCGCACGCGACCTCGCGCCGCTCGGCTACGAGATCCATGTCTTCGACGGCGAGGCGAAGCCGGGCGGCTTCATCCGCCAGCAGATCCCGCGCTTCCGCCTCCCCGAGGAAGTGATCGACGAGGAATGCGGCTACGCTCTCGACCGCGGCGGGGTGGTCAGCCACATGAACCGGCGCGTGGAGAGCCTGCAGGCGCTGCTCGGCGAAGGCTACGACGCGGTCTTCGTCGGCTCGGGCGCGCCGCGCGGGCGGGAACTCGACGTGCCCGGCCGCAGGGACGCGGCGGCGAACATCCATCTCGGCATCGATTGGCTGGCCTCGGTCTCCTTCGGCCATGTGACGTCGATCGGCAGGCGCGTCATCGTGCTCGGCGGCGGCAACACGGCGATGGATTGCTGCCGCTCCGCCCGCCGGCTCGGCGGCGAGGAGGTGAAGGTCGTCGTCCGTTCCGGCTTCGAGGAGATGAAGGCGTCCCCCTGGGAGAAGGAGGACGCGATGAACGAGGGCATCCCGATCCTCAACTTCCTGGTGCCCAAGGAGGTGCTGCATGACAACGGCCGCCTGACCGGCATGGTGTTCGAGAAGGTTGCGGCCCGGTACGACGAGAAGGGTCGCCGCAACCTGGTGCCGACCGGCGAGCCGGACGTGACCATCGAATGCGACGACGTGCTGGTGGCGATCGGGCAGGAGAACGCCTTCCCCTGGATCGAGCGCGACGCCGGCATCGAGTTCGACCGCTGGGGCCTGCCGAAGCTCGACGCCGAGACGCTGCAATCCACGCTGCCGCAGGTCTTCTTCGGCGGCGATGCGGCCTTCGGCCCGAAGAACATCATCTGGGCGGTGGCGCATGGCCACCAGGCGGCGGTGTCCATCGACCTCTTCTGCAAGGGCGGGGACGTGAAGGCGCGCCCCGCGCCGGATGTCAGCATCGCCAGCCAGAAGATGGGCATCCATGAATGGGCCTATGACAACGCCGTCTCGCTGGACCTCCGCTACAAGGTGCCGCATTTGCCGGCCGAGAAGGCGCTGCGCGACATCACCGCGGAGGTCGAACTCGGCTACGACCGGGAGATGGCGTATCTCGAGACGCAGCGCTGCCTGAACTGCGACGTGCAGACGGTCTTCTCGGCCAAGCTCTGCATCGAATGCGACGCCTGCGTCGACATCTGCCCGACCGATTGCATCACCTTCACCGACAACGGCGAGGAGGAGGAACTTCGCACGCGGCTCAAGGCCCCGGCGGTGAACACCTACCAGGATCTCTATGTCCAGGATGGCCTGAAGACGGGCCGTGTGATGGTCAAGGACGAGGACGTCTGCCTGCACTGCGGCATGTGCGCCGAGCGCTGCCCGACGGGTGCCTGGGACATGCAGAAGTTCCTCCTCGAGACCGCGAAGCCGAAGGCGCACGCATGCCACAGCCGATAGCCGCGACGAACGACTTCGTCGTCAAGTTCGCCAACGTCAACGGATCGGGCTCCGCATCCGCCAACGGGCTCTTCGCGAAGTCGATCATGCGCATGGGCGTGCCCATCGCATCCCGCAACATCTTCCCCTCGAACATCCAGGGCCTGCCGACCTGGTTCGAGGTGCGCGTCAGCGAGGCCGGCCACATGGGCCGGCGCGGCGGCGTGGACATGATGGTCGCGATGAACCCGCAGACCTGGGACCGCGACGTCGCCGAGATCGAGCCCGGCGGCTACCTGTTCTATGACTCGACCCGGCCCATGCCGAAGTCGAAGTTCCGCGACGACGTCACCGTCATCGGCTGCCCGCTGACCGAGATCACCAACGCGGCCTATTCCGACCCGCGGCAACGGCAGCTCTTCAAGAACATCGTCTATCTGGGCGCGCTCTCGGCGCTGCTCGACATGGACCCGGAGGCCGTGAAGGCGTCCGTCGCCGCCCAGTTCAAGGGCAAGGAGAAGCTGGTCCCGGCCAATTTCGTCGCGCTCGAGATGGGGCGCGACTGGGCGCTGCAGAACCTTGCCTGCCCGATCGGCCTGCGGCTGCGCAAGGCCGATGCGGTGGGCGAGCGCATCTTCATCGACGGCAACGCCGCGGCCGCGCTCGGCGCCGTCTATGGCGGTGCCACGGTCTGCGCCTGGTATCCGATCACGCCCTCCACCTCGCTCGCCGAGGCCTTCGAGAAGTACTGCAGCCGTCTTCGCAAGGACCCGGAGACGGGGGCGAAGCGCTACGCCATCGTGCAGGCGGAGGACGAACTCGCCTCCATCGGCATGGTGGTCGGCGCGGCGTGGAACGGCGCGCGCGCCTTCACCGCGACCTCCGGCCCAGGGGTGTCGCTGATGCAGGAGTTCCTCGGCCTCGCCTATTTCGCCGAGATCCCGACCGTGCTCTTCGACGTTCAGCGCGCGGGGCCATCGACCGGCATGCCGACGCGCACGCAGCAGTCGGACCTGCTCTCCGCCGCCTATGCCAGCCATGGCGACACCAAGCACGTCATGCTGCTGCCCGAGGATCCGACCGAATGCTTCGCCTTCGGCGCGGATGCCTTCGACCTCGCCGACCGGCTGCAGACCCCGATCTTCGTCATGCTGGACCTCGACATCGGCATGAACGACTGGCTCTGCGAGCCCTTCAAGTGGGATCCCGCGCGGAAGATGGACCGCGGCAAGGTGCTCGACGCCGCGGGCCTCGATGCGGCCAAGACTTTCGGCCGCTACCTCGATGTGGACGGGGACGGCATTCCCTACCGCACCTGGCCTGGCACGCATCCGGAGAAGGGATCCTTCTTCACCCGCGGCACCTCGCGCGACCGCTACGCGCGCTACACCGAGGACGGGGCGCCGTATGTGGACAACATGCAGCGGCTGCTGAAGAAGTTCCACACCGCGAAGTCGCTGCTGCCGCGACCGATCGGCATCCCGGCCAAGGAAAAGGCACGCGACGGCGTCATCTTCTACGGCTCCACCGCCGCGGCGATGCGTGAGGCGCTGGCCGCGCTCGAAGTCCAGGGTGTCCATCTCGACGCCATGCGCGTCCGTGCCTTCCCCTTCCATCAGGACGTCGCGGACTTCGTCGCCGCGCACGACCGCGTCTTCGTGGTCGAGCAGAACCGCGACGCACAGCTCCGCACCCTGCTCATCAATGAGGAGGAGATCGACCCCGCGAAGCTGGTGCCCGTGCTGCACTACGACGGCACGCCAATCACCGCGCGGTTCATCCAGTCCGCCATCGCCGACCGGGCGTCGGCGGCCAATGTCCTGCCCTTCCGCAAGGCCACGCCATGAGCTACCTGCCGAAGCCGAAGCTCCATCATCCGAAGCTTCCGACCAACGAGATCGGCCTGACCAGGCGCGACTACGAAGGGGCGATCAGCACCCTCTGCGCCGGCTGCGGGCATGATTCCATCAGCGCCGCCATCATCCAGGCCTGCTTCAACCTCTCCCTGCCGCCGCACCGGGTTGCGAAGCTGTCGGGCATCGGATGCTCGTCCAAGACCCCGACCTACTTCCTCGGCGCGGCGCATGGGTTCAACTCCGTGCACGGGCGCATGCCCTCGGTGTTGACCGGCGCCTATCTCGCGAACCGGGACCTCATCTACCTCGGCGTCTCCGGCGACGGGGACAGCGCCTCGATCGGCTTCGGCCAGTTCGCGCACAGCATCCGCCGCGGCGTGAACATGACCTACATCGTCGAGAACAACGGCGTGTACGGGCTGACCAAGGGCCAGTTCTCCGCCACCTCGGACAAGGGCTCGGTCGCGAAGAAGGGCAACGTCAACACCGACCAGCCGATCGACCTCGCCGCCATGGCGGTGCAGCTCGGCGCCACCTTCGTGGCGCGCTCCTTCTCGGGCGACAAGGATCAGCTCGTGCCGCTGATCGAGGCCGCGCTGCTGCATGAGGGCGCGGCCTTCATCGACGTCATCAGCCCCTGCGTCGCCTTCAACAACCACCCTGGCAGCACGAAGTCCTACGACTACGTGCGCGAGCACAACGATGCGCTGAACCGCCTCGACGTCATGCTGCCCCGCAAGGAGATCACCGCCTCCTACGCGCCCGGCACGCTGACCGAGGTCGTGCAGCACGACGGCACCGTCCTGCGGCTGCGCAAGCTGCATGAAGGTCACGATCCGTCGGACCCGGCCTCGGCCCTGCATGCCATCATGACGGGCAAGGCGGCGGGCGAGATCGTCACCGGCCTCATCTATGTCGAGGCCGAGGCGACGCCGCTGCACGCAAACCTCGGCACCGTCCCGGTGGCATTGAACTCGCTCGGTGACGCGGATCTCTGCCCCGGCGTCGCGGCGCTCGGGAAGATCAACGCCTCGCTTCGCTGAGGCCCGGCGATGAGGCGCGGCCTCCTCTTCCGCGACCGGCGGGAGGCGGGGCAGCGCCTCGTGCCGCTTCTGAAGGCCCTCGATCTCAGGGATCCGCTGATCTACGGGCTCCTGCGCGGCGGCATCGCCGTCGCGGCGCCGATCGCCGAGGAACTGAAGGCGCCGCTGCTGCCCTTCCTCGTGCGCAAGCTCGGCGTGCCATGGCATCCCGAACTCGGCTTCGGTGCGCTGGCGGAGGGAAGCGACGAGCCGGTGCTGGACCGCGACATCGTCGCCGAATGCAATCTCTCCCCTGCGGACATCGCCGAGGTCCAGTCCCGCGAGGCGCGCGAGATGGCGCGGCGCCAGTCGGTCTACCTTGCCGGACGGCAGCGCCCCGACCCGCGCGAGCGCCCAACCATCCTCGTCGATGATGGCCTCGCCACCGGCGTCTCGGCCCGTGCCGCGCTGCGCTCGCTGCGCGCGCGGGGGGCTGCGCCGCTGATCCTGGCGGTCCCGGTCGGTCCGGCTTCGGCCATCGCGGCGCTGGAAGGCGAATGCGACCGCGTCGTCTGTGCCGAGGTGTCGAACATCCCTTCCGGCATCGGCGGCTGCTACGACGACTTCCACCAGCTCGAGGACGCCGAGGTGCTCGCTGTGCTGCGAGACGCCGCGGAAGGGGCTCCATGATGCGCATTCCCGCGACCGCCCGCCCGCGTGCCGAACCCGCCACCCGCAAGGCCGGTGGCCGCGGCTGACGGCACGGCAGGCTCTACTGTTCGAGCGCGTCCGGCAGGGGGCGTGCCTCGCCTGTTGGGCCGGGAACAACCTCGGCCGGCACGCCGAGGACGAGGCCATCCCCATGGCGGTGCCGCTGCCCGGCGGCGGGCGGCATGCGCGGCTCCGGCCGACGCCGCCGGCTGTCGGCCGGGACTGCCCTTCGCGGGCCGGTGCCGGTTCCGACAGATCGGAACATGCTCTAGAGGAACTTGGCCACCACATCCGTCGAGGAACGCTCCCCGATCGCGTCGAAATGTTCGTCGAGGAATGCCTTGGCCCGCTGCACGCCGAGGTCCCGCAGGTGGCGCAGGAAGCCACGGCTGCCGTTCATCTTCGAACTGGCGTTGAAGGCGGCGAGTTCCTCCTCGGCGTCCACGGTGTGGATGAAGCAGCGCAGATGCTTCTCCTTCGGCAATTGCCCCTGGTCGATCAGGTCCGTCACGAACCGGATCATCCGCATCTCCCGCATCAGGGAGGAATTGAAGGCGAGGGTGTTCATCCGGTCCACGATGGAGCGGATGTCGCGCGGCACCTCGGGGATGTTGATCGGGTTGAGCTGCACGATGACGATGTCCGGCGCCCCGCCCATGTAGATCAGGGGGAAGATCGGCGGGTTGCCGCAATAGCCGCCGTCCCAGTAGTGCTGCCCCTCGACCTCGACGGCATGGTGCAGCAGCGGCACGCAGGCCGAGGCAAGCACCGCCGCCGCGCTCATCTCCGATCGCTCGAAGACCCGCAGCCGCCCGGTCAGCACGTTGGTCGCGCAGACGAAGAGGGCAGGGCCCGCCGCGCTGCGCAGCCGGCCGAAATCGACGCTCGCTTCCAGGTGCTCGCGCAGCGGGTCGTGGTTCAGCGGGTTCAGCTCGTAGGGCGAGAACTGCCGCAGCATCACGTCCGCGAAACGCCAGAGCGGCGAGAAGTCCATGTTCCCCTTGCTGAACATCAGGTCGAGCGGCGTCGGCTGGACCGGCGAGAAGGCGGCCATCTCGCCGATCCCCTCCCAGTAGCTGTCGAGGCGCCGGCGTGCCTCTTCCGCCCCGCCGGCGATCAGCCCGTCGGTCAGAACGGCCCCGTTCATCGCCCCCGCGCTGGTGCCGACCACGGCCTCGACCTCCAGCCGTTCGTCGGCGAGCAGGCAGTCGAGCACGCCCCAGGTGAAGGCGCCATGCGAACCGCCGCCCTGCAGCGCCAGCTTGATCTTCTTGCGGTTCCCCTTCGCCATGAGCGCCTACTTGCTGTCGAGCTTCGTCACCGGCGACCAGTCCCGCGGCGGGCCGTCCGGATAGCGGCGCATGCGGGCGAGGTAGGCGGCCACGAGGGGATCCTCCCCGGGGTCGCCGGCCTCGCGCAGTGCCTCGGTCGCGCGGTCGAACTGGCCGGCGCGGAAGCGGCGGATCGCCTCGCCCCAGGCGGGCAGCCGCGCGACCAGGGCCGGGTCCGCGGCCAGCGCCGCCTCGCCGGGATCGGATGCCACCGAAAGTCCCACCAGCTCGTGCACCTCGAGCGGATCCTGCGCGCCCTTCGCCAGCACCAGGTCCACCGGGCGGAAGACGAAGGCGCTGCCGGCGCCGATGCGCGTCGATTCCGAGACCAGGATCTGCGTCCCGTACATCTTGTTCATCCCCTCGAGCCGCGAGGCGATGTTCACCATCGAGCCGATCGCCGTATAGGCCATGCGGTCGGAGGACCCGACATTGCCCACCACCGCGTCGCCGCTGTGCACGCCGAAGCGGGTGTGCAGGCGGGGCCAGCCGCGCGCGGCGAACTCCGCTTCCAGCCGCAGGGTCAGGTGCTTCGCGTGCAGTGCCCCGCGGCAGCCGTGCATGGCGTGCGCGAGGTCGCGCTTCGGCGCGTTCCAGACCGCCATGATGGCGTCGCCGATATACTTGTCGATCGTGGCGTGCTGCCCGAGCAGCGCGTCGGTCAGCGCCTGGAAGTAGGTGGAGGTGATGTGCATCAGCTCCTCCGGATCCATGCGCTCGGCGATGGTCGTGAAGCCCTGCACGTCGCTGAACATCACCGTCAGGCGCCGGCGCTCGCCGCCGAGCTTCGCCTCGGCACCCTCGGCCACCAGCTTCCGCACCAGGTCGCGCGGCACGTAGACGCTGAACAGGCGCAGCGCCGACTTCATGCCGCCCATCGCCTCGGCCAGTGCGTCCAGCTCGGCCGCGCCGCCCTGCGCGGCCACCGGCTCGGCGAAGTCGAGGCGGCGGACCCGCTCGACCTCCCCGGCGAGCACGCCCAGCCCGCGCGCAACACGCCGGGCCGCGAAGGCCAGCCCGGCAACCAGCGCCAGGACCCCGAGGCCCGCCAGCCCGAAGGCAACCGCCGCACCCTGCCCGGACGCCGCCACCGCGACGGCGGCCACCAGCAGGCCGCAACCCAGCATCGAGATGCCGATCATGGTCGCGACCAGGGATGTGCCGCGCGGGGCGGACCTCATTGCGGCCCCGAGCACCAGGCGAGCAGGGCCTCCGCATCCGCACTGTCCATGCC
>JAFADX010000181.1 GCA_023424475.1 Pseudomonadota bacterium
TCGCCCGATGGACGGCGCCGCTGTTCGAGCGCGAGGGCCCCGCCGACGCCGCCCTGCGCGCCGCCGCGTGCTGGGTGAGCGACATCGGCAGCCACGACCACCCCGACTACCGGGCGGAGCACGGCTACTACCGCGTGCTGCGCCAGGCCGGCGTCGGCCTCGACCACCAAGCGCGCGCCTTCCTCGCCCTGGCGGTCGCGCTGCGCTACGAGGCCGGACCCGATGCCGCCTTCCTGCAGGCGGCGCGGGTGCTTCTCGACGTGGCGGCGGTGCGCCGGGCCGAGGTGCTCGGGGCGGCGCTGCGGCTTGCCTACACGCTGTCGGGCGGCACGCCGGAACTGCTCGCGGGCACCTCGATCGAACGCAGCGGCGGGCGGCTGGTGCTGCGCCTGGTGGAGGGCAGCGGCGTCTTCGCGGGCGAGAGCGTGCTGCGGCGCGTGGAGGCCCTGGCAGCGACGATGGGGCTCGAGGCGGCGGTCGAGGTCGCCGGCTGATACCCGCCGCACCAGGCGGCGGCCGGGGACGGCCCTTGCCGCGGCGCCCCCCCGCATCATCGCCCCGGCATGGCGGCAGGCTGCCATCCTCGGGACCGCCCGGCGCGTATCATGCCAAGCGCCCGAAGGTTTCGCCTTCGTGTCCCGCCACGCGCCGGGCGGGCCGCAGGCCGGATCGTCGTCCGCCTGGCGTCAGGCGGCGCCGGCGCGCGGCTCGATGGCGGCAGTCGCGTCGGGCCCGGCGTCGCGGGCCAGGTAGGTGGTGGTCGAGGGGAAGGCGATGCTGGTCCCGCACGCCTCCACCGCCTCCATCACCTCCAGGATCAACTGCTCCTGCACCTCCAGGAAGCCGGCGAAGTCGGCGACCAGGACCTTGGCGAAGATCTCGATCTCGATGGCCGACGCCCCGAGCCCGACCAGCCGCACGCGCGGCAGGTTCGCCGTCTTCTCGACCAGCGGATGGGCCGCCACGCCCTGGCGCAGGGCCGCGAGCAGCTGCTGCAACTCGCTTCGGGTGGTCTCGTAGCGGACGCCGATGACGTGGCGGAACAGGCTCTTGTCCCGCGCGGTGAAGTTGGTCAGCCGCATCTTGGCGAGATCGGCGTTGGGCACCGCCGTCAGCGTGCCGTCGAGGCCCCGGATGCGGCTCGACCGCGGGCCGATCGCCTCGACCGTGCCGCTGTCCTCCCCGTAGCGGATGAAGTCGCCGACGCGGAAGGGCCGGTCGGCGAAGATGGAAACGCCGCCGAAGAGGTTCTCGACCGTCGACTGCGCCGCGAGCGCCAACGCGATGCCGCCGACGCTGACGCCGGCCAGCAGCCCGAGCGCCGGCACGCCGATGTCGTTCGCGCCATAGACGATCAGTGCCGCGGCGGATGCCAGCGAGCCCACCCGCGCGAGCAGCCGCAGCAGGTTGATGTCGTAGAGGTCGTCGGGAAACGCCGGGGAGGCGATCATCGCCTCGGCCACCAGCCAGCAGAGGTTCCACGCCGCCCAGGCGGCGGCGATGTAGAACAGGACCGTCGCCAGCGTGGTCTCCCAGTCGCCGATGGGGCTTGGCAGCACCAGTTGCAGCGAGGCGATGAAATGCCCGCCCGCCACCAGCACCGCGAGCAGCAGCGGCGCGGTCAGCCGCAGCGCGTAGCGGCGCGGCCTGGACATCGTCGCCGAGGCCCGCAGCACGCGCCGGTGCCATGCGAAGAAGAGCCAGGCCGAGAGCACGAGGATCAGGACGGCGCAGACCAGCTTCCAGACCGGCGTGCCGAGCAGCGTCCGGTGCAGCCATTGGGGGAAGGCGTGCACCGGCAGCCAGCCGAGCATGGGCCCGACGAAGCGTTGCTGCGCCTCGACCCAGCTCGTGACCGGTGCGGGGCGCCGCAGGCGATCGTTGATGATGAGGGCGTGGAACTCGGGCAGCCGCGCGACGGTTTCGGCCGAGAAGACATAGCTGCCCGCGCGCGGCCCGCTCGCCAGGCGCACCATGCGCAGCTCGGTGTCCGGAATGGTCCAGTGCTCCGGCGGATGGGGCCCGGTGACCGACGGGAAGGCATCGGGCGGGACCGGCGGCAGGCGGTTCAGGATGTCCGCGAGCATCCCGACCGAGCGCGCGGCATCCTTCCAGCGGTGGTCGGGCGCGAAGGTATCGAGGTCGAAGACCGCGGTGCCGAGGCGAATGAGCGCGCGCACCACCAGAAGCTGCGCCGAAAGCCCCGGATCGGCACGATAGGCGTGGTAGACGTCTTCGATGCGCCGGGTCTCGGTCAGAAAGCTCGCATAGGTGGCGGCGGGGCTCGACGTGTCGAGCTCGGGCAGGAGCGCCCCGCGGGCGAGGCCGGGCGCCAGCAGCAGAAGCAATGCCAGCATGGCGCCGGGCAGCCGCGCAGCGCAGCGCGGCTGCATCACGGTCGGACGGGCCATCCGCCCGGGCCGGATGCCCGGACCGTGGGAGCCGGCCCGCAGGCCGGCGGCCGCCGCCGAGGGCAGTGTGACCGCGCCATGGCTGGCGGATTCCGGCGGCATGCAGGCGGCGCTCCCGTCCGATTCGTTACGACTATGGCAGGAGCACCCGGGCCACGCACGCCCTCGCCGCACCCGGGCCGGACCCGCCGCCGCTGCCCATGCGCCGCGCAAGGGCATAGCGGGTTGCACCCGCCCTGCCGGGCGGGCCATCGCGGCAAGACCTCGCGGGCAGACGCCGGAACGGGGAGGGTCATGCCCTCCCCCGCGTCACGCGGCGGCCTGCTCCAGCGTGGGGGCAACGTCCTCGAGGGTCACGCGCCGCATGTCGCGGGGATAGGTGTTGTCCTCGAAGGGACGGGCGCGGTGGAGCGTGCAGCGGTTGTCCCACATCACCAGGTCATGCCGCCGCCAGCGATGGGCGTAGACGAACTCGCGCTGCGTCGCGTGCTCCGTCAGGTCGCGGATCATCGCCATGCCTTCGGGGATCGGCATCCCCTCGACCCGGCCGATATGGGAGGAGAGATAGACCGAGACCCGGCCCGAGCCCGGATGCCGGCGCACCAGCCGCTGCGGCACCGGCGCGAAGGCGAGCTTCTCCTCGGGCGTGTACTCGTCGAAGCCGAGCTGGGCGCGCGAGTAGATCAGGGAATGCCAGGTCACGAGATCCTTGATCTTCGCCTTGGTCCTGTCGGGCAGCGCGTCCCAGGCGGCGCGCATGTCGGCGAACTCGGTCTCGCCGCCTTCCGGCGGGATCACGCGAGCATGCAGCATCGAATACATCGCCGGCTTCGCCTTGAAGGACGAATCCGAGTGCCAGAGCCGGTTGCCGAGGTTGAACATGCGGCGCCGGTCATCCGCCGCGAGCAGCCGGCCATCGGTGTCGAGGTTGGAGATGTCGTTCATCTCCTTGTGCTTCAGCCGGTGCTTGTGCGCGTCCACCACGCCGCGGGTCGGTTCGAGGGTGCCGAGCCGGCGGCCGAAATCCATCTGCTGGTCGTCGTCGAGGTCCTGGCCCGGGAAGACCAGCACCGCGTACCGATCCATGGCGCGATGGATCTCCTCGGCCATGCCGGGCGGCAGCGGACGGCGAAGATCGATGCCGGTGGCCTCCGCGGCGAAGAGCGGGTGCAGCGGTTTCAGCGTCAGCGGCATGGGCGGTGTCCTCCAACCGGCCCGGTCCCGGTGGGCCGGGCATTTCCATGGAAGGGTCGCGCCGCCCGGAAGGGGGGTCAAGATGAACGCGGTGGCGCCGCCCCGCACGCCTGCGCGACACTGCGCGCGGCCGGGCCGGTCCCGGGCCGATGCGAAGCGGAGGGAGGCGGTTCATGGAAGGCGGATGCACATGCCGGCAACTGCGCTACCGCGTGGAGGGGGCGCCGTTGATCGTCCATGCCTGCCATTGCACCTGGTGCCAGCGGGAGACCGGCAGCGCGCATGCGCTCAATGCGCTGTTCGAGGCGGACCGCGTCCTCCATACGGCCGGCCATCCGGAGATGGTCCACACGCCCTCGGCGAGCGGCCGCGGCCAGGTGGTCGCGCGCTGCCCGAACTGCAAGGTCGCGATCTGGAGCAACTACGCGCAGGCCGGGCCCGCCATACGCTTCCTGCGGGTGGGCACGCTCGACACCCCCGCAGCCTGCCCGCCCGACATCCACATCTACACCGCGACCAGGCTGCCCTGGGTGGTCCTGCCGGCGGGGGCGAAGGCGGTGCCGGAATTCTACGACGTCGCGTCGGTCTGGCCCGCGGAGAGCCGCGAGCGGGTGCGGTCGATGCGGCGGAGGCTCAAGGACGAGGCGGCGGTGCCGGAC
>JAFADX010000182.1 GCA_023424475.1 Pseudomonadota bacterium
GGGCATTGAGGTCCGGCCGGTCGCCGATCAGTTCCTCGAGCCGGCGGCGCAGGCCGCGGGCGCGGGAGCGGCCGCCCTCGGCGCCAAGCAGCCAGCGGCGCATCTCGGCCATCTCGGCGCCGGTCAGGTCGGCGGAGAAGGCGGAATCCGCAGCATCGAAGATGTGATGGCCCTCGTCGAAGACCAGGCGCAGCGGCGGGCCGTCCTCGCCGCCGCCGAGGGCGGCCTGGACCATGACCAGGGCGTGGTTGGCGACGACGATCTCGGCGGTCTTGGCGCGGCGGATCGAGTGCTCGACGAAGCAGGTCTTGTAGTGCGGGCAGGCGGAATGGATGCATTCGCCGCGGCGGTCGGCCAGCGGCACCACGGCACCGGGGCCGAAGAGCTCGGCGATCCAGCCGGGGAAGTCGCCGCCCATCAGGTCCCCGTCCCGCGTCGCCAGCGCCCAGCGGGCGACGAGGCCGAGCGCGATCGCGAGGTGCGGCGCGGGAATCGCGGCGGTCAGGTCGTCGAGGTTCAGCAGGCAGAGGTAGTTCTCGCGTCCCTTGCGCAGGACGACGCGGCGGCGGCGTTCCTCGGGGTCGGGAAACAGCCGCGCGGTCTCCTGGTCGATCTGGCGCTGCAGGTTGCGGGTGAAGGTGCTGATCCAGACCGGCGCGCCGTTCTTTTCCGCCCAGAGGCTGGCAGGGGCGACATAGCCGAGGGTCTTGCCGGTGCCGGTGCCGGCTTCGGCCAGCACCACCGCCGGGGCGCCGGGATGGGCGCGCGGCGCGAAGGCGGCGGCGGCGGCGGAGGCGTAGTCGGCCTGCTGGGGGCGCTGCTCGGCGCCGGGGCCGAGGATCTCGGCGAGGCGGCGGCGGGCTTCGGCCGGCTCCACCGGGAAGGAGGCGGGCGGCGTGGGCGGAGCGTCGTCCTCCCATTCCGGCAGGCGGCGCCAGACCTTGTAGGCGCGGGCGTCGGGCTTCGCCCTGGGGTCGCCGAGGGCGGCGAGGACCGCGGGCGCCCAGGGCCACCCGGCTTCCCCCATGCGGGCGGCGAGGCCCGCCGCGTCGCGGTTGCGCGGAGCCTCGCGCATGTCGGCGAGGTGGCGCAGGAGATGCGTCGCGATCTCGGGCAGCAGGGCGACGGCGGCTTCCTCGTCCGAGGGTTGCGGCAGGTCGAGGGCGAGGGCCAGGCCGCGCGGGGTGGGCGCGCAGGGCTCGGCCGGACGGCAGAAGGCGAAGAGTTCCAGCAGGTCGTGGGCGGCGCCGAAGTCGGGCAGCCCGAGGCGGCGCGCGGTGGCCGGCGCATGGACGAGCATCGGCGCGGTATCGCGGACGGCCTTCCCGGCGGCCTGGGTGTCGAGCACCTCGATCTCGCCATCCGTGGTCAGCAGCACCGCGCGGCCGAAGCCAGCGACGAGCGACGGCACGTCGGGCAGCAGGAGTCGCGGTGCGGAGGCCATGGCGCACCCTAGGGCAGATCCCGCCCGGGCGAAATCACCCGCCCGGGCGAAGAGGGCCGCCAAAACAAGGAGATAGGGCGGCTTCCGCGGGCCGGTGCCGGCGTTTCCGGACGGGCCCTCAACCTGCGGCGCGGTGCTCGGCCGGACCCGGGCGCGGGGCGAGGTTGTGGGCGGTGTTCACCAGGGCGATGTGGGAGAAGGCCTGCGGGAAGTTGCCGAGCTGGCGCCGTCCGACCGGGTCGTATTCCTCGGCGAGCAGGCCGAGATCGTTGCGCAGGCCGAGCAGCCGGTCGAAGACCTCCCGCGCCTCGGCTATCCGGCCGGCCATGGCAAGGTTGTCGGCGAGCCAGAAGGTGCAGGGGAGGAAGACCCCTTCCTCGCCCGGCAGGCCGTCGGTGCCCTCGTCCGGCTCGTAGCGCCGGATCAGGCCGTCGATGGTGAGCCGTTCCCGCACGGCCCGGACCGTGCCGAGGATGCGCGGGTCGGTCGCCGGCAGGAAGCCGACCATCGGCAGCATGAGAAGCGCGCCATCGAGCGCACGGGAGCCGTAGGACTGCACGAAGGTATTGCGTTCGGCATCGAAGCCGTGGCGGCAGACATCGGCGTGGATCCGGTCGCGCAGCGCCGCCCAGCGGAGGGGATCCCCGGGCAGGCCGAAGCGTTCCACCGCCTTCACCGCGC
Organism: Pseudomonadota bacterium; assembly: GCA_023424475.1. Taxonomy (GTDB): domain Bacteria; phylum Pseudomonadota; class Alphaproteobacteria; order Acetobacterales; family Acetobacteraceae; genus Neoroseomonas. The sequence goes on from JAFADX010000182.1 coordinate 2,126, forward strand.
GGTCCATCGCGACCCAGGTCATCACCTTGGAATGGGTGAAGTGCCGCTCGGGGCCGCGGATCTCCCAGATGCCGCGGTCCGGCTTGCTCCAGCGGGTCTCGAGGAATTCGACCAGCGCGCATTCGACCTGCCAGGCATCCGCGAGCGGGCTGATGTCGTGCCGCCGCGCGACATGGATGGCATCGAGCAGCTCCCCGTAGATGTCGAGCTGGGTCTGGCCATGCGCCGCATTGCCGATGCGGACCGGGCGGCTGTCCGCGAAGCCCGGGAGCCAGGGCAGCTCGGTCTCCTGCAGCCGTCGCTCCCCTGCGACGCCATAGAGCGGCTGCAGTTGCGCGGGCATGCCGGCCACCGCGCGCAGCAGCCATTCGCGCCAGGCCACCGCTTCCTCGCGGTAGCCGGAGATCAGCAGGGCATAGAGCGTGAAGGTGGCGTCGCGCACCCAGCAGTAGCGGTAGTCCCAGTTGCGCGGCCCGCCGGGCCATTCGGGCAGGGATGTGGTGGGAGCGGCGACGATGCCCCCGGTCGGCGCATAGGTCAGCGCCTTGAGGGTGATCAGCGAGCGCCGCACCGCGTCGCGCCATTCCCCTTCATGCGTGCAGTGCGCGGCCCAGTCGCGCCACCAGGCGCAGGTCGCCTCGAGCTGGCCGGGCGCGTCGAGCGCGGCGGGCTCGGGCAGGTGTGAGGGGTGGCAGGTGAGGACGAAGGGGATCGTCTCGCCGGCCGCCACGGTGACGTCGGCGCGGCTGCGGAAGTCCCGGCCGCGCAGCCCGACAGGCGAGCGCAGCACCACCGCATCCGGGCCTGCCACGGCGCGCAGCGCGTCTTCCTCATGCCGGACCCAGGGCACCTGCGAGCCGTAGTCGAAGCGCAGCACCACCTCGGTCCGCATGGCGACGCGGCCGGAGACGCCGCGCAGGATGCGGATGATGTCCGTGCGGTCGCGCGGCGGATCGTGCGGCATGAAGTCCGTCAGCGTCGCGACGCCACCCGGGGTGACGAACTCGGTTTCCAGCACCAGCGTGTCGGGAAGGTAGCGGCGGGTGACCCGCGCGCCCGCCTCCCTGGGCGCCAGCCGCCACTGGCCGTTGCCGGACGTGCCGAGCAGGGCGGCGAAGCAGGCCGGCGCATCGAAGCGCCGGGGGCAGAACCAGTCGATCGTGCCGTCGCGCGCGACCAGCGCCGCGGTGCGCAGGTCGCCGATCAGCGCGTGGTCCTCGATGCGGGGCGCGGGGCTCATCCGTGCCCCCGGAAGGCTGGGTAGAGCATCATCCCGCCATCCACGACGAGCGTGGTGCCGGTCACGTAGTCCGAGGCGTCGGAGGCGAGCCAGACGACGGCCTGGGCGACGTCCTCGGCATCGCCGATGCGGCCGTAGGGGATCAGGCTCTCGAGGTCGCGGCGTGCCGCCGGGGTCTGCCAGGCGGCGCGGTTGATCGGGGTGCGGATGGCGCCGGGGGCGATGGCGTTCACCCGGATGCGCTCGGGGGCCAGTTCCTGCGCCAGCGATTCCATCAGCATCAGCACGCCGCCCTTCGAGGCCGCGTAGTTCACATGCTTCGCCCAGGGGATGGCCTGGTGGACGGAGCTCATGCAGACGATCTTGCCGGCGGCACGCGAGACGGCGGGGTCGATGCCGCGGCGGAGGAACTCCCGCGCGGCCTCCCGCGCGCAGAGGAACTGGCCGGTCAGGTTCACGTCGATGACCTTGCGCCAGTCCTCGAGCGTCATGTCGGCCAGGGCGGCGTCGCGCTGGATGCCGGCATTGTTCACCAGCACGTGCAGCGTGCCGAAGCGGGCGACGGCGGCGGCGACGAGGGCGCGGACATCGGCCTCGTCGCTGACGTCGCCGGGCTGGGCGAAGGCCTCGCCGCCATGGGAGGCGATCTCGGCGACGACGGCCTCGGCCGCGTCGCGTTCGGAGGTGAGGTGGTTGACGACGACGCGCGCGCCGGCGCGGGCCAGCGCGAGGGCGGCGGCGCGGCCGATGCCTGAGCTTGCTCCGGTGACCAGCGCGGCGTGACGGGCCAGTGGTTGTGCGGCGTCCAGCGCCGGGTGCGACGACGACATCGGTCCTCCTGCGTCGAGGCGTTCCGCGGGCGGAACGCCGAGCTTCGGAAGACTTCCCCTGTCGCCAGGATGGGCGCGCGGGCGAAGGGCCGCAACCCCGCGGGCTCGCGGTGCCCCTGGGCGGGATGCGGGCCGGGCGGGGCCGCCGGGCGGCGGCCCCGGAAGGTCAGGCGGCCTTGCGGGCCAGGGCCGGCAGTTTCTCGGCGATCTGCACCGCGTTCAGGGCCGCGCCCTTCAGCAACTGGTCGCCGCAGAGGAAGATGTCGAGGCCGTGATCCCCGAACACCGGGTTGGCCCGGATGCGGCCGGCCTCGACGTCGTCCTGGCCGGTCGCGTTGATCGGCATCGGGTAGAGGCCGTTCTCGGGGTCGTCCACGACCTTCACGCCGGCGGCGCGGCGCAGCACCTCGCGCGCCGCCTCGGGTGTCACGGGGCGCTCGGTCTCGATCGTCACCGCTTCGGCATGCACGCGCATGGTCGGGATGCGGACGGCGGTGCAGGAGACGGGGAGATCGGGCAGGCCCATGATCTTCCGGCTCTCCCACACGACCTTCATTTCCTCCCGCGTGTAGCCATTGGGCTGGAAGCTGTCGATCTGCGGGATCACGTTGAAGGCGAGCGGCCAGCGGAAGACCTCGGCCTGGGGCTTCTCGCCGTCCACCAGGACCCGGCGGCTCTCGCGCTCGAGTTCCGTCATGCCCTCGGCGCCGGCGCCCGAGGCCGCCTGGTAGGTCGAGACGATCACGCGCTTCAGCCCGAAGGCCTGGCGCAGCGGCTCGAGCGCCACGACCAGGATCGCCGTGGTGCAGTTCGGGTTGGCGATCAGGCGATGGGCGCCGATCGCGGAAGCGTTCACCTCCGGCACCACCAGCGGCACGTCGTTCTGCAGGCGGAAGGCGGAGGAATTGTCGATCACCGTCACGCCGGCCTCGACCATCTTCGGCGCATGGGCCTTGGCGAAGTCGCCGGAGACGGCGAGCAGGGCGAGGTCGAGGTCGCGCACGGCGGCGTCGGAGAATTCCTCGATCGCGACCTCGCCGAAGGGCGTTTTCGTTTTCGTGCCGGCGCTGCGGGCGGAGGCGAAGAGCCTCAGCGAGGCGACCGGGAAGGCCCGGCGCCCCAGAACGTCCACGAGCTCGCGGCCCACCGCACCGGTGGCGCCGACAATACCGACACGCATGTCCCTCTCTGTCCTTTCGACGGCTGGAAGGGGCCGGTTGCATAGCGCAACGGGGGCGGAAGACCAATGCTTTCCGGGAGATGCCGCCCCGGGCGGGGGGCATGGCGCCCCTGCCCGGGGTCGCGTCCCGGCGCTGGGGCACCTATAACGCCCACCATCGCTTTGATGAGTTCGATCCCGTGACGACTGCACCCGCCGATGTCTCCGCCGCCAAGGCCTGGCCCTTCGAGGAAGCCCGGAAGGTCGCCGCGCGCGTCGCGAAATCGGGCAAGGGCGAGGCGCTGTTCGAGACCGGCTACGGCCCCTCCGGCCTGCCGCATATCGGCACCTTCGGGGAGGTCGCGCGCACCTCCTGGGTTCGGCGCGCCTTCGGGCTGCTGACCGGGCTGCCGTCGCGGCTGATCGCCTTCAGCGACGACATGGACGGGCTGCGCAAGGTGCCGGACAACGTTCCGAACAAGGAGATGCTGGCGCAGCATCTCGGCCGGCCGGTCACCGCCATCCCCGACCCCTTCGGCACGCATGAGAGCTTCGGGCACCACAACAACGCCCGGCTGCGGGCCTTCCTCGACGCCTTCGGCTTCGAATACGAGTTCGCCTCCTCCTCGGCCTACTACAGGTCCGGCCGCTTCGACGACGCGCTGATCCGCATGGCGGAGAGGCACGAGGAGGTTCGCGCGGTGATCCTGCCGACGCTCGGGCCCGAGCGGCGCGCGACCTATTCGCCCTTCCTGCCCATCCATCCGAAGACCGGCATCGTCATGCAGGTGCCGATGGAGGAGGTGCGCCCCTCCGAGGACCTGCTGATCTGGCGCGACCCGGCGGACGGCACGCGCCACGCGACGCGGATCACCGGCGGCCACTGCAAGGCGCAGTGGAAGGCCGACTGGGCGCTGCGCTGGTTCGCCCTCGGGGTCGACTACGAGATGTCGGGCAAGGACCTGATCGATTCCGTGAAGCTTTCCTCGGCGATCTGCCGCGTGCTGGGCGGGGAGCCGCCGGAGACCTTCACCTACGAACTGTTCCTCGACGCCGAGGGGCAGAAGATCAGCAAGTCCAAGGGCAACGGGCTGACCATCGAGGAATGGCTGCGCTACGCGCCGCCCGAGAGCCTCGCGCAGTTCATGTTCAACCAGCCGCAGCGGGCGAAGCGGCTCTATTTCGACCAGATCCCGCGCGCGGTGGACGAATACCTGCAGCACCGGGCGCGGCTGCGCGCGGCGCCCGATCCGGCGGTGCCGGCCTGGCATATCCATGGCGGGGCGGTGCCGAACGACCCCGAGCCGCCGGTCTCCTTCACCATGCTGCTCAACCTCGCGTCGGTGGTGAACGCGGACGACCCGGAGATCCTGTGGGGCTTCCTCGCGCGCTATGCGCCCGGCGCGACGCCGGCGGCGCAGCCGCTGCTTGGCAAGCTGGTCGAGCACGCGGTCCACTACTACCGGGACTTCGTCGCGCCGAGGAAGCAGTATCGCGACCCGACGCCGGCCGAGCGCGAGGCGCTGGTCGCGCTGATGGCCGCGCTGCGCGACCGCGCGGCGGACCTCGAGGCCATGGAGCCCGAGGAACGCGCCAAGGCGATCCAGGACCTCGTCTATGACGCCGGGCGGCGCGAGCCCTTCCTGCAGCCGAACAAGGACGGCTCCATGGGCGTCTCGCGCGGCTGGTTCAACGCGCTCTACCAGGTCCTGCTGGGGCAGGAGGAAGGGCCGCGCTTCGGGGGCTTCGTCGCGCTCTACGGCATCGCCGGCACGATCGGGCTGATCGAGACGGCGCTGGCGCGCGGGGAGCAGCCGGCTTCGTGACCATGGGCGGGCGCCTGATCGCCATCGCGAAGCGCCACGGGCCGACCGCCTTCGGCCTGCTCCTGCTGGTCTCGGCGCTGTTCGTCGTGCAGCGGGAGTTCCGCAAGCTGTCCTGGACCGAGATCCAGGAGGCGCTGCACGGGACGCCCGCGGCCGCGCTCTGGGGGGCCGCGGCGTGCACCCTGCTCGCCTACCTGGTGCTGACCGCCTATGACCGGCTGGGATCGGTCTATGCGGGGCATCCGGTGTCCTATGCGCGGACCTCGCTGGCCTCCTTCGTGGCGTATTCGCTGGCCAACAACCTCGGCTTCTCGACGGTGTCCGGGGCGGCGATCCGCTATCGCTTCTATGCCGCCTGGGGGCTCACGCCGGGGGCGATCGCGAAGGTCGTCGCCTTCACCTCGCTCACCTTCGGGCTGGGCGGCTTCGCGCTCGGCGGGCTGGTGCTGATCGCGGAACCCGAGGTGCTGCCCTTCTTCGGGGAGGGAACCCCGCGCTGGGTGATGCAGGCCGCCGGCGGCGCGATGTGGTGCATCGTCGGCTCCTACATCCTGCTGGCGCGCTGCGTGCCGCATTTCCGGCTGTTCGGGCACCAGATCGACCTGCCGGGGCTGCGCATGGCGGTGGCGCAGACCGCGCTCGCCAGCGTCGATGTCGCGGTGACCGCGCTGATCTTCTGGACCCTCCTGCCGCCCGCGGAAGGCCTGACCTTCCTGCATTTCCTCGGGATCTACGTGCTCGCGCTCTCGGCGGGGATCATGGCGAACGTGCCCGGCGGGATCGGCGTCTTCGACGGGGCGATCCTGCTCGGCCTCTCGAGCTACCTCGCCACGCCGGTCGTCGTGGGCGCGCTGCTGCTGTTCCGGCTCTACTACTACATCGTGCCGCTGTTCCTGGCCGGGCTGCTCTTCGCGGGATTCGAGGCGAGCCAGCGGCGGCACCTCTTCGACCGCATCGGGACCGAGCGTGGCGTCGCGATCTCCTTCGAGGTGCCGGCCATGGCCGCGCTGGCGGCGATCGCGGGCATGGCGCTGATCGTGATCGGCGCGCTGCCGGTCAAGCCCACCGCGCTCGACGGCATCTTCGACCTGCTGGACGACGCGGCGAACCACTTCGCGGCCTCGGTGGTCGGCTCGCTGCTGCTGGTGGCGGCCTATGGCCTGGTGCGGCGGCTTGCCATCGCCTGGTGGGCGACGGTGCTGCTGCTGCTGAACGGGGTGGTGATCACGGCGCTGCGCGGGGAACCCTGGTGGCTGGTCGGCCTGTTCCTGCTGATCGCCGGCGTGCTGGGCAGCGCGCGGGGCGCCTTCTATCGCCGGGCGCGGCTGACCGCCGAACCGCTCACGACCGAGGCGGCCGTGGCGATCGTCGCGGCCGTGCTGTGCGGCCTGGTGCTGGCCTCGGTGGCCTACCAGGGCGCCTATGCGGAATTTTCCTGGTGGGGGCTGGTGCTCTCGGCCGAGACGCCGCCCTCGCTGCGCTTCGCGGTGGCGCTGGCGGCGCTGTTGCTGCTGGCCGCCGCCGTCTGGCTGCTGCGGCCCGCGCGCCCGCCGGCGCTGGCCTACGACACGGCCGTCCGGGCACGGCTTGCCGCACTGGGGGCCGTCGCGCCGGCCGAGGGCGGGGCGGACGGCGCCGTCTTCGGGGAAGCCGGGCGCGCCGGCTTCGCCTTCGTGAAGCATGAGGGGGTCTGGCTCGGCCTCGGCGACCCGGCCGGGGAGGAGCGCGACCGGGTCTCGGCGATCTGGCGCTTCCGCGACATCTGCACCCGCGCCGGGGTCGATCCGGCCTTCTGGCGCGTGGGTCCCGGGCTGCTGCGGGTCTATGGCGATATCGGGCTGACGGCGTTGCCGCTCGGGCGCGATGAGCCGGTGCGCTACCTCGCCTGCAGCCCCGAGCGCGACTTCGAGGCCCTGAAGCCGTTGTTGCCGGGGGACGGCGATGACGCCTGAGGCGCTTGCCAGACCGGGCCGGGCGGGCCATTCCACCGCCGCCTGCCCCAGCCAAGAGGGAGTTCCATGCGCATCGCCATGATCGGCGCCGGCTATGTCGGCCTCGTCTCCGGCGCGTGCTTCGCCGAATTCGGCGTCGACGTGACCGTGATGGACGTGGACCCCGACAGGATCGAGGGCCTGCGCGCCGGCCGGATGCCGATCTACGAGCCCGGGCTCGACAAGCTCGTGGCCGAGAACGTGCGGGACGGGCGGCTTTCCTTCACCACCGACCTCGCCACCGCGGTGAAGGGGGCGGACGCGGTCTTCCTTGCGGTCGGCACGCCGACGCGGCGCGGGGACGGGCACGCCGACCTGACCTACGTCTACGCGGCGGCCGAGCAGGTGGCGAAGGCGGCCGACGGTCCGCTCGTCATCGTCACCAAGTCCACCGTCCCGGTCGGCACGGGGCGCGAGGTGCAGGCGATCGTGCGGCGGGTGCGCCCGGATGCGCCGATCTCGGTCGCCTCCAACCCCGAATTCCTGCGTGAGGGCAGCGCCATCGGCGACTTCATGCGGCCGGACCGCGTGGTGATCGGCGTCGACGACGAGCGCGCGGCCACCGTGCTGAAGCGGCTCTACCGGCCGCTCTACCTGATCGAGACGCCGGTGCTCGCTGTCAGCCTCGAGACCGCGGAACTGATCAAGTACGCCGCCAACGCCTTCCTCGCGACCAAGATCACCTTCATCAACGAGATCGCGGATCTCTGCGAGAAGGTCGGCGCCGACGTGCACGACGTGGCGCGGGGGATGGGGCTGGACGGCCGCATCGGGCGGAAGTTCCTCCATCCCGGCCCGGGCTATGGCGGGTCCTGCTTCCCGAAGGACACGCTGGCGCTGGCGCGCACGGCGCAGGACGCGGGCGTGCCGGTGCGCCTGGTCGAGACCACCATCGCGGTGAACGAGGCGCGCAAGGCGCAGATGGCCGAGCGCATCCTCGCGGCGTTGGGGGAGAGCCCGGCCGGCAGGCGCGTGGCCGTGCTCGGCGTGACCTTCAAGCCCGAGACGGACGACATGCGCGACGCGCCCTCGCTCGTCATCCTGCCGAAGCTGGTCGCCGCCAGGGTCGAGGTGGTCGCCTACGACCCGCAGCCCGCCCATGCGCGCCAGGCGCTGCCGGCCGCCGTGCGCTTCGCCGGCAGCGCCATCGAGGCGGCGCAGGATGCGGATGCCGTGGTGGTGCTGACGGAATGGAACGAGTTCCGCGCCCTGCCGCCCGACCGCCTCAAGTCCGCCATGAAGGGCGGGATTGTTCTCGACCTGCGCAATGTCTGGGATCCGGCGGCGATGCGCGCGGCCGGCTTCACCTATTCGTCCATCGGCCGCCCGTGAGGGAGTGACCATGACCGCCTTTCGCCACCGCTTCGATTCCACGGTCCTGCGCGAGTACGACATCCGCGGCATCGTCGGGAAGACGCTGAAGCCCGAGGACGCCTTCGCGATCGGCCGCTGCTTCGGGTCCATCGTCGTCCGGGCGGGCGGCAAGCGCGTCGCCGTCGGGTATGATGGCCGGCTGTCCTCGCCGGAGCTCGAGGCGCAGCTCGTCGCCGGGTTGCGCGCCTGCGGGCTCGAGGTCTGCCGGATCGGGCTCTGCGCGACGCCGATGCTCTATTTCGCGGCCTACGACCTCGACGCCGACGGGGCGGCGATGGTGACCGGCAGCCACAATCCGCCGGACTACAACGGCTTCAAGATGATGATCGGCAGGAAGCCCTTCTACGGCGCGCAGATCCAGGAGATCGGGCGCATGGCCGCGCAGGGCGACGTGGTGCCGGAACAGGCGGGCAGCGACCGCGCGGTGGACATCGCGCCCCGCTACGCCGCGCGCGTGCTGCAGGACTGGGACGGCGGCGAGCGCAGGCTGAAGGTCGTGTGGGACCCGGGCAACGGCTCGGCCGGGCCGATCGTGAAGGCGCTCGCGGCCCGGCTGCCGGGGACGCATTTCGTCATCAACGGCGACGTGGACGGGACCTTCCCGAGCCACCACCCCGATCCGACGGTGGCGAAGAACCTCGAGCAGATCATCGCCGAGGTGGCGCGGGAGAAGGCCGATCTCGGCATCGCCTTCGACGGCGATGGCGACCGCATCGGCGTGGTGGACAACGAAGGGCACATCCTGTTCGGCGACCAGTTGCTGATCGTGCTGGCGCGGGACGTTCTGAAGTCGAAGCCCGGCGGCACGGTCATCGCCGACGTGAAGGCATCCCAGGTGCTGTTCGACGAGGTCGCGAAGGCCGGCGGCAACCCGCTGATGTGGAAGACCGGGCATTCGCTGATCAAGGCGAAGATGGCCGAGACCGGCAGCCCGCTCGCGGGAGAGATGTCGGGGCACATTTTCTTCGCCGACAAGTGGTACGGCTTCGACGATGCGCCGTATTCCGCCGTCCGGCTGCTCGGCATCGTCGCGCGCATGAAGGAAACGCTCGCCGAGGTGCGCAAGGCGCTGCCGCAGGTGATCAACACCCCGGAGCTGCGCTTCAACTGCGAGGAAGCCCGCAAGTTCGAGGTGGTGAAGGAGGTCAAGGACCGTCTCGCCGCCGAGGGCGCGAAGGTGCAGGACGTGGACGGCGTGCGCGTGCTGACCGAGGACGGCTGGTGGCTTCTGCGCGCATCCAACACCCAGGCGGTGCTGGTGGCGCGCTGCGAGGCGACCTCCGAGGCGGGGCTGGAGCGGCTCAAGGCGCAACTGGTGAAGCAACTCGTCGCCAGCGGGCTCGAGGCACCGGACTTCTCCGGCGAGAACGCGGGGCACTGAACCGCGGCGGTGTTGCCGTTCCTGTATGGAACGCTGGCCGATCCACCGTTTCCCGCCTGCATCCGGGCGAGCCGTCATTGCCCCAGCGGCTGACGCCCGCACGGCGGCGCCCCTCCAATCGCGTCACGGCACGGCGTGCGCGGCCGCGATGCCGCTGAGCCACGCCCCGGCGACCGTGGCGGCGAAGCGCGGGTGGCAGGCCTCCCCGGCGAAGCAGAGGCGGCCCTCGGCGAGCGGGCGCGCCAGCGTGGTC
>JAFADX010000374.1 GCA_023424475.1 Pseudomonadota bacterium
GCTCCGGCCATGCCTGCGCCATCCGCGGCGCGGGAACCGCCAGTGGCCGCGCCGATGCCGGTGGCCCCCGAGCCCCCGCCGCTCGCGCCCCCGGCGGCCGAAGCCCCCGCCGCCGCACCCGTGCGGGCCATTCCGGCCCCCGATCCTGCCCTGCTCGAACCCGGCCGTCATGGCGGGCTGCCGCGCATCGGCGATGACGGGCGGACCTCGATCCGGGCCTATGCGCGGGATTTCGACCGGCGCGACACGCGCCCGCGCGTCGGCATCGTGGTCGCCGACATCGGCCTGTCCGCGACCCAGATGGGGGAAGCGATCCGACGCCTGCCCGGCGCGGTGGCCCTCGCGCTCTCCCCCTATGCCGCGCGCCCCGGCCAGGCGGCCGAGCGTGCGCGCGAGCGCGGGATGGAGACGCTGATCGCCATCCCGATGGAGCCCGCGGGCTACCCGCTGAACGACCCCGGCGACCGCGCCCTGCTGACCGGCCAGCCGATGGCCGAGAACCTCGACCGGCTCGACTGGGCACTGTCGCGGGCGCAGGGCTATGTCGGCGCCATCGGGGCGATCGGCGGCATGCGCGGCGAACGCTTCGCGGCGCTGCCGGAGGCGATCGGCGCGGTGCAGCAGGCGCTGTTCCGGCGCGGCCTGCTCTACATCGACCCGCGGCCCGGCGCGCCGCCGCCGGCCCGCGCCTGGGGCCGCTCCGTCGACGTGCTGCTCGACGAGCCCGCCGGCACCCGCGACGAGATCGATCGCCGCCTCGCGGAGCTCGAGGCGGTCGCGCGCGACCGCGGCACCGCGCTCGGCCTCGCCGGTTCGGCGAGCCCCGTGGTGGTCGAGCGCATCGCCGCCTGGGCCCAGGGGCTCGAGGCGCGGGGGCTGGTGCTGGCGCCCGTCTCGGCCATGATCCGCCGGCCGGAGGGCCTCGCCTCCGGCTCCGCCCCGATCCGCCCGGCGAGCACCCGATGAAGGACCTGCCCTACCGCGACAATGTCGGCGCGGTGCTGTTCAACCCCGCCGGCCTGGTCCTGGTCGCGCGGCGCGCCGACCTGCCGAACGCCGAAGGTGCTGCCGGCGGCTGGCAATTGCCGCAGGGCGGCATGGACGAGGGCGAGGATGCCGCCGTCGCCGTCTTCCGCGAGCTCGAGGAGGAGATCGGCACCGCGCGCGCCGAGATCCTCGCCGAGCATCCACGCTGGCTGACCTACGACCTGCCGGCGGAACTGATCGGCAAGGCGCTCGGGGGGAAGTATCGCGGGCAGCGGCAGAAATGGTTCGCGCTGCGCTTCACCGGGCAGGACAGCGACATTCGCCTCGACCTCGACCCGCATCCCGAATTCGATGCCTGGCGCTGGGCGCGTCTCGCGGAGCTTCCGGCGCTCGCGGTCGCCTTCAAGCGGGACATCTACGAGGATCTCGCGCGGGAATTCGCGCGCTTCTCGGGCTGAGGGCGCCGCCGCCGGCCCCGCTGCTGCAGGCACGAAGGTCGCGCCGCGGCCCGGTGCCCGTTCCGGCAGATCGGAACATGCTCTAGGCTTTCCGCATCCCCTGCGGAGGCCCGGATGCTGCGCTTCAGCAATTTCCTCTTTCCCGAGAGCCGCGATCCCGACCACGACGCGGATGTGATCGCGGACTCGCTGGCCGAGGCGAAGCTCTGCGACGAACTCGGCGTCGAGGTGCTGTGGCTCGCCGAGCATCACTTCGACGGCAACTGCGCCTACGTCGATCCGGTGACCTTCGCCGCCGCGGTGCTTGCCGCGACGAAGCGGATCAAGGTCGGCTTCGCGGTCGCACAGGTCTCGCTGCACCACCCGATGCGGCTCGCGGAGGAGATGTCGCTGCTCGACAATCTCGGCCGCGGCCGCGTGATCGTCGGGCTGGGCCGCGGCACCGCCTACAACGTATACGAATACCAGGGCTACGGCATCCCGTACGAGGAGGCCGGCGCGCTGTATCAGGAGGCCGAGGGCATCATGCTCAGGGCCTGGACCAGCCCCGAGGGCTTCACGCATGAGGGCCGGCACTGGTCGCTGAAGGTGCCGCGCCTGCGGCCGGCGCCCTTCACGAAGCCGCACCCCTACGTCATCCGTGCCGCCTCCTCCGAGGAGGGTGCGCTGCTTCTCGCGCGCCGCGGCCTGCCCTTCCTGATGAACGTGCAGTCGAACGAGACGACGGCGAAGCGCCTCGCCCTCTACCGCGAGGCCATGGCCGCCGCCGGCTTCGACGCCGCGCACGTCGCGCGCTGCATGGACGAATCCTGGGTGTGGCGGAACGTCGTCGTCGCCCCGACCGACGCCGAGGCCGAGCGCATCGGCATCCCCGCCTTCGAGGCGATGCAGGAGCACCGCAAGGAACTGCGCGAACGCATCTATGCCGAGCAGGGCATCATCATGAGGAAGGAGGAGGTGCCGCCCGCGCGCGTGAAGCCGGACCATGCGCTGATCGCCGGCAGCCCGGACACCGTCGCGGCCCGCCTGCGGGAGGTCGAGGCGACCGGCGTCGGCGGCGTGATCTGCTCCTTCCGCCTCGGCCCCATGCCGGCCGGCGTGGCCGCGGCCTCGATCCGCATGTTCATGCGGGAGGTCGCGCCGCGCTTCGCCGCCCCGGCGGTCGAGGTCGCGGCGCAATAGGCCGGCAATCGGGCCGCGTCAGTCGACGCCGATCACGAGCTTGCCGAAGTTCTCGCCCTTGAGCAGGCCGATGAAGGCGCGCGGCGCGTTGCGCAGCCCGTCCACCACGTCCTCCCGCCAGCGCAGGCGGCCGGCGCGGATCCAGCCTTCCATCTCCTCGCGGAAGGTGCCGTAGCGGGCCCAGCCCGTGTCGCTGACGATGAAGCCCTGGATGCGCAGGCGCTTGCGCACCACCGGGCCGAGGTTCGGGCCGGGCGGCGCGCCGGAGGCATCCGCCCCGGGCGCTTCGTTGTACTGGGCGATCATGCCGCACATCACCATCCGCCCGAAGTCGCGGAAGCGGGGGAAGACCGCGGCCTGCACCTTGCCCCCGACATTCTCCCAATAGACGTCGATGCCTTCGGGCACCGCCGCATCCAGCTGGGCATCGAGGTCGCCATGGTGGTCGAGGCAGGCATCGAAGCCGAGTTCCTTCACCACGAAGTCGCATTTCTTCGCCCCGCCGGCGATGCCGACGACCCTGCAGCCGCGGATCTTCGCGATCTGCCCGACCACCTGGCCGACGGCGCCGGAGGCGGCGGAGACGACCACCGTCTCGCCCGCCTTGGGCTGGCCGATGTCCTCGAGCCCGGTCCAGGCGGTGAGGCCGGGCATGCCGAGGACGCCGAGGCTGCTGGACAGCGGCGGATCCGTCTCCGGCACCTTGAACAGGCGTTCCCTGCCGACGACGGAGAAGCGCTGCCAGCCATAGCCGCCGAGCACGATGTCGCCGGGCCTGAAGTCCGGGTGGCGGGAGGCGACGACCTCGCCGGCCGTCTGGCCTTCCATCACCGCGCCGAGCTCGACCGGCTTGGCATAGGATTTCGCATCCGCCATGCGACCGCGCATGTAGGGGTCGAGGGAGAGGAAGCGTGCGCGTACGAGCACCTGGCCTTCGCCGGGCTCGGGCACGGGCGTCTCGGCGATCTCGAAATCCTGCTCGACCGGGGCGCCCACGGGGCGGCGGCGAAGCAGGATCTGCAGGTTGGTCTCGGTCATGGCGGTCCTCCGAACTGGCCGGAGGATGCCATGGGTCGCGTGCCGCGACGAGGCAGGCCGCGGCGGGTCAGCGCCGCGCCTTGCCCTTGGCGATCTCGCGCTCGATGGAGGCGCGCTCGGTCGCGCCGGAGCGGCGGATGATCTCCCGCACGATGGCGGGCGAGATGCGATGCCGCTTCGCGAGGTAGGCGATCTCGTCCTCGAGGTCCGCTTCCGGCTTCGGGGCGGCGGCTTCGGCTTCCTGGTAGCTCATGAGTGGCTCCTTTCGGGAGGGCGCGCCTATTTGCGGCGCGCCTTGCGGGCGGCGTAGCGCGCATCGCGCAGCGCCTTCTGTTCGGCCGCGAGCGCGAGGGCGCGGGCCTTCTTCTCGGCATCGAGGAGGGCGGCTCGTTCCTCCTGCTCCAGCGCGGCCGCGGCGGCGGCGCGGGCCTCCTCGGCCTCGCGGAGCAACTGGGCGGCGGCCTCGGCGGCGGCGG
>JAFADX010000067.1 GCA_023424475.1 Pseudomonadota bacterium
GGCCAGCATCCCCCGCAATTCCGCCACGCCGGCCGCCGCCGGCCGCGGCCCCGCTTGCTGATGGAGGCGCAGGATGCGGGCGTGCAGGGCCTTGGCGCGCACCCCGGGGCGCCGCGCGGCCTCGGCCGCCAGCCCCGCCAGCACGCGCGAATCGAACCGGTGCAGCATCGCCTGCTCGGCGAGTTGCTCGAGCGGCCATTCGCGGAACGGCCTCTCCGCTTCCATCGCGACGGACCCTCACCCGGCCTGCCCGCCCGGTATGCCAGGACCGGGTTAACGCGATGCTCATGCCCCCGGCTTCCGGCCAGCGCCGGGTTGGGCGACACTTCCGGCGGAAGCGGCCGGATGGAGGTGCGTGCCGATGGCGCACCCGGCCGCGGACACCCCGATGCCACGCCGAGAGGCGACACAGCACGGCCGTCGCCGCCGTGCCGAGGACCGAGCCGATGCCGGAGATCCACCGCAAGCCCTTCGATCCCGCCGCCCTCGGCGCCATGCACGGCGTGCGCGTCGTGGACCTCTCGCGCCTCGTCGCCGGCAATGTGCTGACCAAGGTCTTCTCCGACCATGGCGCCGAGGTGGTGAAGGTGGAGCCGCCCGAGGGCGACACCCTGCGCGCCTGGCGCGTCGGCGGCGTCGAGACCTCGTGGAAGACCATCTGCCGCAACAAGAAGTCGGTGTGCCTCGACCTCAAGCGGCCCGAGGGCATCGCCGCGGTGAAGGCGCTGGTGGAGGGCGCGGCGATGTTCGTCGAATCCTTCCGCCCCGGCGTGCTGGAGGCGATGGGCCTGCCACCGCAGGACCTGCTGGCCATCAACCCGGCGCTCGTGATCGTGCGCATCTCGGGCTGGGGCCAGGACGGGCCCTATCGCCACAAGCCGGGCTTCGGCACGCTGGTCGAAGGCTATTCCGGCTTCGCCGCCGTCAACGGCTTCGACGACCGCGAGCCGGTGCTGCCGCCGATGTTCATGGGCGATGCCTATGCCGGGCTCTACGGCGCATCCGTGGCGATGATCGCGCTGCGCCACGCCGAGGCCGGCGGCGGCGGGCAGGTGCTCGACGTCTCGCTGTTCGAACCGCTGTTCAGCGTGCTGGAGCCGCAGATCGCGAACTGGCGAATCACGGGCAGGCGCAAGCCGCGCACCGGCAGCCGCTCGACCAACACCTCCCCGCGCAACGCCTACCGCACGAAGGATGGCGGCTGGGTCTGCCTCTCGGCCTCCACGCAGGGCATGACCGAGAAGCTGTTCCGCTCCATCGGGCGCGAGGACATGATCGCCGACCCCCGATTCGCCGACAATCCGGCGCGCCTGCAGCACTGGCAGGATCTCGATGCCATCATCGGCGGCTGGATCGGCCAGCGCACGCTCGAGGAGAACCTCGCGCATTTCGACAGCGCGGGCGTGACGATCGGGCCGATCATGGATACCGCCATGCTCGAGCGCGACCCCTACGCCATCGAGCGCGAGGCGCTGATCGAGGTGCCCGACGAGGACATGCCGGGCGGCTGGCTGCCGATGCACGGCCTGGTGCCGCGCCTTTCGGGTACGCCGGGCGTGCTGGCGCGCCCGGCGCCACGCATCGGGGAGCACAATGACGAGATCCTCGGCGCCGCGCTGGGCGCGGCGGAACTCGCCCGGCTGCGCGGCCTCGGCGTGGTGCGCGAGGCCGCGGCGAAGCAGGCCGCCGAATAGGGGCTTGATACTGGATCGATCGCTCCATAATTTCTGGATCGGACGATACAGAACTTCCGGAGCCCGCCCTGGCCCGCCCCCGCGCCTTCGACGAGGACGCCGCCCTCGACGCAGCCATGACCCGGTTCTGGGAACATGGCTATGCGGCGACCTCGGTGCGCGACCTCGGCGCCTGCATGGGGCTCGGGGCGGCGAGCCTCTACAATGCCTTCGGCGACAAGCGCGCGCTGTTCACGCGCTGCCTGGACCGCTACCTCGACGCCAACATGCGGGAGCGCATCGCGCGGCAGGAGGCGAACCACCCGCCGCGCCGCGCCGTCGAGGCCTTCCTGACCGAGAGCGTCGAGCGGTCGCTCGCCGACCGGCGCGGCTGCCTGCTGGTCAACACCGCGCTCGAGATCGCGCCGCATGACGAGGAGATCGGCGCCGTGGTCGCCGAACGCCTCGGCGAGCTGGAAGCCTTCTTCCACCGCTGCGTGCAGCGCGGCCAGCAGGACGGGACCATCGCGCGGCGCGCCCGCCCGCGCGACCTCGCCCGCCTCTTCCTGACCACCGTGATGGGGCTGCGCGTCCTGGCGCGCGCGCGGCCCGAGCCCGCGCTGCTGCACGGCGCCGTGCGCCAGGCCCTCGCCCTTCTCGATCCCCCTTCTGCGGAGGTTTCCCCGTGATCGACCTGCACTACTGGACCACGCCGAATGGCCACAAGGTGACGATGTTCCTCGAGGAGGCGGGGCTGCCCTACCGCATCGTCCCGGTGAACATCTCCGCCGGCGACCAGTTCAAGCCCGAATTCCTCGCCATCGCGCCGAACAACCGCATCCCGGCCATCGTCGACCACGCGCCGGCGGACGGCTCCGCGCCGGTCGCGCTGTTCGAGAGCGGGGCGATCCTGCTCTACCTCGCCGACAAGATCGGCCGCTTCATCCCCGCCGCCGCGCAGGTCCATCCGCGCGCCGAGGTGCTGCAATGGCTGTTCTGGCAAATGGGCGGCCTCGGCCCCATGGCCGGGCAGAACCACCACTTCTCCCAATACGCGCCGGAGAAGATCCCCTACGCGATCAACCGCTACGTCAACGAGACCAACCGGCTCTACGGCGTGCTGAACAAGCGCCTCGCCGACCGCGCCTTCATGGCGGGGGAGGACTACTCCATCGCCGACATGGCGACCTATCCCTGGATCGTGCCGCATGAGCGGCAGGGCCAGAAGCTCGAGGTCTTCCCGCATCTCAGGCGCTGGTTCGAGGCGATCCGCGCGCGCCCCGCCACCGAGCGCGCCTATGCACGTGCCAAGGAGGTGAACAGCGCGCCGACCGTCAGCGCCGCATCGGCCGCGCTGCTGTTCGGCCAGACCGCGGCGAGCGTGGGCACCCGCTGATGGCGCGGCAACTCTTCGAGCTCTGCGGCACCGATCCGGCACGCATCTTCTCGCCCTATTGCTGGCGTGCGCGCATGGCGCTGGCGCACAAGGGGCTCGACTTCGAAAGCGTCCCCTGGCGCTTCACCGAGACCGAGCGCCTCGCCTTCGCAAGCCACGACAAGGTGCCGGTGCTGCTGGACGGCGACCGCGCCGTGCCGGATTCCTGGGCCATCGCCCAGTACCTGGACGAAGCCTATCCGGCGGCGCCCTCCCTGCTGCATGGGGCGCCGCAGGCCTACGTCTTCGTCGCGGCGTGGAACGACACCGTGCTGCAGGCCGGGCTCGCCGGCCTCATCGTCTCGGACATCCCGCCGCTGCTCGCCCCGGAGCACGCCGCCTATTTCGTCGAGAGCCGGGAGAAGCGCTTCGGCAGGCCGCTCGCCGAGGTGACGGCCGGCCGCGAGGCGCGCCTGCCGGCCTTCCGCGCCGGCCTGCAGCCGCTGCGTCATGCGCTGCGCGGGCGCGACTTCCTCGGCGGCGCGGCGCCCGACTATGCGGACTACATCGTGTTCGGCAGCTTCATGTGGGCCCGCAGCGTCAGCCCGCTGCCCGTCATCGGGGCCGACGACGCCCTCTCTCCGTGGCGGGACCGCATGCTCGACCTGTTCGAGGGCATGGCCCGCCGCGCGCCCTGCTTCGACGCCTGACCGGAGGCGGGGGCGGCGCGCGCCGCCGCCCTCCCCTTCAGCCGACCGGCGTCGGCAATGGCCGTCCGTCGAAATGCGCCTCGAGATTCGCGCGCATCAGCGCGCCCATGTCCTTGCGCGTTTCCACCGTGCCCGAGGCCTGGTGCGGTGAGAGCACCACGTTCGGGAAGGTCGCGAAGACCGGGTCGATGGCCGGTTCGTTCATGAAGACGTCGAGACCCGCCGCGGCGATGCGGCCCGATGTCAGCGCGCCGATCAGCGCCGCCTCGTCCACCACCGTCCCGCGCGAGACGTTGACGAAGATGGCGCCCGGCGGCAGCGCCCCGATCGCCGCGCGGTCCACCAGGCCCGCCGTCGCCGCCCCGCCGGCGGCCGAGACCACGAGGATATCGACATGCGGCGCCAGCGCCGCCGGGCTCGGGTGGAAGGCATGGGGCACGTCCTTCGGGCTGCGGCCCGAATAGGAGACGGCCATGCCGAAGCCCTCGGCCCGCCGCGCGATGGCCCGACCGATCCGGCCCAGCCCCACGATGCCGAGGCGCTTGCCCCAGACCCGCGTCGCCAGCCGCATCGGCCCCCGCTCAGGCCAGGTGCCGCTCCGCACATAGGCGTCGCCTTCCGGTATGGCCCGCGCGGTCGCCAGCAGCAGCGCGAAGGCCATGTCGGCCACGTCCTCGGTCAGCACGTCGGGCGTGTTCGTCACCGCGATGCCCCGCGCGCGGGCGGCGTCCCGGTCGATGGCGTCCACGCCGACGCCGTAGCAGGCGATGATCTTCGCCTGCGGGCAGGCATCCATCATCGCCGCATCGGCGCCGAGCTCGCCCTTGGTCGCGATGGCGCGGATCGAGGGCCCGTGCCGCGCGAGGAAGGCGTCGCGGTCCGGCGCCTCGTAGAGCAGGTGCAGCGTGAAGCGCCTCGCCAGCGCCTCGAGGTCCCAATCCGGCAGCACGCCCACCACCAGCAGCCCAGGCTTGTCCATGCGCGTTCCTCCCCCCTAGCCTTGCGGCGATCCTACAAGAGGAAACGGCGATGTCGCGCGCGCTCTTCGACCTGGCGGGGCGGCTCGCCCTGGTCACCGGCTCCAGCCAGGGGATCGGCTACGCGCTGGCCAAGGGCCTGGCCGAGGCCGGGGCGAAGGTGGTGCTGAACGGCCGCGACGCCGGGAAGCTGGCCGCGGCGCAGGAGATGCTGGCGGGCCATGGCCTCGCGGCCGAGGTCGCCGCCTTCGACGTGACCGACCCCGACGCGGTGGAAGCCGGCATCGCCGCAATCGAGAACGCGCACGGTCCGCTGCACATCCTGGTCGCGAATGCGGGCATCAACCTGCGGGCACCTTCGACCGAGATGCCGCCGGAAACCTGGCGCAAGGTGATGGCCGTGAACCTCGACGGCGTCTGGTTCTGCTGCCAGGCCGCGGGCAAGCGGATGGTCCATCGCGGGCGGGGCAAGATCATCACGATCTGCTCGGTGCAGAGCGAACTCGGCCGCCCGACCATCGCGCCCTATGCGTCGAGCAAGGGCGCGCTGCGCATGCTGACGCGCACGCTCTGCGCCGAATGGGCGAAGCACGGTGTGAACGTGAATGGCGTCGCCCCCGGCTACTACGACACGGAACTGACGAGCGCCCTGGTGCAGGATCCGGCCTTCACGGAATGGCTGGGCAAGCGCGTGCCGGCCGGGCGCTGGGGCCGGGTGGAGGAACTGGTCGGCGCGACGGTCTTCCTCGCCGCACCGGCCTCGGACTTCGTCCATGGACACCTGCTCTACGTGGATGGGGGGATGACCGCCGTCGTGTAGGTATATGTAACGGCATGGGATGCCTGTGCAGGAATCCCCAGGGCCGTGCCGCCCATTCCGCCCGGAGGTGCCGCGCCTGTTTGGCGCGGAGCGGCGGCATCACCCTCCGGATGCCGGCTATCCGGCATCGAGAGGAGAACCCCAGATGACAGGCATGCTCCGCTACCTATCCGGCGCCGCCCTCGCACTGGTGCTCGCAGCGCCCGCGGCCTTCGGCCAGACGCCGAGCCCCGCCATGCAGAACGCCATCCTGGCCGGGCTGAATGCCCAGACGCGCGCGGAGATCCAGCGCCGCGCGACGGGCGGCAACTCGGTCTACGAGGTGCTGCGCATCACGCTGCTGAACAACATGCAGCTCGCCAACGTGATCCCGTCGGGACAGCCGCCGTTGTCGGAAGTCGTGGCCATCGACTTCGTGCGCTCGGTCGCCGTGGTGCGCCAGGGGGATGGGCTGCGGGTGCTCGGCTTCGATCCGGAGACCCTGCGCTACAAGCCGTGACGCGGAGATGGCCCGCGCATGCCGCGGGCCATCGCCGGGCGCCGCCTCACCGTGCGGCGCGGGCGATCAGGTTCCGCGCCCGGTCGACGACGGGCTTGTCGATCATGTCGCCTTCGAAGGCGACAGCGCCCTTGCCCTCCGCCAGCGCGGCCTCGAAGGCCGCGACCAGGCGCTTCGCGCGGTCCACCTCCTCGGGCCGCGCGCCGTATTCCTCGTTGATGATCGGCACCTGGGAGGGATGCACACAGGAGGCACAGGCGAAGCCGATGGCACGCGAGCGCCGCAGCATGGCGCGGTAGCCGTCCAGGTCCTTCAGCCCCGCCACCGTGCCGATGAAGCCGAGCGGCAGCACGCCCGCCGCACGCGCCGCGATCACGCCCATGCGCTTGGGCAGGTCGAGCGCATCCGGCGTCGGCTCGGCGCCGAGATCCGTCGCGAGGTCCTCGCCGCCCACGCCAAGGGCCACCACGCGCGGATCGGCCGCGGCGATGGATTGCGCGTGGGCCAGCGCAGGCGCGTCCTCGATCAGCGCGACGAACCGCACGGACCCGATCGACCGCCCGGCCCCGGCCTCGGATTCCGCGGTCAGTTCCGACAGCAGCCGCACATGGTCGGCACCCATGATCTTGGTGCAGACCAGCGCATCCGCGCCGGCCGCGACGGCCGCCGCGATGTCCTGCATGGCCATGCGCAGCGGACGGTTGATACGCACGAGCACCTCGGCGCCGGCGCGGCGCACGCTGGCCACCGATGCCGGCAACCCTGCCCGCGCGCCCGCCTTCGCATCCGGCGCCACCCCGTCCTCAAGATCGAGGATCACCGCATCCGCGCCGCGCTCATGCGCCTTTGCGACGAAACGCTCGGCACTCGCCGGGACATAGAGCAGCGAACGCCAGGCCGGGAGATCACGGGTCATGTCGGCGGATGTTCCCTGCGCCAGTGGCGGGCGATGTCCACGCGGCGCATCACCGCGACGCGCGGATGGTTGGCGATCCAGTCGAGCAGCCGCGCGAGGCCCATCGCCCGGCCGGGATGCGCGATGATGCGGTTGTGCAGCCCGAAGGAGAGCATGCGCGGCGGGTCCTCCCGCAGCACGCATTCGATCGCGTCGCGCATGTAGTCGAAATACTCGGTGCCGGAGGTCATCGCCGCGCGCTGGAAGCGCACGTCGTTGTGGACCAGCGAATACGGCACCACCAGCACGTCCCGGCCGGCGCACGTCACCCAGTAGGGGATCTCGTCGTCATAGGCGTCGCTGTCGTATTCGTAGCCGGCCTCGAGCAGCAGGCGCCGTGTGTGCATCGACGGCGCGTAGCGGGTATACCAGCCCGCCGGGCGTTCCCCGATGCAGCGCGTGATCAGCGCCGTCGCATCGGTGATGCGCTGCCGCTCCGTCGCCTCGTCCAGGGCGTTGTGCATCTCCCAGCGGTAGCCGTGGGCGGCGACGTCCCAGCCGGCCTCGCGCATCGCGGCGCAGGCCTCGGGGTTGCGTTCCAGCGCACGCGCCACGGCGAAGACGGTGCAGGGCAGCCCGCGCCTGGTGAAGATGCGGTGCAGCCGCCAGAAGCCCGCGCGGCTGCCGTAGGTGAACATGGATTCCGCGGCCATGTCGCGGCCCTTGAAGGGCGCGGTGCTGCCCTCGGTCAGCGCGCTCTCGCTGTTCGGATCGCCGTCGGGGACGCTGGCTTCGCCGCCTTCCTCGTAGTTGATGACGAAGTTGCAGACGACATGCGCGCCCCCCGGCCAGCGCGGGTCCGGCGGGTTGCGGCCATAGCCGACGAAGTCGCGGGCGCGGCCGGCATCCTCGTCGCTCATGGCAGCGCCTCCGAACCCGGCACGATGCCGCGCGGCAGGCTCGCGACATGGCGCGCGACCTCGCCCGGCCGCGCCACCCACAGCCGGTCGCGGTGCGAGAGGACGTGCCGCAGCGCATCCCGCAGCGCCCGCAGCCGGAAGGGCTGGCCGACGATGAAGGGATGCAGCACCACCGAGCAGACCAGCGGCCGCCTGCGCGACTGCTCCAGCATCTCGTCGAACTGGTCGATGATCATCTGTGCGAATTCGCGCCCGGTATGCCGGCGGAAGACCTGGGCCGGGCTGTCGTTCAGCTCGATCGAATAGGGCACCGAGAGGATCGGCCCCGCCCGCGTCGTCATCCAGAAGGGCTGGTCGTCGGCCGGCCAGTCCATGACGTAGGAGAAGCCTTCCTCCTTCAGCAGGTCCAGCGTCGCCGCCGACTGCGCGATATAGGGCCCGAGCCAGCCCTGCGGCGCCACCCCGGCATGGCGGAGGATGGCGTCGCGGCTTTCCGCGATCAGGCGCCGCTCATCCTCCTCCCACAGCCCGTCCTGGCGTTCGGAATTGGTGCGGCCATGGCCGATGAACTCGTCGCCGCGCGCCTTGATGGCCGGCGCGATCTCCGGGCAGGTGTCGAGCACCAGGCCGTTGACGTTGTGCGCGCAGGGAATCTCGAGCTCGTCGAGCATCTCGAGCATGTTCCACAGCCCGACCCGGTTGCCGTAGTCGCGCCAGGCGTAGTTGCGCTGGTTCTGCGCCGCCGGTCCGCCGGTGCTGTCGGAACCGAGGCCCGTGCGATAGGCGAAGGCCTCGATGTTGTTGCACACCACCAGCGCGAGCCGGGCCCCGTTCGGCCATTCATAGGTCGGTCGTTGCGGGATGGCGCTATGGGCGTATCGCCCATGCCCGGGAAGCTTCATCGCGCGGCCCTCCGTTCGTCGCGCGGACGCTGCGGCAGGCGGCGGCCTCCGTCAACGGGCCGCCCGCATCAGGGCAGCGCCGCCAGCCGCCGGCCCAGCAGGGCGAAGAAGCCATCGGCGTCGAGCGTCTCGAGCACGCGCGCATTGGCCGGCCGGCCGCTGCGTTCCCAGCGGTCCACCACCGTCCTGCCGCGCGCGACGCCGGCGCATTCGACATCGACATGCACCTCCCGCGCCGCGAAGAGTTGCGGTGCAAGGATCCAGGCGACGGCGCAGGGGTCGTGCAGCGGATGGCCGCGATGGCCGAAGCGGCGCGAGGGCGGCACGCCGCCCATGATCCGCGCCGCGGCGTCGAGGCAGCGGCCGCCGCCCCCCGCGCGCAGCGCCGCGATCCTTTCAGGCGTCACCAGCGCCTGCGCGGTCAGTTCCAGCGTCGCGAGCGTCACCGGCCGGCCGGCGTCCAGCAGCATCGCCAGCGCCTCGGGGTCCGACCAGGCGTTGAACTCGGCCGAGGGCGTGACATTCCCCTCCGCCCAGGCGCCGGTCATCAGCACGATCTCCTCGACCTTCGCCGCCAGCGCCGGCTCGGTCGCGAGCGCGAGCGCAAGGTTCGTCGCCGGTCCGATGCCGATCAGCGTGACGCGCTCCTCCGCGCGCAGCAGGGCTCGGATGGCGTCCGCGGCCACGCCCGGCGCGGCGGGCGGCCCCTCCGGCAGCGCGACGCCGGCCAGGCCATCGGCGCCATGCACCCGCGTCTCCGGCGTGAAGGCGCCGAGCAGCGGCCCTTCCGCGCCCGCCACCACCGGCACCTCGCGCCCCGCCAGCCCGACGATCGCGCGCGCGTTGCGCAGCGTGTGCCCGAGCCCGACATTGCCGCCCGCGACCGTGACCAGCCGCAGGTCGATCTCCGGGCCCGCCAGGGCGAGCCACAGCGCGATCGCATCGTCCGTGCCGGGATCGGTGTCGATCAGGCAGATGCGGCGGCTCATCCGAGTTCCTGTTCCACCAGGCTGCACCAGAAGGCCGCGCCATGCGGCAGCGCGGCGTCGTTGAAGTCGAAATGCGGGTTGTGGTGGAAGCCCTCGGGGTGCGCCGGCGCCCCGGTGCCGAGCCAGACATAGGCCCCAGGCCGCACCGCGAGGAATTCCGAGAAATCCTCGCCGGGCGTAAGCGGCGGATGGTCGTCCATGGTGCGCTCGTCGCCCACCGCGGCGCGGGCGGCGCGCACGGCGGCGGCGGCCTGCTCAGGCCGGTTGATGGTGGGCGGGATGCGGCGGATGTAGCGCGGCTCGGCCTCGACGCGGCAGGTCGCAGCGACACCGTGTGCGACGGCGGCCAGGCGCGTTTCGAGATGCGACCGCACCTCTTCCGAGAAGGCGCGCGCCGTGCCGCAGAGGAAGACCTCCGAGGGGATCACGTTCGGCGCATTGCGTGCGCCCGCGGCCATGTGGCCGACACTCAGCACGGCCGCCTGCAGCGGGTCGATCTCCCGCGCCACGATCATCGGCAGCGCGGCGACGAACTGCGCGGCGGCGAGCGGCGCGTCGGTGCCGAGATGCGGCCGCGCGCCGTGCACGCCGGCGCCGCGGAAAGTCACCTCCCAGGTGTCCGAACTCGCCAGCACCGCGCCCTTCGGCACGGCGACCGTACCGACCGGCAGACCGGGCAGGTTGTGCATCCCATAGACGGCATCGGCGGCAAAGCGGTCGAACAGCCCCTCCTTCACCATGCGCCCCGCA
Organism: Pseudomonadota bacterium; assembly: GCA_023424475.1. GTDB lineage: Bacteria > Pseudomonadota > Alphaproteobacteria > Acetobacterales > Acetobacteraceae > Neoroseomonas. Next base: position 10,511 of record JAFADX010000067.1, read on the forward strand.
CCGCCGAGGGATTCCTCGGCCGGCTGGAAGACGAAATGCACCGTGCCGCCGAAGCGGTCGCGGTTCGCCGAGAGCCAGCGCGCCGCGCCGAGCAGCATCGCCGTATGCCCGTCATGCCCGCAGGCATGCATCTTCCCCGGCACGGTGCTGGCGTGGTCCACGCCTGTCGCCTCGGGCATCGCCAGCGCGTCCATGTCGGCCCGGAGCGCGACGGCACGATTGCCGCCCGGCCCCCGCGTGCCGGTCAGGGTGCCGACCACGCCGGTCACGCAGATGCCTTCCTCGACCGCGATCCCCCAGTCCTTCAGCAGCGCGGCGACGATGCCGGCGGTGCGCCGCTCCTCGAAGCCGAGTTCCGGGTGGCGGTGGAAGTCGCGGCGCCATTCGGTCATCTCCCCGGCGAGGGGCATCAGGTCCTCGGGGCTCGGCATGGAAGGCTCCGTTGCTGCGCTGCGGCGAATTTGCCACCTTGGGGCCGTTTCCACCACGGGCCGCGCCATGGAGTTCTGGCAGTCCTTCGATGCCTCCGGCGGCGCCGAGGGTCCCTTCACCGACCGCTACCCGGCGCCGATGCCGGACGGCACGCGCCTGGCGCTGCCGCTGCGCGACTATGGCGATGTCGCGGTCGCCGGCTTCATCGCGAACCAGGCCGCGATCGCGGTGGCGAAGCGGATCGGCGCCTGGATGGCGGAAGCCGCGCGCGACCTTGGCGCCGAAGCCGTGGTCGGCCTGCCGACCCTCGGCCAGGTCTTCGCCCCGCTGGTCGCCGAGGGCCTCGGCCAAGCGAACTGGGTCGCCCCCGGCTGGTCGCGCAAGCGCTGGTACGAGGAGGCGCTGTCCGTCCCGGCCTCTTCGTCCACGGCACCGACGGAACGCCGGCTCTGGCTCGATCCGCGCGTGCGGCACCGCCTGGACGGCCGGCGCGTGCTGCTGGTGGACGACGTGATCTCGACCGGCTCCTCCGCCCTCGCCGGCGTCGCGCTGCTGGAACGCGCCGGCGTGCGCCCGGCGGGGCTGCTGGTGGCCATGGCGCAGGGCGACCGCTGGCGCGGCACCTGGCCCACCGACATCCCGGTGCGCGCGGCCTTCGCCACGCCGCTCTTCGCGCGCGTGCCCGGCGGCTGGATGCCGCGGCCCGAGACCGCGCCCCTCGACCTCTGCCCCCTCCTCCCCCGGAAGGACGCCGCATGAAGCGCCTGCTGCTCGCCGCCGTCGCGGCCCTCGCCCCGCCCGCCGCCACCGCGCAGGAGCGCGCGGAGCTGCGCATCGGCGTCGAGGCCGGCCCGACCAGCCTCGACCCGCATTATGCGAGCCTGATCACCAACATCGCCTTCGCCCGGCACGTCTTCCAGCCGCTGGCGGAACAGGACAACCGCCAGGTGCTGCGCCCGGCCATCGCGCGGTCCTGGCGCGTGGTGGACAACACCACCTGGGAACTGGAACTCGACCCCAATGCCCGCTTCTCGGACGGGCGGCCGGTCGCCGCCGAGGATATCGCCTTCACCATCGCGCGGGCCGGCGACGTGCCGAACAGCCCATCCTCCTTCCGATACGCGACCCGCCCGATCGCGGCGGTCGAGGCCGTCGGGCCGCACACCATCCGCATCCGCACCAACGGTCCCTTCCCGCTGCTGCTGAACCAGCTCGCCCTCGTGATGATCGTCCCGAAGCGGGAGGGCGTGACGACCGCGGCCTTCAACGACGGCTCGGCCATGATCGGCAGCGGACCCTACCGCCTGGTCTCCTGGCAGCCCGGCCAGCCGGTGCGCTACGCGCGCAACGACGCCTTTGCCGGCACGCCGCCGGCCTTCGCCACCGTCGAGTTCCGCCCCATCGCCAACGCGGGCGCCCGCGTCGCCGCGCTGCAGGCGGGCGACGTGGACCTGATCGAGGTCGTTCCGCCCGACCAGTTCCAGCGGCTCAAGGCCGATTCCCGCTTCGCGACCGCCGAAAGCCCCTCGAACCGCCTGATCTTCCTCACCCTCGATTCGGGGCGGGAGGAGAGCCCGCATGTCCGCGCACCCGAGGGCACGCCCCTGCGAAACCCGCTGCGCGACGCCCGGGTGCGCCGGGCGCTCTCCATCGCCATCAACCGGGAGGCCCTGGTCTCCCGCATCATGCAGGGCCAGGCGGTGGCGGCCGGCGACCTCGGCCCCGCCGGCTATTTCGGCGCCTCGCCGGACCTCACGCCGCCGGCCTTCGACCTCGAAGGCGCGCGGCGGCTGCTGGCCGAGGCCGGCTATCCGCGCGGCTTCGCGGTGCAGGTGAACGGGCCCAACGACCGCTATGTCAACGACGAGCGGGTGGTCCAGGCGATCGCGCAGATGTGGACCCGGGCCGGGCTGCAGGCGAACGTCGAGGTCAAGCCGCGCGGCGTCTGGCTCAGCGAGGCGGCGCAGTTGCGCTACTCCGTGAACCTCGCCGGCTTCTCGCCCAACCCCGAGGTGCTCGGGATGCTCGAGACGCAGATCCATTCCTGGAACACGACGCTCGGCCTCGGCACCGCCAATCGCGGGCGGTTCGGCAATGCGGAGATCGACGCCCTCATCCAGCGCGCCCGCACCACCATGGACGATGCCGAACGCGAGCGGCTGACGCGGCAGGCGGCGCGGCGCGCCCTGCGCGACGAGACGGCGCTGATCCCGCTCTACTTCCAGGTGAATACCTGGGCGATGCGCCGCGGCATGACCTATGAGGCGCGGACGGACGAGATGACGCTCGCCGCCTCGGCGCGCCGGGCCGACTGATCCCGGGCGGGGGAAGCCTCCCCGCCGGGGAGCCGCCCGGAACCGGCGGCGCCGGTCGTCTTCCGGAACGAAAGCCTGGCGATGCGCCGGCCGAGATCCTTGCCCGGGGCGCCCCCTTTGCGCACCCGGCCCGGCGTGCGCTACTCCCAGGTGAACTCTGCGGGGGAAAGTCATGCCCGACGACGGCGGCGCGACCGACAGGATCATCTACTCGGCGCCCATCGGCGACGATGTGAAGACCACGACCTGCTACATGTGCGCCTGCCGCTGCGGCATCCGCGTGCACCTCAAGGACGGCCGCGTCCGCTACATCGAGGGCAACCCGGACCATCCGGTGAACAAGGGCGTGCTCTGCGGCAAGGGCAGCGCCGGGATCATGACGCAGTATTCCCCGGCGAGGCTCCAGGCGCCGCTGAAGCGCGTCGGCCCGCGGGGTTCGGGCGAATTCGCCGAAATCTCCTGGGACGAGGCGATGGAGATCGCCACCGGCTGGCTGAAGGCCGTCCGCGAGACCGATCCGCGCAAGCTCGCCTTCTTCACCGGGCGCGACCAGTCCCAGTCGCTCACGGGCTTCTGGGCGGCGCAGTTCGGCACGCCCAACTTCGCCGCCCATGGCGGCTTCTGCTCGGTCAACGTGGCGGCCGGCGGGCTCTACACCATCGGCGGCTCCTTCTGGGAATTCGGCGAGCCGGATTGGGAGCACGCGAAGTACCTGATGATCTTCGGCGTCGCCGAGGACCATGATTCCAACCCCATCAAGACCGGCATCGCGGGGCTGAAGAAGCGCGGGTCGAAGGTCGTCTCGGTCAATCCGGTGCGCACCGGCTATTCCGCCGTCGCGGACGAATGGGTCGGCATCCGCCCGGGGACGGACGGGCTCTTCGTGATGTCGCTGATCCACGAATTGCTGCGCACCGACCGCGTCGATGGCGAGTTCCTGGTCCGCTACACCAACGCGCCCTGGCTCGTGGTGCGCAATCCGGGCGGGGCCGATGACGGGCTCTTCGCCCGCGATGCGGATGGCAGGCCGCTCGCCTGGGACCGCGCCCGCCAGGCGATCGCGGCCGATGCCGCCGATCTCTCCCCGGTGCTGGCCGGCGAGTTCACGCTGGAGGACGGCCGCAAGGTGCAGCCTGTCTTCCACCTCATGGCCGAACGCTACCTCGGCGCGGACTACGCGCCGGAGGCCGTGGCCGAGCGTTGCGGGATCGGTGCGGACCGCATCCGCCGCCTCGCCGCCGAGATCGGTGCCATCGCCTTCGAGCAGCCGCTGACCCTCGACATTCCCTGGACCGACGTCTGGGGCCGCAGGCACGAGACGATGGTGGGCCGGCCCGTCGCCTTCCACGCCATGCGCGGCATCAGCGCCCATTCCAACGGCTTCCACACCTGCCGCGCGCTGCATCTGTTGCAGATGCTGCTCGGCGCCGTCGATACGCCGGGCTCCTGGCGCTACAAGTCGCCCTTCCCGCGGCCGATCCCGCCGGGCCCCGGCCCGGCCGGAAAGGGTGCCAAGCCGAACACGCCGCTCGCGGGCAACATCCTCTCCTTCACCCATGGGCCGGACGACCTGCTGGTGGAGGAGGACGGCACGCCGATCCGCCTCGACCACGCCTTCTCCTGGGAGGCGCCGCTCGGCCTGCACGGGATGATGCACAGCGTCATCGGCAATGCCGAGAAGGGCGACCCCTACCGCATCGACACGCTGTTCATGTTCATGGCGAACATGGCCTGGAACAGCGCCATGAACCCGCTCGAGACCATCCGCTGCCTGACCGCGCAGGACGGGAACGGGGACTACGTGATCCCGCACGTCATCTACTCCGACGCCTTTTTCAGCGAGACCGTCCCCTATGCGGACCTGATCCTGCCGGACACGACCTACCTCGAACGCTGGGACGCGATCTCGATCCTCGACCGGCCGATCGGCTCCTCGCACGGTCCGGGCGACGCGATCCGCCAGCCGGTGATCCAGCCCGACCGCGACGTGCGGCCCTTCCAGGAGGTGCTGATCGAGCTCGGCGCGCGGCTCGGCCTGCCGGCCTTCGTGAAGGAGGACGGCTCGCCGAGGTTCAAGGACTATCCGGACTACCTGGTGAACCACCAGCGCGCGCCGGGCGTCGGCCCGCTCGCCGGCTGGCGCGGGGAGGACGGGTCGAAGAAGGGCGTCGGCGAACCCAACAAGGACCAGTTGCAGCGCTACGTCGAGAATGGCTGCTTCTGGCGCCATCACCTCGCGCCGGAAGAGTCCTACTTCAAGCACGCCAACGCGACCTACCTCGCCAATGCCAAGGCGATGGGGATGATGGGCAACTCCAACCAGGTCGTGATGCAGATCTGGTCGGAACCGCTGCAGAAGTTCCGCCTCGCGGCGGAGGGCCATGGCGCCAAGCAGCCGCCCGAGCACCTGCGCGAGCGCGTCCGCACCTATTGCGACCCGATGCCGATCTGGTACGCGCCGCTCGAGCAGCAGCAGCACGACACCGGGCCCTTCCCGCTCTCCGCCGTCACGCAACGGCCGATGGCGATGTATCATTCCTGGGGCTCGATGAACGCCTGGCTGCGGCAGATCCACGGCTCCAACAAGCTCTACATGTCGCGCGAGCGCGCCACGGCCGAAGGCCTCGCGCAGGACGACTGGGTCTGGGTGGAAAGCCGTGGCGGGCGCGTGAAGGCGCAGCTCAGCCTGATGGAAGGCGTCAACCGCGACACCGTCTGGACCTGGAACGCCATCGGCAAGCGTGCCGGCGCGTGGATGCTCTCGCCGCAGGCGGCGGAGGCGCAGCGCGGCTTCCTGCTCAACCACGTCATCAGCGAATGGCTGCCGGCACAGACCGGCCCGCGCCTGTCCAACGCCGACCCGGTGACCGGCCAGGCCGCCTGGTACGACCTGCGCGTGAAGGTCACGAAATGCGCGCCGGAGGAAGCCGGCGCGACCGACCCCCTCCCGGCCCCGCTCGGGCCGCCGCCGGACATGCCCGTGCCGCCGGACATCCTTCGCTACAACGCCGGGGGGCAGAAGCCGTGACGTCACTTCCCGAAACCCGGCCCGGCGCGAAGAAGCTCGGCCTCGTCATCGACCTCGACACCTGCGTCGGCTGCCAGGCCTGCGCGACCAACTGCAAGGAATGGAACACCAGCGGCCACATGGCGCCGCTGCCAGACCACCATCCCTATTCCGCCGCCGTCGAAGGCGTCTGGTTCAACCGCGTCCATGGCTACGAAGCCGGCGAGGGCGAGGACGGCCGGACGGTCCACTTCCCCCGTTCCTGCCTGCATTGCGAGACACCGGCCTGCGTCACCGTCTGCCCCACCGGCGCCTCCTACAAGCGCGCCGAGGACGGCATCGTGCTGGTCAATACCGACATGTGCATCGGCTGCCAGCTCTGCGCCTGGGCCTGCCCCTACGGTGCGCGCGAATTCGACGAAGACGAGGGCGTGATGAAGAAGTGCACGCTCTGCATCGACCGCATCTACAACGAGACCATCCCCGAGGCGCGCCGCGTGCCCGCCTGCGTCTCGACCTGCCCGGCCAATGCGCGGCATTTCGGCGACCTCGGCGACCCGGAGAGCGACGTCTCGAAGCTGGTTGCCGAGCGCGGCGGCTTCGAGCTGATGCCCGAGCTCGGCTACGGGCCGGTCAACCGCTACCTGCCGCCGCGCCGCGCCCCCAAGGCCGATGCCGGCCCGCCCAGGGAGGCCGGCCCCCTGCCCTCGCAGATCGCCAACCCGCTGCTGCGCTGGGTCGACAAGGTGCTGTCCCGATGAATCCCGCGCCCTCCATCATCTTCTTCACCGTCGCGTCGGGCGCGGGCTACGGGCTGCTGTTCTGGACCGGGCTGCTGCGGCCGCTGGGCTGGGTGCCGGCCACGCCGGGCTTCGGTGCGGCCGCCACCGGCCTCGCCCTCGTGCTCGTCATGTTCGGGCTGCTGTCCTCCACGGCGCATCTCGGCCGGCCGGAGCGCGCCTGGCGGGCGCTGAGCCAGTGGCGGTCCTCCTGGCTGTCGCGCGAGGGCGTCGCGGCCATCGCGACCTTCGCGCCGGCGAGCCTGCTGTTCCTGGCCGTGATCGCCGGCAGGACGGAACTCGCCACGGGCATGGGCCTGCTCTCGGCCATCGGCGCCGCGGTGACGGTCTATTGCACCGGCATGATCTACGCGTCGCTGAGGACCATCCGCCAATGGCATCATCCGCTGGTGGTGCCGGGCTACCTGCTCTACGCGGCCTTCTCGGGCGCGGCGCTGATGGCGATGCTGGCGGCCTTCTGGGGCCGGGCGGCCGCGCCGGCGGCGATCGCCGCGGTGCTCGGCGCCGCCTCCTTCCTCCTCAAGCGGCTCTACTGGGCGAGCGTCGATGCCGCACCGCCGGTCGCCACGATGGAAAGCGCGACCGGCCTCGGCTTCATCGGCAAGGTCCGGCCGATGGAGCCGCCGCACACCGAGACGAACTACCTGCTGCGCGAAATGGCCTTCCGCATCGGCCGCGTCCATGCGGCCAGGCTGCGCCGCATCGCCAGCCTCGCCGGCTTCGCGGCTCCGGCGGCGCTGCTGCTGGTGGCGGCCCTGCTCCCGGGCGGTATCCTGGCCGGGTTCTGCGCGGCCGTCGCGGTCGGCCTCGCCATGGTGGGGCTGGCGGCCGAGCGCTGGCTGATGTTCGCCGAGGCGACCCACACCGTGGCCCTCTACTACGGCGTCGCCGAGCCCGCCTGAGCCCGCCCCGAGCGCCCCCTGGGCGCTTGCCGGCTTGCCCGCCTTCCCTGAGGATGGCGGCCAAGTCGTTGGGAGGCGTCCATGTTGAAGCGTTCGGAGTTCCTGCGTGCCACCGGGGCGGCGGCAGCCGCCCTCGCCCTGCCCGCCGCCGCGCGGGGCCAGGACAGCTCGCTGCGCGCCGGGCTGAAGCTCAGCCCGACCTCGATGGATCCGCATTTCCGGCTCTCGGGCGAGCAGAACCTGCTGCGCGCCCTGCATGCGCGCCTGATCGGCATGAGCGCGGACGGCAAGCCCGAGGCCGGCATCGCCGAGAGCTGGCGCCCGGTGGGCGACGGCACCGCCTGGGAATTCAAGATCCGCGGCAATGCGAAGTTCAGCGACGGCAGCCCGGTCACCGCCGAGGACGTCGCCTATTCGATCGCCCGCGTGCCGACCATCACCGGCTCGGCCGGGGCCTACCACATCTTCGTCCGCGCCATCACGCGGACGGAGGTGAAGGACCCGCGCACGATCCTGATCCACACCGCGCAGCCCTACCCCTTCATGGCCGAGGACATGACCGAGATCGCGGTGATCTCGAAGACGCTCGGCCCCGACCTCAAGACCGCGGACTTCAATGCGAAGAACGTGCGGCTGTTCTCGGGTCCCTACACGCTGGCGGACTATCGCTTCGGCGAATTCGTGGAGATGCGGCGCAACCCGCACTGGTACGGGCCGGCGCCGACCTTCGGGAACGCGCATTTCAAGGTCATCGCCTCCGATTCCAGCCGCATGGCCGCGCTGCTGGCCGGCGACGTGCAGGCCGTGGACGAGGTCGCGGTGCAGGACCTCGCCCGGATGCGGCGCGACCCGGCGCTGAACGTCACGCAGATCGCGGGCATGCGCGTGATGTACATCGCCATGGACAGCGACCGGGACGTCTCGCCCTTCGTGCGGGATTCCAACGGCCAGCCGATGACACGCAACCCCTTGAAGGATGCGCGCGTGCGCCAGGCGCTGTCCTACGCGCTGAACCGCCAGGCGATCGTCGACCGGGTGATGGAAGGCGCCGCGAGCGTCGCCTCGAACCTGCTGCCGCCGGGCACGCCGGGCACTTCGCCCAATCTCGGCGTCACGCCCTACGACCCCGAGCGCGCGCGCAGGCTGCTGGCCGAGGCCGGCTATCCGAACGGCTTCCAGCTCACCATCCACGCCACCAACGACCGCTACCCGAACGACGAGAAGGTGGCGCAGGCGATCGCGCAGTTCTGGACCCGCATCGGCGTCCGGACCGAGGTCGCGACCCTGCCCAACGCGGCGTATTTCCCGGCCGCCTCGCGCCAGACCTTCAGCGTCATGGCGGCGCAGTACGGCGCGGACAACGTCTCCTATGCCTACCGGGCGCTGGTGCACACCTATGACCGCGGCCGCGGCCTCGGCACCGCCAACCGCACCCGGCATTCGAGCCCGCGCGCCGATGCGCTCGTGGCCCAGGCACTGACGGAAATGGACGAGGCGAAGCGCAACGGCCTGCTCGCGCGCGCCGCCGACATCGCGATCGGCGAGGAAGCCATCATCCACATGGTCTACCATCCCGCCTATGTCTATGCGGCGCGCAAGCCGCTCTCGGTCACGCCCTACTACAACGGGGCCTTCCTGCCGCAAGCCGTGCGGCGCGGATGAGGCGCGCCGTCATCGGGAAGGAGGGCGGAAGCGCCTGCTTCTTCATGGCGGCGTCTTCGCGGCATGTGTCGCGGCAATCGGCAGCGGGGCCGCGAGGGCGATCGCCGAATGGGATCGGACCGGTCGCGCAGGCCGGTTGCGGCCCGCCGCCGGGCGTGCGGGCAATGCCTGACGAGCCTTCGTTGCCGTGCATGCGGGGTCACTGAAACCGGCCTTGACCGGATGAGCGGCAGCGAACACGCCCTGCCTGCTCCGTGACCGGGTTGGACGTGGTTCGGGGGCCTTTCCGGCGAGCCCAGCCGCCCCGAAGGCCTGTCGAGCAGCCGTTCCCGCACCCGACGGTCATGACGTCATGGCCATCGGGAGGTCCGCGCATTCGTCCCGGCCGCCGCCGCGATGGCCCATCCGCCAGCAACCTGACGAGCAGGCACGCCCGTCCCGAAAAGGCACCATGAGACGATGTGCTGTTCTGGGGCAGGGATGGTCGGAGCGGCGGGATTCGAACCCACGACCCCCAGTCCCCCAGACTGATGCGCTACCAGGCTGCGCTACGCTCCGACCGAGAGGCGCCGTTTAGCACCGGCCGCCGCAGGTTTGAAGCCCCTCAGGCCGACAGCGCGCGAAGTTCCCGCGCGATCTGTTCAAGTTCCACCAACGCCTCGCGCAGCGCGGCTGTCTCCTGCTCCTCCGCCGCCGGGGGCGGGTCGCCGAGCGGCAATTCGGCCGCCGCGGCCGCCTGCGGCCCCTCGTCCGTGCCGTCGCGCAGCAGGCGCTGCACGCCCTTGATGGTGTAGCCCTGGGTGTAGAGGAGGTCCGAGATCCGCCGCAGCAGCGCGATATCCTCGGGCCGGTAGTAGCGCCGGCCGCCGCCGCGCTTCAGCGGCTTGAGCTGGGGGAACTTGGTTTCCCAGAATCGCAGCACATGCTGCGGAATATGCAGGTCGTCGGCGACCTCGCTGATGGTGCGAAAGGCGGTCGGCGCCTTGCGCAGCCGCCCACGGCCTTCGTCCTGGGGCCCCTCCTCGCTCATTCCTCGGTCCCGTCGGGCTCGTGATTGATGCGCGCCTTCAGCACCTGCGAGGGGCGGAAGGACAGCACCTTGCGCGGCAGGATCGGCACTTCCACGCCCGTCTTCGGGTTGCGCCCGATGCGCTGGCCCTTCTGGCGCACGAGGAAGGTCCCGAAGGCGGAGATCTTCACCGGCTCACCGGCCTCGAGCGCCGCCGCCATGCGCTCGAGCACCGTCTCGAGCAGCGCCGCGCTTTCGTTCCGCGACAGCCCGACATTGGCATAGACCGCCTCCGCAAGCTGTGCGCGCGTGACCGTATTCATTCGCCGCGGCCCCCATAAACCCCTGATGCGATTGAAAACCGCCGGCGGGCCGCCCGTCAACCGGAACCGGCCCGCCCCGCTCCTTCAGCGCGCGCCGTAGACGAGGTCCGGCAGGAAGGTCGCCACCACCGGCACATAGGTCACGAGGATCAGCAGCGCGGTCATGATGACGATGAAGGGCCAGACGCCGCGCACCACCTCGGACAGCGGGCAGCGCAGGATGCCCGACAGCACGAAGAGGTTGAGCCCCACCGGCGGCGTCAGCAGCGCCAGTTCCATGTTCATCGTCACCACCACGCCGAAATGGACGGTGTCGATCTGGAACGGATGCAGCAGCGGCAGGATCACCGGCATCGCCAGGAGCAGCACCGAGAACACCTCGAGGAACATCCCGAGGATCATCAGCATGATGTTGATGCCGATGAGGAACTGCCACCAGGTCAGGCCGAGCGAGGTGGTCCATTCGACGACCCGCGAGGCAACGCCCGATTCGGTCACCCAGTGCCCGAAGATCAGCGCGAGCGCGATGATGATCATGATGGTCGCGGCGTTGCGCACGGCCTCGGCCGTCACCGTCAGCACCTCGGTGGGCCGGATGCCCTTGTAGACGAAGATCGAGAGGCCGAGCGCCACGGCAGCCGAGAGCGCCGCGCATTCCGTCAGCGTCACCACGCCGCCATAGAGGCCGCCGAGCACGATCACCGGCACCGAAAGCGCCGGCAGTGCATAGAGGGTCCGGCGCCACTTCTCGCCCGTCTCGAGCGAGGCTTCGCGCGCATAGCCCTTGCGCCGCGCGTAGTAGATGACCCAGGCCGCGATCGCGCCGGCCTGCAGCAGCCCCGGGACGACGCCCGCGAGGAAGAGGCGCGTGATCGCCTCGTCCGCGAGCACGCCATAGACCACGAAGGCGAGCGAAGGCGGGATCAGGATGCCGAGCGTGCCCGAGGCGGCGACGATGCCGGCCGCGAAATGCCGCTCGTAGCCCGCGCGCAGCATGGCCGGCACCAGCACCGTGCCCATCGCCATGGCGGTCGCGACCGAGGAACCGCACATCGCCGCGAAGACCGTGCAGGAGGCGACGCAGACGAGCCCGAGGCCGCCCGGAATGCCGCCCACCCACGCCTCGGCGGCACCGATCAGCGCCTTGGCGACGTTGCCGCGTTCCATGAAGACCGCGGCGGCAACGAAGTAGGGCACGGCGAGCAGCGTCGTCGAGTTGAACTCGTCGACGATCTTCTGCGCCATCGGCAGCAGCGGCTGCGCGTCCGAAACGAAGGCGAGGAAGGCCGTCGTGCCCATGACCAGCCAGATCGGCACGCCGACCAGCAGCAGGCCGCCGAAGAGCAGCCAGATCATGGCGCGGCCCCCTGCCTCGCACGAATATGCCCGGCCAGCCGCCCAAGGTAGGCAAGGGTCATCAGCGCCATCCCGACCGGCAGCGAAGCCTGGTAGATCCAGAGCGGAAAGCGCAGCGTCGTCGTCGAGACGTCGCCGAAGTCCCAGCTCTCATAGGTGACGAGGTAGCCAAGCCAGCAGAGCACGGCCGACATGACGAAGCCGAGCACGTCGCCCAGCACCGCGAGGACGCGCTGCAGCCAGGCGGGCATCATGCCGACCAGAAGGTCGGCCTTGATGTGCCGGTCCGCCGCCGTCACCGCCGCGAAGGCGAGGCACACGGCCCAGACGACGAGGTAGACCTGCACCTCGTCGCCCCATTCGATGGCATGCTGCGGCGCGAGGGCGCGCAGCAGCACGTTGGTGACCGAAAGCAGCAGGGCGGCCATGCCCAGCAGCCCCACGACGAAAGATTCGAGGCGGGACAGCGCGCCGCGGCTCTCGGCCGCGGCGGGGGGCGCGAACTCCATTGCCGGGAGGGCGGACTAGACGCTCACGCCGGCGGCGCGGATCTCCCGCAGCACGCCGGCGACGAGTTCGCGATCCATGCCGATCTCGGCGACCACCTGGTCCTGGCTCGCCATCAGCCGGCGGCGCGCCCCGGCCACCGCCTCGGGCGGCGCCGTCTTGATGGTGATCCCGTTGCGGATGAGGATGTCCCGCGCCTCGCGCTGTGCCGTCGCCGCCTCGGCGCGCTCCTTGTCGACCGTGTCCTCCCAGATGCGCAGCAGCTTCGCCTGCTCATCGGCCTTCAGCTTGCGCCAGAAGGTCTGGCTGACCATCGGGATGTACTGGTTGAAGGTCTGGTAGTCCTCGAGGCAGTGCTTGACCCCCGCATCCCAGAGCTTCGCGGTGTTCGAGCTCTCATGCGTCGTGATGAGGCCGTCGACGGTGTTCTGGCTGAGCGCGAGCGGCACGTCCGGCCACGGCACCAGCACCGGGTTGGCGCCGAGCGTGCGGATGCGCGCGGCATTGGCCGAGCCGCCCGGATGGCGGATCCGCAGCCCCTGAAGGTCCTCGTAGCCGTTCAGCGGCTTCGTCGTCGTGTAGAAGTGCTGCCCGCCAAGGTCGAACCACCGGCCGAGCACCTTCACCCGCAGCCGTTCCTCGATCTTGCGGTTGATCTGCTGGCCCGCCGGGCCGTCCATGATCTTGTGCAGCAGGTCGGGCTCGAGGCCGTAGAACATCGGCAGGGAGGGCAGCGCCGCATCCGCGGCAATGCCGTCGAGCTGCCACCAGCCCGGGATGCCCATCTCCACCGCACCCTGGCGCAGGGCGCGCGGGACGTCCCGGTCGCGGAAGAGCTGCGCGGAGGGGAAGACCTGCGGGGCGATGTTCGGCAGCTCCGCGCGCAGGCGGGTGGCGAAGGCCTCCGTATTGGTGTTCCGGACATGGGTCGCATTGGTGTCGAGCGAGATGCGCATCTGCTCCGCCGCAAGCGCGGGGCGCGCCCCGAACGCAATGGCGGAACCGACGACACCGAAGACGAACGGACGGCGATGCATCAAGGCAGGTCCTCCCTTGGAGCCCCGCTGCGCGCGGGTGCATATTTGCTGAGCAATCAATGGCGTGTCCCAGCCACGCCCGCTGTCGGCTACATGGTGGTGTTCGCGACCCGATGTCAATCCGGGCCGCTCCCGCGCGTCAGAAACGGGCGAGTGCCGCACCCCAGGTCAGGCCGCCGCCGATGGCCTCCATGACAACCAGGTCACCATCGGCGATGCGCCCGTCGCGCCGTGCCTCGTTCAGGGCGAGCGGGATCGAGGCGGCTGAGGTATTGGCATGGCGGTCCACCGTCATCACCACGCGCTCGGAGGGCAGGTGCAGCTTGCGGCCCATGGCGTCGATGATGCGGGCATTGGCCTGGTGCGGCACCAGCCAGCGCACGTCGGCATGGGTCAGGCCATTGGCCTCCAGCGCCTCGTCAACCACGGCGGCGAGCTTGGTGACCGCATGGCGGAACACCTCCTTGCCCGCCATGCGCAGCAGGCCGGGCCCGCCGGTCGAACCGGCCCCGCCCTCGATGAGCAGGATCTCGCCGAAGCGCCCGTCGGCGTGCAGGTGGGTGGACAGGATGCCGCGGTCGGCGGTGGTGCCGCCATTCTCCTGCGCGCGCAGGACCACCGCGCCGGCGCCGTCGCCGAACAGCACGCAGGTGCCGCGGTCGGACCAGTCGAGGATGCGGGAATAGACCTCCGTCCCGATGACAAGGATGCAACGTGCCTGGCCGGTCCGGATCAGCGCGTCGGCCACGCCCAGGGCATAGACGAAGCCGGTGCAGGCCGCCGCCATGTCGAAGGCGAACCCCCCGGCCGCGCCGATCTTCGCCTGGATGCGCACGGCGGTGGCCGGAAAGGCCGAATCGGGGGTCGAGGTGGCGACCAGGATCGCATCCACCTCGCCCGCGCCGATGCCGGCCTGGGCCAGAGCCTCGCGCGCCGCGGCCGCGCCCATGTCGGAGGCCGTCTCGTCCGGCGCGGCGATGTGGCGGTAGCGGATGCCGGTCCGATCGCGGATCCAGGCATCGGAGGTCTCGATCCCGTACTGCGCGGCGAGGTCGTCATTCGAAAGCCGCCGCTCGGGCAGGTAGCCGCCGCAGCCGGCGATCGTCGCGCGCAGGACCATCTGGGCCTTCTTGCTTTCAGCGGGAATCGGCGGCGACGCGCGGGCCCGCGGTGGACAGGCGAGAGAGGCCTTCACGGATACGCTCGTTGAAGCCGTGCGTCACCATGTCCATCGCCACGTCGACCGCATGGGCGAAGCCCAGCGCGTCGGTGCCGCCATGGGATTTCACGACGACCCCGTTCAGGCCGATGAGGATGGCGCCGTTGTAGCGGCGCGGGTCCATCCACTCGCGCAGCCGGTCGAGCGCCGGGCGCGCGAGGAGGTAGCCGAGCCGCGCCGGCACCGAGGAGGTGAAGACCTGGCGCAGCAGGTCGCGCATCAGCTTCAGCGCGCCCTCGCCGGTCTTGAGCGCGACATTGCCGGTGAAGCCGTCGGTGACGATCACGTCGGTCGTGCCGGCGGTGATGTCGTGGCCTTCGACGAAGCCGCGGAACTGCGGGCCGATGTGCGAATCGCGCAGCACCTCGGCGGCGTTGCGCACGCGGTCATCGCCCTTCAGCTCCTCCGACCCGACATTGAGCAGGCCGATCGAGGGATTGGTCAGCCCGAGCACGGCGCGCGCGAAGGCGTCGCCCATGACGGCGAACTCGACCAGGTTGCGGGCGTCGCACTGCACGTTGGCGCCGAGGTCGAGCAGCACCACGTCGCCCCGCGCGGACGGCCCGATCGCGGCAAGCGCCGGCCGGTCGATCTCCGGCATCGTCTTGATAACGATCTTCGACAGCGCCATCAGCGCGCCGGTATTGCCGGCCGAGACGATGCCCGCGGCCTCCCCCGTCGCCACGGCGTCGATCGCCATGCGCATGGAGGAGCCGCGGATGCGCAGCGCCGCGGTCGGCTTGAGGTCGCCCGAGATGCGCTCCGGCGCATGGCGCAGGCTGCAGGCGCGCGCGGCACGCTTGCGCCGCGCCAGGCCACCGGCGACCAGCCCCTCATCCCCGACCAGCAGGAAGCGGGCCCCGGGGTGGCGCTC
The DNA here is from genome assembly GCA_023424475.1 of Pseudomonadota bacterium. Taxonomy (GTDB): domain Bacteria; phylum Pseudomonadota; class Alphaproteobacteria; order Acetobacterales; family Acetobacteraceae; genus Neoroseomonas. The sequence goes on from JAFADX010000067.1 coordinate 25,954, forward strand.
GGCGGCCAGTTCCAGGCCGTCGAGGACGATATCCGGGGCTGCGTCCCCGCCCATGGCGTCGATCGCCAGCGCGAAGGGCGGGGTGACCGGTGCCACGTTCAGCGTGTCCGTCGCGTGCGCATGGGACACGCGCGTCAGTTGCGGACGGTCTGGCCCACGCGCTCGGCCGCCACCACCTCACGGCCATCGTAGTGGCCACAGTGGGAGCAGACATGGTGCGGGCGCTTCAGCTCACCGCAGTTCGAGCACTCCTGGTAGGAGGGCGCGCTCAGGGCCTCATGGCTGCGGCGCATGCCGCGGCGGGAAGGCGAAACCTTTTTCTTCGGAACGGCCATGGCGCCGAGCCTCTTTCGTCAAATAGTCATGCAGGATAGCGGGAGGGCGGGCCATTAGCATCCACCCCCGGCGGGCGCAAGCGCGGGGGCGCGGAAAACCGGCCTCAGCCCCGCTTCCGCAGCGCGGCGAGACCGGCGAAGGGCCCCGAAGGGGGCGGTTCCTCCCCCTCCCCGCCCGGCAGGCTGGCCCCGGCCGCGCGCGGATAGGGATCGAGCGCCAGGGCCAGTTGCTCCGCCATCGCCTCCCCCAGGTCGATCGAATCCCCCTCGGCCTCGATCTCGTCGGGCGCCTCCGGATCCTCGGAGGAGGGTTCCCCGGCGGCGATGACGCGGAGCCCGACCTCATCCCCGACCGCCTGGACCACGGGCTCGAGGGTGACCACGCAGGCCTGCACCACCTCGGCGGAGAGGCGCCCGGCGATCGTTGCCAGGCCCCCGGGCTCCGGCCGCAGGCGCAGGATGGCCTCCAGGCGGTCGACGCCCAGGATGCCGAAGCGCCGGGCGAGGGCCGCGCATTCGGCCGCATTGGCGACGAGCCGCACCTCCCGCCCCTCGGGCGGCAGGCGGGCGAGGTTCACGATGCGGGAGAATTCAGGCGTCACGGAGCAGGCCCTCCGACGGGAGAAAAAGAACCCGCCCGGCCGCGAGGTCGGCGATGCCCTGGCCGGAAAGGTGCTCCGCCTGGGCCCGCGCCAGCGCCGCGAGCCGGGCCGGCGCGCCCTCGGGCGGCGTGGCGCGCCAGACGTTGCGGGCAAGCGCCTCGGCGAGTTCGTCCGGCCCGGCCGAATCGAGGGCGGCCTCGAAGGCCAGGGCCCGGCCGTGGAAGGCCTCCCAGGCCTGGCGCACCTTCTTGCCGACGGAAAGATCGCCGACGCCCATCTCCCGCAGGTTGAGGTCCATGTCGGCGAACATGGCGTCGAAGACCGCCTGGGCCAGGGCTCGTCCGCGCGCATCCGATTCCTTGCGCAGCCGGCGGATCACGAGGGCGACATGCAGCGTGACGAGGTCGAAGCGGCCCTCGACCGTGTCCGGCACGCCAAGATCGAGGAAGACCGCCGGATCGCGGGCGGCCCGCACCGCCGCCCCGTAGAGTTCGAACCCGGCCCGTTCATGCGGCCGGCGGCGAAACATGCCGAGGATGCCCATAATTCCTGGTGGCTCCGTCCGCCATCGCGGTTGACCCGCAGCCGGCGTGGTGTCTATCGGTTGCCGCGACATGGCCCGCCTCTCCCGTCTGGTCAACGCGCGCCTCGCGGCGACCCTCATCCTCGTCGGCCTCCTCGGCGGCTGCGGCTGGATCAACGACCGCATCGGCCCCGCGCCGGTCGAACGCGGCAACCGCGTCGACCCCGAAAAGCTCGCGCAGATCACGCCGGGGGTGCAGACCCGCTCGGACGTGGAGGCGCTGCTCGGCTCGCCGACCGCCCGCGGCACCTTCGACGAGGACAACTGGTATTACATCAGCGCCCGCACCCGCATCGCGCCGGGCCGCTTCCTCGAGGTCGAGAACCGGCGCGTCGTCGCCATCTCCTTCAACCGGGAGGGCGTGGTCAGCAACATCCGCGAACTGACCGGCGCCGACGGCCGCGACGTCCGGATGGTCTCGCGCGAGACGCCGGTGCCGGGCACCGAGCGGTCGCTGCTGCAGGCGCTGTTCGGCAATGTCGGCCGTCCGGGCATGGGCGGCGCGGGCACCAGCCCGACCAGGCTGCCCGGCCAGGGCGTCGGCCTGCGCTAGAGCAGATCCCGATCAGGTGGAATCACCTGATCGGGTGAAGATGCTCGCAGAAACAATGGGCTGGAGCTCTTTTCGATCAGGTGGAATCGCCTGATCGGGCGAAGATGCCCGCAGAAACAAACACCTGGAGCTTCGGAGGTGAACGCAAGTTCACCGAAAGTGCTCCGGATCGCGCGGACCTGCTGCGCCGGTCCCCGACCGGGCACAGGCTGCTCTGGCCGCCATCCAGGCCGGCGCAGGGGCTCCCCAGGGCGCCAAGGGGGCTTTCGATCCGGCCCGGCCACGCCGCCGGGCCGGCCGGCCTTCAGAAATGGCTCCAGCCGCCGCGCGCGAGCGGAAGCGGCCGCCCATCCGGGCCGCGCACCGCCACCTCTGGTGCGCCCTCCACGAAGCGCCCGATCCGCGCGACGGGCACGCCGGCCGCCGCGGCGCGGGCCGCGATCGCCGGCCCGTCCCCGGG
>JAFADX010000156.1 GCA_023424475.1 Pseudomonadota bacterium
GCAGCAGCCCGACCGCCGCGGCGAAGGCCGGGCCGGAGGCCGCTTCGGCGAGCCCGCGCACGGCGAGCGGGCGCCCGAGGCGCACCTGGCGGTCGAGGATGCGCGCGGCCATTTCCCGCGCGCCGACGAGCTGGCTCGCGCCGCCGGTCAACACCACGCGATTGCCGCCTTCCTTGCCGAGGCCCGCCGAGTCGAGGCGGTCGCGCACCAGCTCGAAGGTCTCCTCGAGCCGCGGGCGGATGATGCCGACGACCATGGCGCGCGGGATGCGCGCGATGGCGTGCTCGTCCTCGCCCATCAGCGGGACGGGCAGGAATTCGCGGTCGTCGTCGGCGCCGCCATGGACGCTGCCGTGCAGCGTCTTGATCCGCTCGGCATGTGCGACGGGCGTCGAGAGCACGGTCGCGAGGTCGTTCGTCACCTGACCGCCGCCGACCGCGACCTGCGCGGTGTGGACCAGGTGGCCCTCGCTGAAGACGGCGAGGCTCGTGGTGCCGCCGCCCATGTCGATGACCGTGCAGCCGAGCTGCTTCTCATCCTCCACCAGCGTCGCGAGGCCGGCGGCGAAGGGGGCGGAGACCAGTTCCTCCACCTCGAGGTCGCAGCGCAGCAGGCAGGCGCCGAGGTTGCGCAGGCTGGCCTGGGAGGCCGCGACCATGTGCAGCCGCGCGGCGAGCGTGTCGCAGATCATGGCGCGCGGGTCGTCCACGCCCGGCGTCGCGTCCACGGTGAAGCCGAGCGGGATGGCATGGACCGTCTCGCGCCCTTCCTCGGAGGTGCGGCGGCGGCCTTCGTGCAGGATCGCGCGCAGGTCCTGGTCGGTCACCGCACGCCCGCCGATGCCCCACTGGATATGGAGCTGTCGGCTGTCGGGCTGGCCGCAGGAGAGATTGGCGATCACGCCGGTCAGGCGCGTATCCGCCATGTCCTCGGCCTGGCCGACGGCGGCGCGGATGGCGCGCTCGCCTTCCTCGAGATCGACGATCGAGCCGCCCCTCACGCCGCGGCCGCGCTGCCAGCCGAAGCCGAGCACGCGCGGCGCGCCGTCGCTTTCGATGCGCGCGATCAGGCAGACCGCCTTGGTCGAGCCGATGTCGAGGACGCCGAATGTGCCGCTGCGCGCGTGCCGGCGCTTGCGCTGCGGGCTGCCCGGTTCCACGGGCGCGGGCAGGCGTGCCATCTGGTTCATCCCCGCCTCGCGCGGCCGGCGTGCTGCGGCGCGGGCTGCTCGGAGGGCTCGGCCTGACGGGTCGGGCGCAGCACCAGCCGGTCCGGCAGCCGCATGTCGATGGCGGCGAGCGGACGGTCGAGCAGGCTCGCTTCCTGCTGCAGTTCCGCAAGGCGGTCGAGCGCCACGCCTTCATGCCCTTCGGGCAGCAGCACGTCGGTGCCGTTGTGCAGCCGCAGGTTCCAGCGCCGTTCCTGGATGCGCACCATGGCCTGCACCCGGTCGCGCACCGCGGGGTGCTTCGAGAGGTCGGTGTAGAGGGTCGCCCCGGCCGTATCGGCACCGGCGCCGACGACCAGCGGCAGCGTTCCGAACTGGTCGAGGTGGTCGGTCGCCACCACCTTGCCGGCCGCGTCGATGATCACGAAGCGCCCGTTGTGCTGCCAGATGGCGAAGGGCCGGCGCTCGTCGATGCGCACGAGGATGGTCGAGGGCAGGCGCCGCTCGACATGCGCGCGCTGCACCCAGGCGATGGTCTCGAGGCGCTGGCGCGCCTGTTCGGGCGAGAAGTCGAGGATCGGGTCCCCGCGCGAGACGCCGAGCGCGGCGACGATCATGTCCCGCGGCGTGTTGTGGCGGCCTTCCAGGATCACGACGTTCACGCTGAGCCCGGCGGAATCGCCGAGGTCCGCCATGGCGGACGCGACATCCCGCACCCGCGCGGAGGGATCGAGCGCACGCACCGCGAGCACCATCACGCCGACCGCGCCGAGCGCGAGGCCCACGTAGAGGGCGGGGCGGGCCAGGCCGCGGCGGCGGCGCATCCAGATGCGCAGGCGGGACGGACGCGCGGGGTCCTTCTGCACGCCGGAGGTGCGCGCGAGGCGTTCACGCGCCATGGCGGGCCTCCTTCACCATCCAGGCGCAGAGCGCGGGGAAGGGGATGCCGCAATGGGCGGCCTGTTCCGGCAGCAGCGAAGTGGGCGTCAGGCCCGGCTGGGTGTTGACCTCGAGGAGGACCAGGCGGCGGTTGCCCTCGGCCGTCTCGTCATAGCGCAGATCGGCCCGCGAGGCGCCGCGGCAGCCCAGGGCCCGGTGCGCCCGCACCGCGATGTCGAGGGCACGGGCGTAGTCCTCCTGCGGCATCTGCGCCGGGACGACGTGGCGGGAGCCGCCCGTCGCGTACTTGGATTCGTAGTCGTAGAAGGCGCCGGCGTCGGCGAGGATGTCGGTCACGGCCAGCGCGCGGTCGCCCATCACCCCGACCGTCAGCTCGCGGCCGGGGACATAGGTCTCGACCATGGCGTGGTCGCCGTAGCGCCAGGTGCGGGCAATCTCGGCGCGCTGGTTGCTGCCCTTGCGCACGATGTGGACGCCGACCGAGGAGCCCTCGTTCACCGGCTTGACGACATAGGGCAGGGGCAGCGGGTCGGCGGCCTCGAGTTCGTCGCGCGTCACCAGCCTGTGCTCGACGATCGGCAGGCCGGCGGCCTGGAACAGGGCCTTCGCCGCGGCCTTGTCCATGGCGAGCGCCGAGGCGCGGACCCCGGAATGCGTGTAGGGGATGCCGAGCCAGTCGAGCACGCCCTGGATGCAGCCATCCTCCCCGTAGCGCCCGTGCAGCGCGTTGAAGACGACGTCGGGGCGGGCATGGGCGAGGGCCTGGATGACGGCGACGAGGTCGTCCGTCACCTCGATCGGAACGACCTCGAAGCCGGCCTCGCGCAGCGCGGGGATGCATTCGTGGCCGGAGGCGAGGGAGACCTCCCGTTCCGCCGACTTGCCGCCGTAGAGGACCGCCACTTTCTGCGTCATGCGGGCCTCCCGATGCGCCTGATTTCCCATTCGAGCTCGATGCCCGTGGCGGCGCGCACGCGGGCGCGCACCTCCTCGCCGAGGGCCTCGATGTCGGCGGCGCTGGCGCCGCCGGTGTTGATGAGGAAGTTGCAGTGCTTCTCGCTGACCTGCGCGGCGCCGCGCGTCAGGCCGCGGCAGCCGGCGGCGTCGATCAGTTCCCAGGCCTTCTTCCCGCCGGGCGGATTCTTGAAGGTGGAGCCACCGGTGCGGGCGCGCACGGGCTGCGTCGCCTCGCGTTCGGCGCGGATCCCGTTCAGCCGCGCGGCGATGGCGGCCGCGTCGCCGGGGATGGCGCGCAGGCGCGCGCGCGTGACCACGCCGCGGGCGGGCAGTTCGGCGCGGCGATAGGCGAAGTGCAGGTCCGGCGCGCCCAGGCGCAGGACGCCGCCCGGCGTGGCGACCTCGGCCCAGTCGAGCACGTCCTTGACCTCCGACCCGTAGGCGCCGGCGTTCATCGCCACCGCGCCGCCGATCGTGCCGGGGATGCCGGCGAGGAATTCCAGCCCGCCGAGCGCGTGGGCGGCGGCGGTCTCGGCCACCGTGACGTCGAGGGCCGCGGCGCCCGCCACGATGCCGTCGGCTTCCACCGCGACCCCGCCGAAGCCGCGTGCGAGCCGGACGGTCACGCCCGCGATGCCACCGTCGCGCACGATCATGTTCGACGCCGCGCCGATCACGGTGAGCGGCGTCGCGGCGGGCAGGTGCCTCAGCAGCGTGACCAGGTCGTCCGCATCCGCCGGCCGCACCAGCGCCTCGGCGCTGCCGCCCACCCGGAACCAGGTCTGCGCCCCGAGCGGCGCGTCATGCGCGACACGCCCCCTCACGGGCGGAATCCCGGCTTCCGAAGGCCCTCCGGCCTTTGGCGGGGTGAGGCTCGGAGAGGGGCGCCGCCCCTCTCCGATCGCTGCCGCCGCCATCATTTCATCGCCCCCGCGAGCCGGCCGCGCGAACGCTGCTGCAGGTCCGCGAGCTGCCCCGGCAGGGCATGCGCCCACTGGGTGACGTTCCCCGCGCCGAGGCAGACCACGTAGTCGCCGGTCCTGGCGATGGCGTGGATCATCTCCGGCAGGCTGTCCGGTCCCGGCAGGGGCACCACCGAACGGTGCCCGCGCGCGCGCAGCCCCTCGACCAGCGCGTCCTTGTCGATGCCGGGGATGGGCTGCTCGCCCGCGGCATAGACGTCGGCGACGATGACCGTGCCGGCGTCGTTCATGCAGGTGCAGAAATCCTCGAACAGCGAGTTGAGGCGGGAGTAGCGGTGCGGCTGCACCACCGCGATCACGTCCCGCGCGCCGGCCTGGCGGGCGGCCTTGAGCACGGCGGCGATCTCGACCGGGTGGTGGCCGTAGTCGTCGATCACGGCGATGCCGCCGGCTTCGCCGGTGCGGGTGAAGCGGCGCTTGACGCCCTTGAAGCCGGCGAGCGCGGTGCGGATGGTGCCCTCGTCGACATCCATCTCGACGCCGATGGCGATGGCGGCGAGCGCGTTCTGCACGTTGTGCTGGCCGAGCATCGGCAGGCGGAAGGGCTTCATGGTGCGGGACCGCCCGGTGGCGCGGTCGGTCACCGTCACCTCGAAGGTCGCGCCCATGCGGTCGGTGATGATGCGTTCGGCGCGGACATCGGCCTGCGGGCTGAAGCCGTAGGTGACGATGCGGCGGTCGGACAGGCGGGGGATCATCGCCTGGACCTCGGGGTGATCCATGCAGAGCACCGCGAAGCCGTAGAAGGGGATGTTGCCGACGAACTGGGCGTAGCCTTCCTTCATGGCCTCGCCCGTGCCCCAGTGGTCGAGGTGCTCGGGGTCCATGTTGGTGACGACGGCGACGACGGCCGGGAGTTTCAGGAAGGAGCCGTCGGATTCGTCGGCCTCGACCACCATCCAGTCGCCGGAGCCCATGCGGGTGTTGGTGCCGTAGGCATTGACGATGCCGCCGTTGATCACGGTCGGGTCGAGGCGCGCCGCCTCGAGCACCGCGGCGACGAGGGATGTCGTGGTGGTCTTGCCGTGGGTGCCGCCGATGGCGATGGACCACTTGAGCCGCATCAGCTCGGCCAGCATCTCGGCGCGCCGGACCACCGGGATCAGGCGCTGGCGCGCGGCCGCGACCTCGGGGTTGTCGCGCTTCACCGCGGTCGAGACCACGACGACCTGCGCATCGCCGAGGTTCGCCGCATCGTGCCCGACCGCGACCGGGATGCCCGCGGCGCGCAGCCGCTGGACGTTGGCGCTGTCCGAAAGGTCGCTGCCCTGCACCTGGTAGCCGAGGACGTGCAGCACCTCGGCGATTCCGGACATGCCGATCCCGCCGATGCCGACGAAGTGGATGGCCCCGATATTGAGCGGAAGCGCGCGCATCAGGCGGTCCCCATGATGTCGTGGCGGGCGAGCGCGAGCACGCGGTCGGCAAGGTCCCGCGCCGCATGCGGGCGGGCGAGGGCGGCGGCCGCGGCGGCAGCGGCGGTGAGCCGAGACGGCACGGCGAGCAGCGAGACGAGACGCTCGGTCAGCGCTTCCGGCGTGAAGGCGGGCTGCGGATAGACCCAGGCCGCATCGGCCTCGGCGAGGGCGCGGGCATTGGCCGACTGGTGGTCGTCGATCGCGGTCGGCAGCGGCACCAGGACGGCGGGCCGGCCGGCACAGGCGAGCTCGGCGACCGTCGAGGCCCCGGCCCGCGCGACGACCAGATGCGCGGTCGCGAGCCGCCCGGCGATGTCGGGGAAGAAGGGCGCCAGGTCGGCGACGACGCCCGCTTCGCGATAGGCGGTCGCGGTGCGCGCCAGGTCGTCGGCGCGGCATTGCTGGGTGACGAGCAGGCGGGCCCGGATCGCTTCCGGCAGCGCGACGATGGCGGGCGGCACCACGTCGGCGAAGACGCGCGCGCCGAGGCTGCCGCCGGTGACCAGCAGGCGGATCGCCCCGCCCTCGGGCGGCGTGGGATAGGGCAGGCCGGCCAGTGCGGCGATGGCCGGACGGACAGGGTTGCCCACGACCTCGGCACGGGCGCCCGCCGGGACCTTCGTCGTGTCCTCGAAGGACAAAGCAAGCAGGTCCGCGATGCGGGCCATCAGCCGGTTGGCGCGGCCGAGCACGGCATTCTGCTCGTGCAGCACGATGGCCGGGCGGCGCGCCGCGCCGATCATCCGCGCCGCGGCGAGCGGCGGAAAGGAGGGGTAGCCGCCGAAGCCGACGACCACGGAAGGGTTCAGCGCGGCAAGGTGCCGGCGCGCCTGCATGGTGCCGGCGACCAGCGCCACGGCGCCCCTGGCCGCGCCGCGCATGCCGCGGCCCGACAGCCCGGCGCCGCTGAGGACGAAGCGCTCGGCCGCGGCGAAGGCGGCGCTGTCGTAGGCCGCCGAGCGCGCATCGGTCATCAGCGCGATCCGCTCGCCGCGGCGCAGCAGTTCTGCCGCCAGCGCCTCGGCTGGAAACAGATGCCCGCCGGTCCCGCCGGCGGCGATGACGATGGGGCGCACGGCGGGGCCCCTCACCGGGCCGCTCCCGCCGGCATGGCGGGCGGGACGGGCTCGGCATCCTCGCCGGCCCGGGTGCCGGCCCTGCGCCGCGTCAGGGCGAGCAGCATGCCCATCCCGATCGCGGTGGCGAGCACGGAGGAGCCGCCATAGGAGACGAAGGGCAGCGTCATGCCCTTGGTCGGGATCAGATGGAGGGTCGAGGCCATGTTGACGAAGGCCTGCAGGCCGAACTGCGTGAGCAGCCCGGTGCCGGCAAGCATGACGAAGAGGTCGTTCTCGGCCAGCAGGCGCATCAGCCCGCGCACCACGATGTAGGCGAAGAGCGCGATGATCACGACGCAGAGGACCATGCCGTATTCCTCCGCCGCGACGGCGAAGACGAAGTCGGCATGGGCGTCGGGCAGGACGTTCTTGATCCGCCCCTCGCCGGGGCCGCGGCCCATCAGCCCGCCATTGGCGAAGGCCTCGAGCGCGACGTTCACCTGGTAGGAATCGCCCGAGGAAGGGTCGAGGAAGCGCTGCACGCGCGACTGCACGTGCGGGAACATCAGGTAGGCGAGGAAGGCGCTCGCCATGCCGATGCCGCCGACGATGCCGACCAGGAAGATGTTCATCCCCGCCACGAAGAACTGGGCGAAGAAGACCGCGGAGATGACGATGAGCATGCCGATGTCCGGCTGCCCCTTCAGGATGCCCGCGATGACCAGGTAGAGCACGAGCGCGATCGAGGCGCCCCAGACCTTCGAGCCCGGGGCCTTGCCTTCCGCGATCAGCCAGGCGGCGACCACGGCGAAGAAGGGCTTGAGGAATTCCGAGGGCTGCAGCGAGAGCAGCGGGATCGGCAGCCAGCGCCGCGCGCCCTTGATCTCCACGCCGACGACGAGCGTGGCGGCGGTCAGTATCAGCGCGATGGCGAAGCCGATCAGGGCGAGCCGGCGGACCCCGCGCACCGAGAGCAGCGAGACCGCGACCATCAGCAGCGCCGCCAGGCCGAGATAGGCGACCTGCTTGAAGAAGAACATGTGGCGGGAGGAGGCGCCGATGCGCTCGGCCACCGCCGGGGAGGCGGCGAGCATCATCACGTAGCCGAAGCCGATCAGGATCAGCAGCGCGCCGAGCGTCCAGCGGTCGACGGTCCACCACCAGCGGCCCAGCACGGAGGTATCGGCGCGGGAGAGGGCCATCAGGCGGCCCTCCCGGCGAGCAGGCCGGCGACGAGGTCGCGGAAGCGGTCGCCGCGCGCGTCGAAGCCCGTGAACTGGTCCCATGAAGCGCAGGCGGGCGAGAGCAGCACGACCGGCGCGGCGCCGGCGAAGGCGGCCTCGGCCGCGGCGGGCACGGCGGCGTCGAGCGTGTCCACCACCTCGTGCGGCACGCCGTGCGCGGCGAGGGTCGCGGCGAAGGCCGGCGCGTCGCGGCCGATCAGGAACGCCCTGGCGATGCGCGGGAAGAGCGGCGCCAGGCCCTCGATCCCCCCTTCCTTGGCCATCCCGCCGGCGATCCAGACCACCCGGTCGTAGGAGGCGAGGGCGCGGGCCGCGCTGTCGGCGTTGGTCGCCTTGCTGTCGTTGACGAAGACGACGCCGCGGGCAGTGCCGACGCGTTCCTGCCGGTGCGGCAGGCCGGGATAGGTGGCGATGCCGTCCGCGACCTCCCGCCGCGTCAGGCCGAGCGCGAAGCCCACGGCGGCCGCGGCAGCGGCGTTCTGGGCATTGTGGCGTCCGGGCAGCGCGGGCGCCTCGTCGAGCGGAAGGATGACCCCGGCGTCGTCGCGCAGCATGCGTCCGTCGGCCCAGATGCCGCCCGGCTGCGGCGCATGGCCCGAGATCGGAACGATCCGCCCCGCGATCCTCGGTGCCATCGCCACCGTCATCGGGTCGTCCTGCCCGAGCACCGCGACGTCCCCGGTGCCCTGCCGGGCGAAGATGTTCGCCTTCGCAGCGGCATAGCCGGCCATGCTCCCATGACGGTCGATGTGATCCGGGCTGAGGTTCAGCATGACAGCCACGTTGAAGCGCAGCGTGGCGATTCGCTCCAACATGTAGCTCGACATTTCGAGGGTATAGACCCCTCCGGACCCCAAGATGTTGAGTCCGAGGGCAGGGGGGCCGAGATTGCCGCCGACCTCCGCCTCGCGTCCCGCGCGGACCAGCATGTGGTTGATCAACGCCGTGGTGGTGGACTTGCCGTTGGTGCCCGTGATGCCCACGAAGCGCGCGCCCGATTGGGCCGCGAGCACGGCGCGGTAGAGGAACTCGACGTCGCAGAGGATCGGGGCGCCGGCCTGCTGGGCCGCGGCCGCTGCGCGGTGGGGCTTCGGGAAGCGGTGGGGAATGCCGGGGGAGAGCAGCAGGGCATCGGCGCGGAAGCGGCCTTCGGCGGGGTCGCGCAGGGTCAGCCCGGCCTCCGCGGCCTCGCGCCGCCGGGCTTCCTCGTCGTCCCAGGCCTCGATCTCCGCCCCCCAGCCGGCGAGGCGCAGCGCCGCCGGCAGCCCGGCGCGGCCGAGCCCGACGACCGCGATGCGCGCGCCGAGGAAGGGTGTGAAGGGCGGGGCCGGGATGCTCATCGGATCTTCAGCGTGCCGAGGCCGATCAGCGCGAGGATCATGGCGATGATCCAGAACCGGATGACGATGGTGGGCTCCGCCCAGCCCTTCTTCTCGAAGTGGTGATGCAGCGGCGCCATCAGGAAGACGCGGCGGCCGGTGCGCTTGAACCAGAAGACCTGGATCATCACCGAGACCGTCTCGACCACGAAGAGGCCGCCGACGATCGCGAGCACGATCTCGTGCTTGGTCGCGACCGCGAGCGCGCCGAGCGCGCCACCCAGCGAGAGCGAGCCGGTGTCGCCCATGAAGACCGCCGCCGGCGGCGCGTTGAACCACAGGAAGCCCAGCGCGGCGCCGATCAGCGCCGAGGCGAAGACCGCGAGCTCGCCGGTGCCCGGCACGTAATGGAGCTGCAGGTAGTCGGCGAAGACGCGGTTGCCGACCAGGTAGGCGATCAGCGCAAAGACCGCCGCCGCGATCATCACCGGCACGATGGCGAGGCCGTCGAGCCCGTCGGTCAGGTTCACCGCGTTGGAGGAGCCCATCATCACGAGCATGCCGACCAGCGGGAACAGGAAGCCGAAGGGGATCAGCACCTCCTTGAAGAACGGCACGGCGAGGCCATGCGCGAGCGGATCGGGCATCAGGGCGATGATCCAGAACGCCGCCACCAGCCCGAGCCCGGCCTGCACCGCCAGCTTCATCCGCCCCGAGACGCCCTTGGTGTTGCGCTTGGTCACCTTCAGCCAGTCGTCGGCGAAGCCGAGCGCGCCGTAGCCGATGGTCACCACCAGCACCGCCCAGACCATGCCCGAGCGCAGGTCGGCCCAGAGCAGCGTCGAGACGACGAGGGCCAGAAGGATCATCACGCCGCCCATGGTCGGCGTGCCCTTCTTCTCGATCAGGTGGCGCTCGGGGCCGTCGTCGCGGATCGGCTGCCCGCCGCGCTGGAAGCTGCGCAGCCAGCGGATGATCGGCGCGCCGAAGAGCAGGCAGATCAGCAGCGCGGTCATGCAGGCCGCGCCCGCGCGGAAGGTGTGGTAGCGCGCGAGGTTGAAGAGCGGGAAGTCCTCGGCGAAGGGCGTGAGGAAAGTATAGATCACGGCCGCATCTCCCCGGTCAGTGCCCCCACCACGACCGCCATGCGTGATCCGAGCGAACCCTTCACCAGCACCGCGTCGCCGGGACGCAGCGCCTCCTGCAGCACCGGCGCGAGGCCCGCGGAATCCGGCAGGTGCGCACCGCGCTTCGCCTCCGGCAGCGCGCGATAGAGGTGGCCCATCATCTCGCCGCAGCAGAAGACGAGGTCGCAGGCCGCCGCCACGTCGGGCGCGAGGCCCGCATGGATGGAAGGCGCCTCCTTGCCCAGCTCGCGCATGTCGCCCAGGGCCGCGATGCGGCGCGCGGCGGGCTGCGCGGCGAGCACGGCGAGACCCGCGCGGATCGAGGGCGGGGAGGCGTTGTAGGAATCGTCGATCAGCAGCGCCTCGCCGCCGGCCACCGCGATGCGGCTGCGCCGGCCGCGCCCGGCCGGGGCGCCGAAGGCGGGCAGGGCGGCGG
>JAFADX010000190.1 GCA_023424475.1 Pseudomonadota bacterium
AGGTGGTGGTCGCCTTCCGTGGCCGGGCGCGCCAGACCCTCTCCCTGCGCGTCGGCCGCGACGGGCTGCTGCTGCTGCCCGACATCGCGCCGGTGCCCGCGGCCGGTCGGCGCCTCGGCGAGCTCCGCGCCGACCTCGAGGGCCGCGCCGCGCGCGACCTGGCGGGCTCGGAGGTCTTCGTCTCCATCGGCCAGGTCCGGCAGATGAACGTCTTCGTCGCCGGGGAGGTGCTGCGGCCGGGCTTCCAGCCGCTCAACGCGCTCTCCTCGGTGCTGGACGCGCTCTCCGCCGCGGGCGGGGTGCGCAAGACCGGCTCGCTCCGCGCCATCCGCGTCGAGGGGCCGCGCGGGCGGCGGGTGATCGACCTCTATGCCATCATCGCCGATGCGCCGGGTGACGCCGATCTGACCCTGCGCGAGGGCGAGCGCATCATCGTCCCGCCCGTCGGCGGCACCGTCGCCGTCGCCGGCGACGTCGCGCGGCCGGCGATCTACGAGTTGCCCGCCCGGCGATCCGGCGCGCCGCTCGCGGATCTGCTCGTGCTCGCCGGCGGCACCATCCGCCAGGGCGGCAACCGGCTGATGGTGCAGCAGAACGACGGTGCCGGCCGGCGCTCCTATGCCGAGCTGGCGCCCGACCAGGCCGTGCGCCGCGGCGACGCCGTGCTGGTCCAGCCCGGCGCCGACGTGGTGGCGAACCAGGTGCGGCTTGCCGGGCATGTCGTCATCCCGGTCACGCGCGCGGCCGCCGGCGGACGGCGCAGCCAGACGCTGCGCGGGCTCATTTCCGACCGCCGGCTGCTGCGCAACGATCCCTATGTGCGGCTCGGCGTTGTCTGGCGGGCCGACGCACGCACCGGCAGCCGTTCCTTCGTCCCCTTCGACCTCGGCCGCGTGCTCGAAGGCCGCGCCAACATGCCCCTGCGCGAGGGCGATGAGGTCATCGTCTTCGGCCGCGCGGACATCGCCTGGCTCGCCTCGCCCGCCGTGCAGCGCGTCCTGCGCGGGGAGGCGCCCACCGCCGCCGCGCAGCCCAATGCCCCGCCGCCGCCCGAATGCCCGGCGCTGACCGCGCTCGCACTCGCCTCCCGCGCTTCGCCGGAACGCTTCGCGCATGTGAAGGGTGCCGGCTTCCCCGAGATCGGGCCGGCCACCTGCCCGCAGGTGATGATCGACTATCCCGACCTCGCCGCCTACCTGCTGGACCAGACGGTGGTGCTGACCGGCGAGGTGCGCTCGCCCGGACCGATGCCGATCGTCGACGACACCGGCCTCGACCTGCTGATCGCCTCGGCCGGCGGGTTGTCGGATGCGGCGGACCTGCGCGTGGTCGAGTTCGCGCGCGAGCCGGCCGACCAGACCGGCACCATTCCCCTCGCGCGGACGCGGCTCGACCTCACCAGCCGCAACTTCGCCGCGGTGCGGCTCTCCCCGCGCGACACCGTCCGCATCCCCCGCGCCTTCGGCGACCGCGACACCGGCCCCGTCATCCTGGTCGGCGAGTTTCTCCGCCCCGGCACCTACGACATCCGGCGCGGCGAGCGCCTGTCCGAGGTCATCGCCCGCGCCGGCGGCCTGACGCCCCACGCCTATCCCTACGGCGCCGTCTTCACCCGCGATTCCGTGCGCCAGCGCCAGCAGGAAGGCTTCGCCCGCACCGCGCGGGAACTCGAGACCAGCCTGATCCAGGTCGCCGCCGGCCAGGCCGTCGCCGGCACGCGCGGATCGACCATCGATGTCGGCTCGGCCATCACCGCCGGGCGCGAACTCGCCAATTCCCTGCGCGAGGCCCGCGCCGCAGGGCGCATGGTGGTCGAAGCCAACCCCGTCATCCTTGCCGCACGGCCCGAACTCGACGTGCTGCTCGAACCCGGCGACGTCATCGCCGTGCCGAAGCGGCCGAGCGAGGTCACGGTCGTCGGTTCCGTGCTCAACCCCGGCTCGCTGCAGTTCCGTTCAGGTTGGCGCGCCAGCGACTATGTCCGCGCCGCCGGCGGCACCCAGCGCTTCGCCGACCCCTCCCGCGCCTTCATCGTGCTGCCCAACGGGCAATCCACTGCTGCCGGCCTCTCCGCCTGGCAGCAGGGCGGGCCACCCATCCCGCCCGGCAGCCTGGTGGTCGTGCCGCAGGACCCGAGCCCCTACGAGACCTGGGGCTTCGTGCGCGACCTGACCCAGGTGCTCGGCCAGGTGTCGGTCTCCGCCGCCGCCCTGGCGGTGATCGCCCGCGAGGCGAACCGGTAGGGCGGTGGACGCGCTGGCAGGCGAAGGTCGGCCGCAGGGGGGCGCCGCCCCCCTGCACCCCCCGCCAGAGGCCGAAAGGCCTCTGGACACCAGGAGATGGCTGGGAGAGGGAAGGGGCGCCGCGCGCGCTCTGGGCCCAGCGCCCGTCTCGCGCCCCTCCTCTCTCCCAGCCATTTTGAGGGTTCCAAGGGTCCTTAGGCCTTTGGCGGGAGGGGTCCGGGGAGGGCAGCGCCCTCCCCGTGCCGCCATTGTCGCGCTCGCCTTCCTCCTGCTCCTGCTCGCCCCGGCGCACGCCACCGCCCAGCCGGTGCCGGGGACCGGCTCCGACTGGGGTGGGGTCGGGCTGATCGAGATGCGCAATGCGCGGTTCCGGCCGGATGGGGCGATGGAGGCCGGCGTCTCGTGGCGGCACCAGCGGCAGTTCTATTTCCTCGGCTTCCAGGCGCTGCCCTGGCTGGAGACGACCTTCCGCGTCGGGGAGCGTCTGAACGGCACGACCGGGGAGGGGACGGTCTCCGACCGCGCCTTCGACATCAAGATCCGGCTCTGGGAGGAGAATGACTGGCGGCCGGCGCTCGCGGTCGGGATCCAGGACATCGCGGGCACCGGGATCTATGGCGGGGAATACCTCGTCGCCTCGAAGCGGTTCTGGGATTTCGACCTTTCGCTCGGGATCGGCTGGGGGCGGCTGGGGACCGGGGCGGATGCGCCGAACCCGCTGACCGACCTGTGGTCGGGTTTCGCCGACCGGGACCGCGATGTGGGGCAGGGCGGCACGCCGCGCTGGGGCACCTATTTCCACGGCGAGGACATCGCCTTCTTCGGCGGCGTGGAATGGACGGTGCCGCCGATCCCGACGCCCTGGGGCGCCTTCGACGGGCTGCGCGGCAAGGTCGAGGTCAGCGGCGACCGCCTGCGGGACGAGCGCGGCGGCTACCCCGCCAACACCACGAACCTGATCGGGGAATCCCGGCTGCGCGTGAATGCCGGGCTGCAATGGACGAACGACTGGCTCGACCTCGGCGTGCACTACGTGAACGGGACGGATGTGCTGCTGCGGGCCTCGGTGCGGATGGACGCGGCAGATCCACCGCGGGCGCCGCTGCCGCCGCCGCCGCCGCCGGCCACGGCACCGCGGCCGCTGGAAGGCGGCCCGGCCGAGGC
>JAFADX010000211.1 GCA_023424475.1 Pseudomonadota bacterium
AGTCGACCTCGGTCTTCTTGGTGATCGTCTCGCGGTAGGCGACCTGCGGGGCGCCGACATTCGCATCCACGCCGTATTCGCGCCGCAGGCGGTCGATGATGATCTCGAGGTGCAGCTCGCCCATGCCCGAGAGGATGGTCTGGCCCGTCTCCTGGTCCGTGCGCAGGCGCAGGGACGGATCCTCGCCGGCCAGCTTCTGCAGGCCGATCGTCATCTTCTCGATGCCTTCCTTGGTCTTCGGCTCGACCGAGATGTCGATGACCGGCACCGGGAAGGCCATGCGCTCCAGCACGCAGGGGTCGGCGGCATCGGCGAGGGTGTCGCCCGTGCCGGTGTCCTTCAGGCCCACGAACGCCGCGATGTCGCCGGCGAAGACCTCCTTGATCTCCTCGCGCTTGTCCGCGTGCATCTGGAACATGCGGCCGACGCGTTCCTTGCTGCCCTTGGTCGTGTTCAGGACCTGGTCGCCCGACCGCAGCACGCCGCGATAGACGCGCACGAAGGTCAGGTTGCCGTACTTGTCGTTGATGATCTTGAAGGCGAGGCCGGCAAACGGCCCGTCCTCGGTCGCCGGGATGATGCGGCGCTCGGCGTCCTCCTCCTGGCCTTCCTCGGGGGCGACCTTGATGCCCTCGATGTCCACCGGGGAGGGCAGGTAGTCGATCACCGCGTCGAGCAGCGGCTGCACGCCCTTGTTCTTGAAGGAGGAGCCGCAGACCACCGGGCGGAACTCGCCCGAGATCGTGCCCTTCTTGATGGCGCGCTTGAGCAGTTCGACCGGCACGTCGCCATCCTCGAGATACTTCTCCATCGCCTCGTCATCGGCCGAGACCACGGTGTCGAGCAGCTTCTCGCGGTATTCGGCGGCCTTGTCCCGAAGGTCGGCCGGGATCTCGACCTCGTCGTACTTCGCGCCGAGGTCGTCGCCCTGCCAGATCAGCGCCTTCATCTCGACGAGATCGATCACGCCCTTGAGGCCGTCCTCGATCCCCACGGGGATCTGCAGGGCGACCCAGTTGATGCCGAGCTTCTCGGTCAGCGTGTCCGCGGCGCGGAAGAAGTCGGCGCCGGTGCGGTCCAGCTTGTTGATGTAGATGATGCGCGGGACGTTGTAGCGGTCGGCGAGGCGCCAGTTGGTCTCGGACTGCGGCTGCACCCCCGCCACGCCCTCGATCACGAAGACCGCGCCGTCGAGCACGCGCAGCGAGCGGTTCACCTCGATGTTGAAGTCGATGTGGCCCGGGGTGTCGATGACGTTGATGCGGTGGCCCTTCCACTCCGCCGTCACGGCGGCGGAGGTGATGGTGATGCCGCGCTCGCGCTCCTGGTCCATGTAGTCGGTGGTCGTGGCGCCGTCATGCACCTCGCCGATCTTGTGGGACTTGCCGGTGTAATAGAGGATGCGCTCGGTCGTGGTGGTCTTGCCGGCGTCGATATGCGCCGTGATCCCGATGTTTCGGATCTTCTCGAGCGGGGTGCGCGCCACGATGGGCCTCCATAAGCAGAAAAGGGCGCCCGCGCCGAAGCATCCGCTCCGCGCCGCCCACAGGGTCTCGCCGATCAGTCGGTGGCGCGTATCTGCTCTGTCCGGGCGCCGTTTGCAAGCGCAACATGGTATCTTCGCCCCGCACGGCGCGGGTTCTGGGCATTCCTGGGCCGCGTGTCACGCTTTGTCGCAGTTCCGGAAAGGAAGCACCGCCTAGCATCGGCGCCATGGACCAGACCGCCGCCATCGCCGCGATACGCTTCGGCCAGGGCCGCCGGCCCGGGGACCCGGTGCCGGGCGAACCGGCGGCCTGGCTCGATTCGCAGCTCGCCCCCGGCCTGCCGGGGCCGGACATCCCGCCGGACCTGCCCGCGGACCTGCGGAGCATCTTCCTCGCCGCAGCCGAGGACACCGCGCGGATCCGCGCCGGCGGCCAGGGCCGGCCGAACCAGCAGCGGATCATCCGCACCGAGATGCTGGCCTCCCTCGCCCTCGAGATGACGGGCGGCCAGGGCTTCCGCGAAAGGCTGGTGGCCTTCTGGGCCAATCACTTCACTATCGCCCGGGTCCGCGCCCCCTACCTCGCCGGCCACTACGTGCGCGAGGCGATCCGCCCGCATGTCGCCGGCCGCTTCGAGGACATGCTGCTCGCCGTCATGCGCCATCCGGCGATGCTGGGCTACCTCGACAACAACGTCTCGATCGGCCCGGACAGCCCGGCCGGCCGGCGCAGCGGCCGCGGCCTCAACGAGAACCTGGCGCGCGAGGTCCTCGAGCTGCACACCGTCACCCCGGCCTCCGGCTACGGCCAGGCCGACGTCACCTCCTTCGCCAAGGTGCTGACCGGCTGGAGCTTCGCGATCGCCCGCGAGCCCTATGGCTTCCTGTTCCGCGCGAACGCCCACGAGCCCGGGCCGAAGACCGTGCTCGGCCGGACCTTCCCCGAGGGCGAGCAGGGCGGCATCGAGGCGCTGCGCTTCCTCGCGCGCCACGGGGCGACCCACCGGCACCTCGCGGCCAAGCTGGTGCGCCATTTCGTCGCCGACGACCCGCCGCCGGACGCCGTCCGGCGGATCGAGGGCGCGCTGCGCGACACCGCGGGGGACCTCGGGGCCGCGGCCAGGGCCCTGGTCCGGCTGCCCGGGGCCTGGACCCCGCCGCTCGGCAAGTTCCGCACCCCGCACGACTACGTCGTCGCGGTGCTGCGCGCGGTCGAGGCCCCGGCCGAGACGGCGGATCGCGGCTTCGGCGGCCTCGTCTTCCTCGGCCAGCCGCTGTGGAACCCGCCGGCCCCGATCGGCTTCCCCGACACGGCCCGCGACTGGACCGCGCCCGAACTGATGGTCCGCCGGATCCAGTGGGCCAACGGCGTCTCCACCCGCGCCGGCGGGCGGGATGCCGCGGAACTCGCCGAAGCGGTGCTCGGCCCCCTCGCCCGCCCCGACACGCTGCGCGCCGCCGCGCGCGCGGGTTCGGCCCGCGACGCCCTGACCCTGGTGCTGACCAGCCCGGAGTTCCACCGACGATGACCACGCACCTCCCTGCCCTGGGCCGCCGTGCGGCGCTGCTCGGCCTCGCCGCGGCATGGAGCCCGCCACGCGCCCGCGTCGCCTTCGCCGATGCGCCCGGCGAGGCGCGCTTCGCCGTCGTCCTGCTGCGCGGCGGGCTCGACGGGCTGTTCGTCGTGCAGCCCTATGCCGAGGCCGATTTCCGCGAATTGCGCGGCCCCCTCGCCCTGCCCGAGCCGGGGCGGGAGGGCGGGCTGCTCGACCTCGGCGGCCGCTTCGGTCTGCATCCGCGCCTGCCCCAGATCCACGCGATGTATGCGGCGGGCGAGGCCCTCCCAGTCCATGCGGTGGCCGGGAACTGGCGATCGCGCAGCCACTTCGCGGCGCAGGACCTGCTGGAATCCGGGGCCGGCCGGGTGACCGCCAGCGGCTGGCTGAACCGGGCGCTCTCGGCCCTGCCGGCGCGGCCCGGGGCGCAGCCGGCGGGGCTCTCGGTCGGGGCCGACCTGCCGCTGCTGATGCGCGGGGCGACGCGGGTCGGCACCTATGCGCCACGCGGCGGCGGCATGCCCCCGCCCGACCTGCTGGCCCGCATCGCCGACCTCAACGCCGAGGATCCCCTGTCGGGCCCCGCCATTGCCGAGGGGCTGCACGCGCGCGGCTATGCGACGAGCGCCCTCGGCGCCGACGCGATGGCCCGGCCCCGGCCGGGTGGCTTCTTCCGTGCCCTCGCCATCGCCGCGGGGCGCCTGCTTGCCCGGCCCGACGGCCCCCGGGTCGCGGCCTTCGAACTGAATGGCTGGGATACCCATTCGGCCCAGGCGAACCGGCTCAACCAGCCGCTGTTCCAGCTCGACGAGGGGCTTGGCGCGCTCAGGGAAGCCCTCGGGGAGCAATGGCGGCGCACCGCCGTCCTGGTGGTGACCGAGTTCGGCCGGACGGTGCGCATCAACGGCACCAGCGGCACCGACCACGGCACGGGCGGCGTCGCCTTCGTCCTGGGCGGCGCGGTCGCCGGGGGGCGCGTGGCGGGCGACTGGCCCGGGCTCGCCTCGGGCAGCCTGTTCGAGAACCGCGACCTCGCGCCGACCACGGACCTGCGCAGCCTGGCGAAGGGCCTGCTGCGCGACCACCTGCGCCTGCCGCCCCATGCGGTCTCCCGCGCCTTTCCCGGCAGCGAGGCCGCCCCGCCGATGGGCGGCCTGATCCGGACGTGAAGGGACCGGCACGCCTCGATGCTTGCCGGCCGGGCCTGGGTTCCAGGGGCATCGGGGCGGCCGAACGCCGCGCCGGGCCATCCGGCGCCGGTTGCATGGCAGGACCGGTTCGCTCCCGCGGGCCGGCTTCGGCGATCGGTCAGAAGCTGACCCCGATCCCGAACGAAGCGCCGGTGGTGTTCCGGTCGCCGACGAAGTAGCGCCCGATGAAGCGCACGCGGGACATGGACAGCCCCATCGCGCCGATCTCGTATCGGCCCAGGTCGATTTCGATGCCGCCGCCGGCCTTCACCGCCCAGGCGAAGCCCATCGCGTCCTTCTGGTCGCCGAAATAATAGCTGCCGGAGCCCTCGACCACCCAGCGCACCGGCCGGCCGAAGGCCTCCCAGCCGGTCGGCCAGCGATAGCGGGTCCACAGGCCGAGCGTCTGTGCCATCGAGGTGCCGCGCGCGGCCGGCAGCGTATCGCCGAAGGTCTGCAGGTAGATCTGCGTGTAGCGAAGCTCGACATCGATGTCGCGCGCCGGGCGGTAGTCGTAGTAGGCGAGCATCAGGGACCCGCCGATGCCCCAGACATTCACGTGCTTGTCGGTCAGCGCCTCCACGTCGCGGCCCGTGCGCCAGTTGACGAAGCTGCCGAAGAGCGAGGCGTCGGAGGCCGCGTATCCCGCCGAGAGGTTGAAGATCGGCCGCAGCCACAGATACTCGCCGAGCCGGATGTCATAGCCGACGCCGGTGGTGATCGCGACGTTGTTCCAGCGCAGCGGCGCGCGCCGCTCGCCGAGGTTGGTGAAGACCGCGCGCGGATCGTAGCGGGCCGTGCCGATATAGCCCTCGAGCCAGAGCGGAAAGGATTCGCTCAAGGTGAAGCCGGCGCCGAGCTGGCTCAGCGTCAGCGTCGGCGAGCCTTCGTCGGCGCTCGTCGTGGAGCGGTTGATCTGCAGCGCATTGGCCGAACCGTCCGGCACCATGTTGTAGCCCATGATGCCGAGCACGCCGCCGGGCCGCGAGCGCAGTTCCGACCGGATCGCGTCGATGCGGTCGAGGACGTCGCCGATGCGCTCCCCTGCCGGCTGCGCCATCGCCGGGGCAGGCCACTGGGTCGCGCAGGCCAGCGCGCAGGCGGCGAGGAGGCGCCTCATGCCGGCCCGTCGGGCACGCGCAGCACCGGGCGCGGCATGGCCAGCATGGCACGGCGCAGCCGGTCCTGCTGCGCGAGGATCAGCTGCACGGCCTCATCCCGCGTGATGCGCGCGGCATGCGCCGCGAGCATGGCGTGCCCCTCCCCGACCTGGCGGATCAGGGCGGCATAGTCGGAGCGCGCCCGGGCGAGGGCGGCACGATCCTGCGCTGCCTGCGCGGCCGCCGCGCGACGGGCGGGGTCGCGAAGT
>JAFADX010000291.1 GCA_023424475.1 Pseudomonadota bacterium
CCCTGCGGCCGTGCCGCGAGGCCGTCGAGCACCTCCATCACGCGGCCGACCGAGCGCGGGCCGGCACCGGCGGGTGCGCGCGTCGGCGCCGCCCCGTGGCCGCGGGGATCCCTGCCGGTCGCGGCCGGCCCGTCGTGCCTTGCCTTGCCTGTTGTTCGCATATCCGAACCCAATGTGAAAAATGCGAACGCCCGCGTCAATGCCGGCATTGACAGGACTGCCCGCCTCTGGCCCTTCTCCCCCTGATCGAGGGACCGCCATGGCATTCGAACTGACGCCCGAACAGGCCGAGATCCGCGAACAGACCCTGAAGCTCTGCGCCTCCTTCGGCGACGAGTACTGGCTGCGCAAGGACCGCGAGGGCACCTTCCCCGAGGAGTTCCACGCCGCCATGGCCAAGGGCGGCTGGCTCGGCATCGCCATGCCGGAAGAATACGGCGGCGGCGGCCTCGGCATCACCGAGGCGGCGGTGATGATGCAGGCGGTGGCCGAGAGCGGCGCCTGCATGACCGGCGCCTCGGCCATCCACATGAACATCTTCGGCCTCAACCCGGTCGTCGTCTTCGGCACCGGGGAGCAGAAGCGCCGCGCCCTGCCGCCGCTCATCGCCGGCCAGGACAAGCCCTGCTTCGCGGTGACCGAGCCCGATGTCGGGCTCAACACCACGCAGCTGAAGACGCGCGCGGAGCGCCAGGGCGACCGATACGTCGTGCGCGGCCAGAAGATGTGGATCAGCACCGCGCAGGTGGCGAACAGGATGCTGCTGCTCGCGCGCACCACGCCGCTCGACCAGGTGAGGCGCAAGACCGAGGGCCTGTCGCTCTTCTACACCGACATCGACCGCGCCAAGGTCGAGATCCGCCTCATCGAGAAGATGGGCCGCCATGCGGTGGACTCGAACATGATGTTCTTCGACGGGCTCGAGGTGCCCGTCGGGGACCGCATCGGCGAGGAAGGCAAGGGCTTCCACTACATCCTGCACGGCATGAACCCCGAACGCATCCTGATCGCGGCCGAGGCCGTGGGCATCGGCCGCGCCGCGCTGCGCAAGGCGAGCGACTACGCCAAGGAGCGCCGCGTCTTCGGCCGCGCCATCGGTCAGAACCAGGGCATCCAGCATCCCCTGGCGCGCTGCTGGGCGCATCTCGAAGCGGCGAACCTGATGGTGATGAAGGCGGCCTGGCTCTACGACGCGGGCAAGGACTGCGGCGCGGAATCCAACGCCGCGAAGTACCTTGCCGCCGAGGCCGGCTTCTCCGCCGCCGAGACCGCGGTGATGACCCATGGCGGCATGGGCTATGCCCAGGAATACCACGTCGAACGCTATCTGCGCGAAAGCCTGATCCCGCGCATCGCGCCGGTCAGCCGCGAGCTCATCCTGAGCCACATCGCCGAGCGCGTGCTCGGCCTGCCCAAGTCCTACTGACCACCGCCACGCTACGCCGCCCGGAAGCCAGCCCCGCATGACGCAAGACTCCCCGGACATGCCCGGCCGCGGCTTCGGCGCGCTGGCGGGCATCCGCGTGCTCGACCTGACGGCCGTGCTGATGGGCCCCTTCTGCACCCAGATCCTCGCCGACCACGGCGCCGAGGTGATCAAGGTCGAAAGCCCCGACGGCGACACCACCCGCCAGGTGCCGCTGGTCCGCGCGCCGGGGCAGAGCGCGCTGTTCTACAACCTCAACCGCGGCAAGCGGGGCCTGGCACTCGACCTCAAGAAGCCCGAGGCGCGTGAGGCCCTGCTCCGCCTGGCCGGGAGCGCCGACGTCTTCATCCATGCCATGCGTGCCGATGCCATCGCGCGGCTCGGCCTGACCTATGCCGATGTCGCGGCGGCGAACCCGCGCATCGTCTACGCCAATGTCTACGGCTTCTCCCGCCGCGGCCCCTACGCGAAGAGGCCGGCCTACGACGACACCATCCAGGCGATGTCGGGCATGGCGGCGGTGCAGGGGCGGATGCTCGGCACGCCTTCCTATTCGGCGACGCTGGTGGCGGACAAGGTCTCCGGCCTCACCGCGCTCTACGCCGTGCTGATGGCGCTGCTCCATCGCGCCCGCACCGGCGAGGGCCAGGAGATCGAGGTCGCGATGTTCGAGACCATGGCGAACTTCGTGCTGACCGACCACATCAACGGCTCGCTCTTCGACCCGCCGCTCGGCGAGCCGGTCTATGCCCGTGCGGCCTCCCCCAATCGCCGCCCCTACCGCACCGCGGATGGCTGGATCGCGGCGCTCATCTACACCGACAAGCACTGGCGCGCCTTCCTCGACATCGCCGGCCACCCGGAATGGGCGCTCGACCCGCGCTTCGCGATGCTGAAGGAGCGCGTGAAATGGGTGGACGAGGTCTATGGGCGCATCGCCGAGACCCTCGCCCGGCGCGGCACGGCCGAATGGCTCGCGGCCTTCGAACGGGCCGGGATCCCCGCCGCGCCGGTCAACGACACCGCGGACCTGCTGCACGACCCGCATCTCGATGCGGTCGGCTTCTTCACCGAGCAGGAGACGCCGCTCGGAACGGTCCGCTATCCCGGCATGCCGGCCTGGTTCTCCCGCACGCCGGGGCAGATCACCAACCCGGCTCCCGCGCTGGGACAGGACGGCCGCACGGTGCTCGCCGAAGCCGGCTTCGGCGAGGCCGAGATCGAGGCCCTGATCGCCGCCGGCGCCCTGGCGCTTCCGAAGGAGGCCTGAGCGCGCCGCCTCACGGATCGTAGGAAACGGGCGTCGCATAGGCGTCGTCGTCATGGCGGCGCCAGTAGAGGTCGAGGATGCGCGTGGTGATCGGGCCCGGCCTGCCGTCGCCGATCGGCCTGCCCTCGTACCAGGTGACCGGCGTGATGCCGCCCGCGGTGGTGGCGGTGAAGATCTCGTCGGCCTCGGCCAGTTCCTCGACGCGGACCGGGCGGATCTCGCAGCGCATCTGCAGGTCCGCGGCGATCTCGGCGACCGTGCGGCGCGTGATGCCTTCGAACATGCCGCGGTCGGGCGTGGCGAGCGCGCCGTCCTTCACCAGGAAGATGTTGTAGCCCGGACCTTCGGTGACGGTGCCGTCGGCCAGCGGCAGCACCGTGGTGTGCTGGTCGCGGTCATAGGCCTCGAAGAGGCTCATCGTCAGGTCAAGCCAGTGGAAGTTCTTGATCCGCTGGTCGAGCGCCTCGGGCGGGATGCGCTGGGTCTTCGTCAGGATCAGCTTGAGCCCGTCGCGCCGCTGCTCCTCGTTGGCAATCCACAGGAAGGGCTGGACGTAGGCGTAGAGCCGGTTGCGGCAGAGCCGCGGGTCGCGCGTTCCCGGCGGCTGCACGCCGCGCGAGCACATCACCATCACGAAGGCATCGCGGTATCCTGTGCGGCGCACGCATTCCATCAGGATATCGCGCAGTTCCGCGTCCGTGTGCGGCAGCGACATGCGCAGCCCGGCGATGGAGGCGCGGAAACGGTCGATGTGGTCCTGCATCCGGAAGAAGCGGCCCTTCCAGACATGCAGCGCGTCATAGGTGACATCGGAGCGCAGGAAGCCGCGGTCGAGGATCGGGAT
Organism: Pseudomonadota bacterium; assembly: GCA_023424475.1. Classification (GTDB taxonomy): domain Bacteria; phylum Pseudomonadota; class Alphaproteobacteria; order Acetobacterales; family Acetobacteraceae; genus Neoroseomonas. Next base: position 3,541 of record JAFADX010000291.1, read on the forward strand.
GGTCGCCTCGGCGAGGGGCATGTAGCGCCCGTCCATGTAGGCCACGCCCTGGGCCGCGGCCATCTCGTCGATCGCGTCCATGCTGCCCTGGTCTCCTGTCCCTCGGAAGCGCGCGGGCAGAGTGAGGCGGATTCCGGCGCCCCACAAGCGGCGGCCGGCGCATGGTTCATCCCCCCGCCCCAAGCGCCCCCGACAGCCGCCGCAGCGGCCGCCGCCGCCTGGTCGCGAGCCGCTCCAGCGCCAGGTAGACGACCGGCGTCGTGTAGAGCGTCAGCACCTGGGAGACGAGCATCCCGCCGATGATGGTGATGCCGAGCGGGTGCCGCAGTTCCGCCCCCGCGCCGCCCGCCAGCGCCAGAGGCACGGCGCCGAACAGGGCGGCCAGCGTCGTCATCAGGATCGGCCGGAAGCGCTCCCGGCAGGCTTCGAGGATGGCGACCATGCCGCCCTGGCCGCCCTCCCGCTCATGCTCCAGCGCGAAATCCACCATCATGATCGCGTTCTTCTTCACGATGCCCATCAGCAGGATCACGCCGATCAGCGCGATGATGGTGAAGGACAGGCC
>JAFADX010000315.1 GCA_023424475.1 Pseudomonadota bacterium
ATGCCGCCCGGCGTCTCGGCGCGGTCCTTGCCGCCGCCCAGGCGGGGCCGCTGCTGCTGACCGAGGCCGGGATCGGCCCGGAGGTGGTGGACGGCCTCGAACCCCTCACCCCCGCGCGGCTCGCCGCGCGCCTCGCCGCCGCGCCGCGTCGTGGCGCCGCATCGCCCCAGGAAGCCGCATGATGCCCAGCGCCGCTCAGGCCGCCCCGCCCCGCCCCGGCCGCATCCTCGCCGTCGCCTCGGGCAAGGGCGGCGTCGGCAAGACCTGGTTCTCGATCACCCTCGCCCAGGCACTGGCGCGGCGCGGGCAGCGGGTGCTGCTGGTCGATGCCGATCTCGGCCTCGCCAATGTCGATGTGCAACTCGGCTTCCAGCCGGCGCAGGACCTTTCCGCCGTCATCGCCGGGGCGATGCCGCCCGAGGCGGCGGCGGCGCACCACGCCGCGGCGGGGATCGACATCCTTGCCGGACGGTCGGGTTCCGGGGCGCTGGCGGCGCTGGACGGGCCGGCCTTGGCCGCCGTACTGGCCGCCGTCGCGCGGGCCTCGACGCGCTGGGACCGGGTGGTGGTCGATCTCGGCGCCGGGCTCGAGGCGCCGCAGCGGCGCCTCGCGGCCGCGGCCGATACGCTGCTCGTACTCGCCACCGAGGAGCCGACCTCGCTGACCGACGCCTATGCCGTGCTGAAGCTCCATGGCCAGGACCGCCCCGGGGGGGATGCCCGGATCGTCGTGAACCTCGCCACCGATGCCGCCGCCGGCCAGCGCACCCATCGGGCGCTGGCGCGGGCGGCGGCGACCTTCCTGCGCCGGGAGGTGCCGCTCGCCGGCATCGTCCGCCGGGACCCCAAGGTGCGGGATGCGATCCGCCACCAGGCGCCGCTGCTCACCCGCCACCCCGGCAGCGTGGCGGGGCAGGAGGTCGAGGCGATCGCGCGCACGCTCTCGTAATCGGCGAATCCTTGCGGCGGGGCCGGCGCCGCAGGATGCTCCGCCGGCATGCTCGCCTTCGTCCGGCTCGACCGCGACCTGCGCGTCGATTTCTTCCGCGGCCTCGCGCTGTGGGCAATCTTCGTCGACCACACGCCGGGCAACGTCCTCAGCGCCATCACCATCCACAACTACACGCTCTCGGACGCGAGCGAGGCCTTCGTCTTCCTCGCCGGCTATGCGGCCGGGCTCGCCTACGGCAACATCCTGAACCGGCAGGGCTGGTTCTTCGCCGCCTCGCGGGTCACGGGGCGGGTCTTCACCCTCTATGTCGCGCACATCGTCCTCTTCGTGGTGTTCACCGCGCAGGTGGGGTTCTCGGCCGCGGCGCTCGACAGCGCGGTCTACCTGGACGAGCTGAGGCTCGACCCCTTCGGCCAGGCACCCTACGAGGCGCTGCTCGAGGCGCTGATGCTGCGCTACCAGCCCTCCTTCCTCGACATCCTGCCGCTCTACATCGTGCTGCTGACGATCTTCGCCGCGGCGATGCCGCTGATGCGGCGCATGCGCCTGCTGCTCGTCCTGTCGCTGGCGTTCTGGATCCTGGTGCGCTGGACCGGCTGGAACCTGCCCGCCTGGCAGGCGCATGAATGGTTCTTCAACCCGCTCGCCTGGCAGGCGCTGTTCTTCGCGGGCTGCGCCCTGGGCTACCGGCCGGCCGGGGATGGCGGCAGCCCGATGGGGGTGCCCTATCGCCGCTGGCTGGCGACCGCCTGCGCGCTCTACCTGCTGGTCGCGGCGGCCGCGATGCTCTCCCAACTGCTCGGGCCGGAATACGCGAATGCGCCGGCGATCACCTGGGCAAGCAGCTTCCTCGCCGGCGTGGACAAGGCCTCGCTGCACCCGGCGCGCTTCGCCTCGATGCTGGCCCTGGCCTATCTCGTCGCCTGGTTCGTCCCGAAGGGCGCGGGCTGGCTGCGCTCCCGGGCCGCGGCGCCGCTGCTGCTGATGGGCCAGCAATCCCTGCCGGTCTTCTGCTCCGGCATCTTCCTATCCTTCGTCGGACGTGTTGCCATCGAGGCCTCGGAACGCTGGCCGATGCAGGTGGCGGTCAATGTCGCCGGAATTCTCGCCCTCGTGGCGGTGGGGTTGGTGACGGCATGGTACGGGCTCGAGAAGCGGCAGCCGCGTGCGCCAGCGGCACGGCCGGCCGGATGATGCGCAGGGCAGCCCTCCTCCTCGCGCTGCTGATGGCGTTGCCCGCCGGGGCGGCGGAGGGGCCCGCCTGCGGGGCGCCGCCCGAGCTGCTGGAAGCGCCGCCCCTGCCCGTGGTCGCCGCGGCGCGGCGCGCCGGGCGGCTGCATATCCTCGCCGTCGGCTCGGCCTCGATCACCAGTCCCGGGGTGAGCCGCGCCTCCGCCTCCTTCGCCTCGCGCCTCGAGGCCATCATCGCCGAGCGCCGCCCCGGCATCGACATCCGCATCGAGGTGCGCGGCGGCCGTGGCATGAGCGCGGCCGACCAGTGGCACCTGGTCGAGGCGGCCCTGGCCCAGGGCAAGCCGGACCTCGTGATCTGGCAGGCCGGCGCGACCGAGACGGTGCGCGGCCTGCCGGTGGACGACATGTCGGACGTGCTGACCGAGGGCCTCTCGCAACTCGAGGCCCGCGGCATCGACGCGGTGGTGATGGACCTGCAGTTCAGCCGCTTCCTGCGCGCCAATGCCGAGGTCGCGCCCTACGAGGCCGCGCTGCGGGTCGCGGCCTCGGCCGGCCAGGCGGCCCTGTTCCCCCGCTACGAACTCATGCACGCCTGGGTGGAGGCCGGCACCGTCGATGTGGAGCGGGCGCCGCGCCGGGACCGTGCCGCCCAGGTGGACCGGCTGAACGACTGCCTGGCCCAGGCGATGGCGATCTTCCTGCGCAACGGCGCGCGCGAGGCGCGCCGGTAGGGCCTTCAGAACAGCCCCTTGATCCGCCCCTCGGCGTCGAGGTGGATGCCCTCCGCCGCCGGCCGCCGCGGCAGGCCGGGCATGGTCATGATGTCCCCGCAGATCGCCACCACGAAGCCGGCGCCGGCCGAGAGCCGGACCTCGCGCACCGGCAGCACGTGGCCGGTCGGCGCGCCGAGCGCCGTCGCATCGGCGCTGAAGGAATACTGGGTCTTGGCGATGCAGACCGGCAGGTCGCGGTAGCCGTCCTCCTCGAACTTCTTCAGCTTCGCCGCGACGGGCGCGGGAATGGAGACGGAGGCCGCGCGGTAGACCTCCCGCGCAATGGTCTCGATCTTCCCGGCGAGCGAGACGTGGTCGGTGTAGAGCGGCGCGAAGTCGGCGCGTCCCGAGGCGACCAGCCGCTGCACCGCGCGCGCGAGGTCGAGCGCGCCCTTGGCCCCGTCGCCCCAATGGGTGCAGAGGACCGCCTCGGTGCCGAGGGCGCGCATCGCCTCCTGCACCGCGGCGATTTCCGCCTCGGTGTCGCTGGTGAAGCGGTTGAGGCCCACGACCACGGGCAGGCCGAACTTGCCGACATTCTCGACATGGCGGGCGAGGTTGACGACGCCGCGCTTCACCGCGGCGACATCCTCGTGCCCGAGATCGGCCTTGGCGACGCCGCCATGCATCTTGAGCGCGCGCACCGTCGCGACGACGACGCAGGCCGACGGCTTCAGCCCCGCCTGGCGGCACTTGATGTCGAGGAACTTCTCGGCGCCGAGGTCGGCGCCGAAGCCGGCCTCGGTCACCACCACGTCGGCGAGCTTCAGGCCGAGCCGGGTCGCCACCACCGAGTTGCAGCCATGGGCGATGTTGGCGAAGGGCCCGCCATGGACGAGCGCGGGCGAGCCCTCGATCGTCTGCACGAGGTTGGGCGCGAAGGCGTCGCGCAGCAGCACCGCCATGGCGCCATCGGCCTTGAGGTCCTTCGCCGTCACGCTCTTCCCGTCGCGCGTCTGGCCGACGATCATGCGCCCGAGCCGCGCCTGCAGGTCCTCGAGGTCCTTTGCCAGGCAGAAGACCGCCATGACTTCCGAGGCGACCGTGATGTCGAAACCGTCCTCGCGCGGGAAGCCGTTGGCCACGCCGCCGAGGGAGGAGACGATGCCGCGCAGCGCGCGGTCGTTCATGTCGAGGGCCCGGCGCCAGGAGATCCGGCGCGCATCGAGGCTGACCCCGTTGCCCCAGTAGATGTGGTTGTCCACCAGCGCGGCCAGCAGGTTGTTCGCGCTGGTGATGGCGTGGAAGTCGCCGGTGAAGTGGAGGTTGATGTCCTCCATCGGCAGCACCTGCGCGTAGCCGCCGCCGGTCGCGCCGCCCTTCACCCCGAAGCAGGGGCCGAGGGAAGGTTCGCGCAGGCAGATCATGGCGGAGGTGCCGAGCGCGTTCAGCGCGTCGCCGAGTCCGACCGTGGTGGTCGTCTTGCCCTCGCCCGCCGGGGTGGGGCTGATGCCGGTGACGAGAACGAGCGCGCCATCGGGCCGGGCGGCCTGCGCGGCAACGAAGCCGAGGCCGATCTTGGCCTTGTACTTGCCGTAGGGCTCGAGAGCCTCCTCCGGGATTCCCGCCTTCGCCGCGATGTCGCGGATCGGCTTGAGCGTGGCCGCGCGTGCGATCTCGAGGTCGGTCGCCATCCCCTCTCCCCCCTGTGCCGGATGCCCGCCGCTTAGGGGCAGTGTGGCCTGCTTGCAACCCTATCCCACATCAATCACCTGCTTGCGTCAGGTCAAAGATGGGAATGCCGCATCGCCGTAGCGAAGCCTCGTCCGAAATCGAGAGGGACGACTCCAGCCATGATCCGCAAGACCACCCTGCTCGCCGGCGCCGCGGCGCTCGGTCTGCTCGCGCAGCCCGCACTGGCGCAGGGTACCGCCGCGCGCGGCAAGCAGGCCGGCGACTTCATGATCGGCGCCAGCGTCATCACCGTGGTTCCGAATGACGGCGGCAGCGTCGATCTCATCGGCGGCACGCCGAGCGCCTCCACCGCCGTCACCGGCCAGCTCGACTTCACCTACTTCTTCACCCCGAACTTCGCGGTCAACCTGATCGCGGCCACCACCCGCCATGATGTCGAGGTGAGGGACAGCGCGATCGGCACCGTGGACCTCGGCCATGTCTGGGCCCTGCCGCCGACGCTGACCTTCCAGTACCACCCGCTGCCGGCCTCCCAGTTCAGCCCCTATGTCGGCGTCGGCGTGAACTGGACGATGTTCTACGGCGAGGGTGGCGGCTACTCGCCCCCGGTGCTGCGGGCCGACGTGCAGAACGCCTTCGGCGTGGCGCTGAACGCGGGCCTCGACGTCGAGCTGGCGCCGAACTGGCTGCTGAACTTCGACGTGAAGTGGATCTACCTGCGCCCCGACGTGAACGTCGACACCTCGGTGGGCCGCATCGGCGCCACCGCCGACCTCGATCCGTGGATCTTCGGCGTCGGCGTCCGCTACCGCTTCTGACGCTTCCGGCGGGGCGCCTGCGCGCTCCCGCCGCCGCTCCCGCCATGGCCCCGGCCCGGCCCTCGTCGCCTCTCCCGCTATCCGCTCGCGGCCTGGTGCCGGGTCGTGGCATTGGGTTCGCACGCGCGTCCCGTCGCGCGGATCACGGTTGGGCGGAGGGGGTCGATGCGGAAGATCGGATGGCTGCTGGTGCTGGGCGCCGCCCTGGCGGGCCAGGGACCGGCGGCGGGCCAGGGCTCGGCGCGCGATCTCGTCCTGCGGGGCCCCGGCGCGACGATGGCCTGCGGCGCCTGGCTGGACTTGCGGGCAGCCGCGGATGGTCTCTTCGCGTCGTCGGATCGGGAGGCATTCCGCGGCACCCTCGGCTGGGCGCTCGGCTACCTCAGCGGCGCGGCGCGCTTCGGGCCGGGCCTGAACCCGTTGCGCCAGACCGAGGAGGACGGCGTGATCTCATGGCTCGTCGCGCATTGCCGGGCGCATCCCGACCTTGCCTTCCGCGGTGCCCTCGATGCCTTCGTCGAGACGCACCCGGCCCGATAGCGCGTTCTCTGAGGAGGCGGCACGGCACGCCGCCCCCTCACGCCGCCTTCGCAAGAACCTCGGCGAGCGCGGCGCCGATCGCCGCGACGGCGCGGCGCATGTCCTCGGGCGTCACCGCGCCGATGGCGCCGATGCGCATGGTCGGCGCCGCGGTGTTGTAGAAGTTGCTGATCAGCACGCCATGGCGCTTCAGCGTCTCGACGAAGGTCAGCAGGTCGAAGCGCGGGTCGGCGGGCTGGTGGATGGTGACGATCACCGGCCCCTGCTGCTCGCGCGCCAGGTAGGGCTTCAGGCCGAGTTCCAGCATGCCGTCGTAGAGGATGCGGGCATTGGCCTCGTAGCGTGCCCGCCGCGCCGCCGCACCCTCCGCCTCATGGAGGTCGAGCGCCACGTCGAAGGCCGCGATCGCCTGCACCGGCGGGGTGAAGCGGATCGAGCCCCAGCCCGAGCGCCGCGCATGGGACAGCACGTCCGAGAGATCGAGGGACCAGGACCCGGCATGGCCGGCGCAGGCCTCGGCGCGGTCGATGCGCGCCACTGCGAAGCCCATCCCCGGCATGCCTTCGAGGCACTTGCCCGAGGTGAAGACCAGCACGTCGCATTCGGGATGCTCGGCGAGCGGGAAGGGCAGCACGCCGAAGGCCGAGACGGCGTCGAGGATCAGCCGCCTGCCGCGTGCGCGCAGCGCGTCGCCGATGCCCGGCGCGTCGTTCACGATGCCGCTGCCGGTCTCGTTGAAGACCATGGCGACGCTGCCGATCGCCGGGTCCGCGTCCAGCGCGGGCAGGATGTCGGCGGCGGTGGCGCCGCGCGTGTCGGGCAGCGGCAGTTCCACCGCGATGCGCCCCGCCTCGCGCGCCAGCCGTGCCATGCGCTGGGCATAGGCGCCGTTCATCGGGATCAGCACCTTGGCGCCCGGCGCGACGAAGGTGCGCAGCGCGGCCTCGGTCACGAAATGGCCGGCGCCCTGGATCGGCAGGGTCGCATGCACGCCGGCCGTGCCGCCGGCGACGGCGACGATGCGCTCGCGGACGCGGGCATAGACCTGCTGGAAGTCACGGTCCCAGGGCGCGATGTCCTGGGCCATGGCCGCCTTGACTTCGGGGCGGGTCTGGACGGGGCCGGGGATGAGGAGGAGCATGCCGATGTTCTGCCCCTCCCTTCCGGGCCGCGCAAGGCGGTCAGAGCCGGCCGCCGGCTTCCGCAGCGCGCTCCCGCAGCCAGGCGGCCAGGGCTTCCCGCCGGTCCCCGGGCTCCGCCCGTTCGAGGAACACGGCAAGGTGTCCCGGCCGCCGGTCGGGCACCGCGCGATAGGCATGGGTCCAGCCGCCATGGCCGCGGTGCAGCACCACATAGAGCCAGGAGGTCTCGGCACGGCCGAGCCGCGTCCTCCATCGGCAGAGGGCGACTAAGCGCGCCTCGTCGCCCGGGGCGAGCAGCAGCGCGAGGTCGGGGGCGGGGGCCAGGTCGAACATCGGTTCCTTCAACTCCTGCTGGAGTGGAACCGACACGGCGGCGCATCCCGTTTGGTTGCCGGAGCGGCCGCATCCCCCCTCGTGGAGGCGCCACCTTGCCCGGGAAGGCAGGTTGGCGTTGGGCGCCGGCCCAACTCTTGATGCGCGGCGAGATACGCCATGGCGGGAAGGAATTAGCAAGGGGGGAGGCGCAAGCGGCGCACCTTTCCTCCGGCCGCGGCCCCCGGGAGATGGCGGCCCGGCCTGACGCATCCGGCGGCGGCGCGCCGCGCGCCCGGCGGCAGGCGTCATGCCACCAGCTGCTGCGCGGCGACCTCGCGCAGCAGCTTCTCGCGGATGGCCTCGGCGAAGGCCGCATAGTCCGGCGTGTGCATCGCGAAGGCGCCGGGGCCGCCGATCACCTCGGCCTGGTAGTGCTCGAGCAGGTCCGGCTCCTCGTTCAGCACGGCGAGCGCGTTGATCGTCACGCCCGCGCCCACGCCGATGTCCCGCACGGGGCCGGGCGGGCGCCCCTGGTTGTGCCGCCCGTCGCCCGAGACATCCATCACCAGCCGCGTCGCCTCCGCCGGGCAGTCGGCGAGCAGGGCGAGGCCCGCGGCCATCCCCTCGCCCAGCGCCGTCGCGCCGGCGGGGACGAGGCGCGGCGCGTTCTCCACCTCGTCGGCGAAGGCCGCCGCCGCCGCGGCACCGTCGATCCGCGTCCAGGGCACCGCGACCGCCTGCGCCCCGGTGCCGGACCACATCAGCAGGCAGGCCGCGATCGCCCCGCGCGGACCGGCGGCGATCGCGGCCGCCACCGCATCGTCCCGGAAGGCGGCGGCGGTGCCGCCCAGCATGAGGCCGAACTCGTCGTAGTCCACCGAGGAGGAGCCATCCACGGCCAGACAGAGGGCGAGGTCCACCTTCTCCATGCCCCCTTGTCGCACGGCCGGCGAAGGGGTGCACGGCCGGCGGCATTGCGCTACGTCAAGCGTTGCGCCAAGCGGCCCGGCTATGTGACCGTCTCACGACGGAGGAACGCCACCATGACCCAGCGCACCATGGGCGAGATCGTCCGCGACCAGAAGCCGCTGATCCTCGGACCCGCGGCGACCGTCTCCGAAGCCTGCGCCGCCATGTACGCGCGCCGCGTGGGCGCCGTGCTCGTGGCCGACGAGGATCGGCATCTGCAGGGCATCTTCACCGGCCGCGACGCGGTGCGCCTGCTGGCCGAAGGCCTCGACGCCAGGGCGACGCCGGTCTCGGCGGTGATGACGCGCAACCCGACGACGCTCGGCCCGAAGGCGAAGGCGATGGATGCGCTGCTGCTGCTGAACGATTGCGGCTTCCGCCACGTGCCGATCGTCGATGGCGGGCGCGTGGCCGGGATCGTCTCCCGCTACGACTTCCGCGCCCGGGAACAGGCGCGCATGGACGACGAGAGCGGCTTCATGGAGGTGATGCGCTGACCGGCGCCAGCGCGCCGAGCAGCCCGTCCACCGCGAAGGCCATCAGCCCCGTCAGCAGCGCGCCCTGGATCACCCAGGCCGGGTTGCCGTTGACCAGCCCCGAGATGATCGGCGTGCCGAGGCAACTCGCCCCGGCCACCGCGCCGACCGCCGCGGTCGCCACCGCGAGCACCGCGGCGACGCGCAGCCCCGCGAGGATCGGCGGCGCGGCCAGCGGCAGTTCGACCTGCCACAACACCTGGCGGGGCGTCATCCCCGATCCGCGCGCGGCGTCCAGCACCTCCGGCGGAACGGTGGCGAGCGCGCCCGTGGTGGCGCGCAGCACCGGCAGGGTCGCGTAGCAGACCAGAGCGAGCAGCGCCGGCGCGGCGCCGAAGCCCAGCGCCGGGACCGCCATGGTGATGACCGCGACCGGCGGCACGGCCTGGGCGAATCCCACCAGGGCATCGGCGACCTCGCGGATTTCCCGCGCGCCGGGCCGCGTGGCGGCAATGCCGAGGCCGATGCCGATCGCCGCCGCCGGCAGCAGGGAGGCGAGCACCAGGCCGGCATGGCTCAGCGCCAGGGCGGCGAAGCCCTCCCGCCGGTAGAGCGGCTCCGCGACCTCGGGGAACAGGACGCCGAAGGCCGGGCCGAGCAGCGGCAGGACCAGCAGCCCGGCGCCGAACAGCAGCGCGGGCATCCAGGCCGCCCGCCTCATGCCGGGCATCCGAAGGGTTCACCGTCGTGCCCCTCATGCACGGGACAGGCC
>JAFADX010000287.1 GCA_023424475.1 Pseudomonadota bacterium
GGACATACCCTGCATGCGCCGCTTCGCACCCCTGCTCGCCGCCCTTGCCCTCGTCGCCCAGCCCGCCGCGGCACAGACGCTGCGGATCGGCATGGCCGCCGAGACCACGGCGGCAGACCCGCACAACTACGCCGCCGCGCCCAATTCGACCCTGCGCGATCACATCTTCGAGGGCCTGACCGGCATCGATGCACGCCTGCGGCCGCGCCCGGCGCTCGCGACCGCCTGGTCGCGGCGCGACGACCTGACCTGGGTCTTCGAACTCCGTGAGGGCGTCACCTTCCACGACGGCCAGCCCTTCACCGCCGAGGACGTGGTCTATTCCTACTGCCGCGTGCTCAACAACGAGAGCGAGACGGTCGGTTCCTTCTCCCGCACCATCCGCCGCCTCGCCGCGGTGGAGGCGGAGGGGCCGCACCGGCTGGTCATCCGCACGCGCGCGCCCGAACCGCTGCTGCTCTCAGATCTCGCCGCCGTCGCCATCCTGCCGCGTGGCGCGCGGAGCGGCCTCGCCTACACCGCCGAAGGCTGCGGCAGGGAAGGCCCCTGGCCCGGCGTCGCCGACTTCAACGACGGGCGCGCGGCCATCGGCACGGGGCCCTACCGCCTGCGCTCCTATGCCCGCGGCGGCGTCATCGCGCTCGAGCGCAACGACGCCTGGTGGGGGGAGAAGCCGCACTGGGCCGAGGTGATCCTGCGCCCGGTCACCGCCGCCGGCCCGCGCCTGGCCGGGCTGCTCGCCGGCGACTTCGACCTGATCGAGGCGCCAGCCACCGGCGACGTGCCGCGCATCCGGCAGAACCCCGGCTTCACGCTCGCGGTCTCGCCGACGACGCGGCTGATCTTCCTGCAGATGGACATGCGCGAGGACGCGCCCTTCGTGCGCGGCCCGCACGGCGGCAACCCCCTGCGCGACGTGCGGGTGCGCCAGGCCCTGTCGCTCGCCATCGACCGCCGCACCCTCGACGAGCGCATCATGGACGGCCTCGCCACCCCCGCCGGGCAGTTGCTGCCCGAGGGGATGCGCGGCACCATCCCCGATGCCGGCGTGCTGCCCTACGACCCCGCGCGCGCCCGGGCGCTGCTCGCCGAGGCCGGCGTGGGGAGCGGCCTCGCCTTCACGCTGCACGCCACCAACAACCGCTATGTCAACGACGCCCGCATCGCCCAGGCGCTGGCGCAGTACTTCCAGCGCGTCGGCGTCAACGTCACCGTCGACGCGATGCCGTCGGCGGTCTTCTTCACCCGCCGCGGACGGCGCGAGTTCAGCGTGCCGATGGGCGGCTGGGCCGGCTCGGCCGAGGAGACCCAGCTCTTCATGCGGGCCTGGATCACCTCGACCGACCGCGCACGCGGCTACGGCATGAGCAACTACGGCGGCTTCTCGGACGCCGGGATCGACCGGCTGGCCCATGCCGCCTTCACCACCATGGACGAGGCCGCGCGCACGCGCCTGATGGTCGAGGCCAGCCGCCTGATCGTCGAGCGCCTGCCCGTCATCCCCATCCATTTCGAGAACGCCGTCTGGGCCTTCCGCAAGGGCATCGCCTTCGGCGGCCGCATGGACCAGACCACGCCCGCCCAGGAGGTACGCCCCGCCCCATGATCGACGCCCAGGACATCGCGCGCGCGCTCGCCGCTCCCGGCCGCGCGGCGCTGCCGCTCGTCGACCCGGCCCATGGGGCCGACCGGCCCTTCGTGCTGAACGCCTATCGCGGCGCCGGATACGCGCCCGACCGGCCGGTCGTCTTCGTGATGCACGGCATGAAGCGCAACGGCGACGAATACCGCGACTTCTGGATCGAGGCCGCGGACCGCCACGGCCTCCTGATCGTTGCACCCACCTTCGACGGCGAGGGCCACGAGGGTGCCGGCCCCTACAACAACGGCGCCGTGCTCGATGCCGAAGGGAGGGCTGCGCCGCCGGCGAGCTGGACCTACCAGGTGCCGGCGCGGCTCTTCGAGGCCCTGCGCCGGGGCGGCGTCACCCGCCGCCGGCAGGCTTTCCTGTTCGGCCATTCGGCGGGCGCGCAGTTCGGCCACCGCATGGGCGCGCTGACCGACCGCTCGCCCTTCGCCGCGATCGCGGTGGGCAATGCCGGATGGTACACGCTGCCGACGCTCGACCGTCCCTTCCCGGAGGGGCTGGGTGGCCTCGGCCTGGCGGATTCCGATCTCGAGGCCTGGCTCGCCTGCCCGCTGCTGATCCTCGCCGGCGACGCCGACGTGGAGACGGCCAGCCCCTCCCTGCCCTCGAACCCCGAGGCGGTGAGCCAGGGCCCGCACCGCTTCGCGCGGGCGCACAACTTCCTCGCCTTCGCCCGCGCCGAGGCCGCCCGCCGCGGCGTGCCCTGCCACTGGCGGATCGAGGTGGTGCCCGGCATCGGCCATGACGGGGATGCCATGGGCAAGGTCTGCGCGGCGCTGTGGTTCGAGGGGCGGATGCCGGACGCGGCGCGGATGCAGGCCTTGGCCGGAAAGGTGGCGCTGTAGGGGCGAGAGGGGCGCCGCCCCTCTCGGGCTCACCCCGCCAAAGGCCGAAAGGCCTTTGGAAACCGATCATGGATGCCAGGCACCCAGGTTCCGCGGATAGTTGCGAGGCCTTGCAGGCGCGGTGCCAGGTCATGGTTTGCAAGGGCCTTTCGGCCTTTGCCGGGGTGGTCCGGAGGGGCAGCGCCCCTCCGTCCTGGCAAGACCCGCGATCCGGGCCCATCTTCGGGCCATGAACCTGATCGCCCCCGGCCCCGTCCTGTTCATGCCCCAGAAGCGCCCGGCCCCCGCGCCGGAGCGCCGGCTGAAGGTCGTCTCCCCCTTCGAGCCGAACGGGGACCAGCCGACGGCGATCCGGGAGCTCGTCTCGGGCGTCGAGGGCGGCGAGCGCGACCAGGTGCTGCTCGGCGTCACCGGCTCGGGCAAGACCTTCACCATGGCCAAGGTGATCGAGGCGGTGCAGCGCCCGACGCTGATCCTTGCGCCGAACAAGACGCTCGCCGCGCAGCTCTACGGGGAGATGAAGTCCTTCTTCCCCGAGAACGCGGTGGAATACTTCGTCTCCTACTACGACTACTACCAGCCGGAGGCCTATGTCCCGCGCACGGACACCTATATCGAGAAGGATTCCCAGATCAACGAGCAGATCGACCGTATGCGGCATTCGGCAACCCAGGCGCTGCTCGAACGCAACGACGTGGTGATCGTCGCCTCGGTCTCCTGCATCTACGGCATCGGCTCGGTCGAGACCTATTCGCGCATGGTCGTGAAGCTCGAACGCGGCGGGCGGATCGAACGCGACGCGCTGGTGAAGGGCCTGGTCGAGCAGCAGTACCGGCGCAACGACAACTTCTTCGCCCGCGGCACCTTCCGCATCCGCGGCGAGAATGTCGACCTCTGGCCCTCCCATCTGGAGGACCGCGCCTGGCGCGTCTCCCTGTTCGGGGACGAGATCGACGGCATCCGGGAATTCGACCCGCTGACCGGCGAGGTCACCGGCGAGATGGACCGCGTCGCCATCTACGCCAACAGCCACTACGTCACGCCGCGCCCGACGCTCAACCAGGCGATCGGCCAGATCAAGGTCGAGCTCAAGGAGCGCCTGGCGGAATTCGAGGCCGAGGGAAAGCTGCTGGAACGCCAGCGGCTGGAGCAGCGCACCATCTTCGACATCGAGATGATGGAAACCACCGGCTCCTGCAAAGGCATCGAGAACTATTCCCGCTACCTGACCGGCCGCCGCCCCGGCGATCCGCCGCCGACCCTCTTCGAATACCTGCCCGAGAACGCGCTGCTGATCGTGGACGAAAGCCACGTCACCGTGCCGCAGATCGGCGGCATGTTCCGCGGCGACTTCAACCGCAAGACCATCCTCTCCGAGTTCGGCTTCCGCCTGCCCTCCTGCACCGACAACCGGCCCCTGAAGTTCGAGGAATGGGACGCCTATCGCCCGCAGACCCTCTTCGTCAGCGCGACGCCGGGGCCGTGGGAGATGGAGCGCACCGGCGGCGCCTTCGCCGAGCAGGTGATCCGCCCCACCGGCCTCGTCGATCCCGTCTGCGAGATCCGCCCCGTGGAAGGCCAGGTGGACGACCTGCTCGCCGAATGCCGCGAGGTCGCGCAGAAGGGCGGTCGGGTGCTGGTCACCACGCTGACCAAGCGCATGGCCGAGGACCTGACCGAATACATGACCGAGGCCGGCATCCGCGTGCGCTACCTGCACAGCGACGTGGACACGCTCGAACGCATCGAGATCATCCGCGACCTCCGGAAAGGCGCCTTCGACGTCCTCGTCGGCATCAACCTGCTGCGCGAGGGGCTCGACATCCCCGAATGCGCGCTGGTGGCGATCCTCGACGCCGACAAGGAAGGCTTCCTGCGCTCGACCACCTCGCTGATCCAGACCATCGGCCGCGCCGCGCGCAACGCCGAGGGCCGCGTCGTGCTCTATGCCGACACCATGACGAACAGCCTGCGCAACGCGCTCGGGGAAACCGAGCGCCGCCGCACCAAGCAGCAGGCCTGGAACACCGAGCACGGCATCACGCCGCAGACCATCCGCCGCGAGATCGCCGACGTGCTGAAGGACGTCAGCCAGGGCGACTACATTACGGTCGATGCGGTGGAAGGCGAGGAGGAAGCGAACTTCGTCGGCAAGGATCTCCGCGCCGCGATCGCCGACCTGGAGCGCAGGATGCGCGCTGCCGCGGCCGAACTGGAATTCGAGACCGCCGCCCGCCTGCGCGACGAGATCAAGCGCCTCGAATCCCTCGACCTCGGCCTGGAGCCCAACCTCGCCGGGCGATCCCTGCAGGAGGCGACGCCGCGCGCGGACTGGCGACCCAGGCCGATGGGCCCCGGCGGCGGCGGCTACGACCCGAAGAAGGGCAAGGGCGGGCGCAAGCGCAAAGGCCCCTGACGCGATCGTGACTCCTGTGGCGGTCCCCGCCCAGGTCCTGCCTGATGGCCGCCACACGCGGAAGCTGTTCTGGGCGCATCGATTGCAATGCCAGGAGGCAACAGATGCGCCCCTCCCGACTGCGGCTCACCGCCGTTCTTCTTCTTGGATTCGCCCTTGCGGCCTGTGCCGACCCGGTAG
>JAFADX010000039.1 GCA_023424475.1 Pseudomonadota bacterium
GCCTGTGGTTGCGGTGACGCCTGCGCCCGCGCCTGCACCCGCGCCGCCGGCGGCCAGCCCGCCCGTGGTCGCGGTCGCGCCGAGCCAACCACCGCCGCCGCCGGCGCCCCGCATCGAGATGCCGGGCGAGGATCAGATGACCGATGCCGACCGTCGGCGCATTCAACTCGCACTCGCCGCGCTCGGCTATTACAGCGGGCGCATCGATGCGCGCTTCGGGCCCGAGACCCGCGCCGGCATCCGTCGCTATCAGTATGAGATCGGCGCGGAGATGACCGGCGTGATCACCGGCGAGCAGGCATCGCGGCTCGTTTCGACGATGCGGTGAGGAAACGGCGCCCGGAGGGGCGGACCGGGCGTCCAGGCAGGCGGGAATGAGGAGGCGTCATGGGACTGCGGACCAAGTTCAACCTGGTGATGATCGGCGCCTTCCTTGTGAGCCTGGGGCTGGCGGCCTATCTCGCGCAGAACATCGCGATCGAGAACGCGCAGCGCCAGATGCTGCAGGAAGCCAACATCATCATGCGGCAGGCGACGGCCGTGCGCTCCTATACCTCGGCGGAGATCCGCCCGCTGCTTGCCGAGCAGATGTCGGTGCGCTTCCTGCCGCATTCGGTGCCGTCCTTCGCGGCGCAGACCGTGTTCCGCACCATGCAGCGGGACTTTCCCGACTATTCCTACAAGGAGGCGGCGATCAACCCGACCAATCCGTCCGACCGGGCGACGGACTGGGAAGCGGACATCATCAACGTGTTCCGCCGCAATGAATCGATGAGCGAATACGTCGCGCAGCGCGACACCCCGGTCGGGCCGGTGCTGACCTTCTCGCGTCCCTTCCGGCTGACCGACCGCGCCTGCCTGACCTGCCATTCGACGCCCGCCAACGCGCCGCAGACGCTGGTCGATCTCTATGGTCCCGGCAACGGCTTCGGCTGGACGCTCGGCGACGTGATCGGCGCGCAGATCGTCTCCGTGCCCATGAGCGTCGCGCTGACCCGTGCGCACACGACGCTGATGGCCTTCCTCGCGACGCTCGGCGCCGTCTTCGTGCTGCTGCTGATCCTGCTCAACATCCTGCTGCACTACATGGTCATCCGGCCCGTGCAGCGCATGAAGGCGGTCGTGCAGCAGGTCGCCGAGGGAGACCTCGAGGCCGCCGAGATCGAGGTCAGGGGCAAGGACGAGATCTCCGCCCTCGCGCGGTCCTTCAACCTGCTGCGCCGCAGCCTGTCCAAGTCCATGGCGATGCTCGAGACGACATGAGACGCCATCTCCGCCCGAGTTCCGCGCATCGTGTCGATTCCCGCTGAAATCGGCCGCTACCGCATCGAGGATGTCCTCGGGCGCGGCGCCATGGGCGTCATCTACCGGGCCTACGATCCGGCGATCGACCGCCGCGTCGCGATCAAGCTCATCGCCACGGACCTGCTGAGCCGGGAGGACCGCGAGGCCTTCCTGCGCCGCTTCCGCCGCGAGGCGCAGGCGGCGGCGAAGTGCGCCCACCAGAACATCGTCGCCGTCTACGACTACGCGATGCACGACGACAGCCCGTTCATCGCCATGGAATTCGTGGACGGCGTCAGCCTGCGGCAGATGATGGACCGCGACGCGAACTTCCCGCCCGGGCAGGCCACCTTCATCGTGCTGCAGGTGCTCGATGCGCTGCGCAGCGCGCACGAGGTCGGGGTCATCCATCGCGACATCAAGCCGGCGAACATCCTCGTGATGTCGGGCGGGCGCGTGAAGGTCGCGGATTTCGGCATTTCGCGCATCGAGAACGTCGACCTGACGAACTACGAGAGCATCATCGGCACGCCGGGCTACATGGCGCCCGAGCAGTTCGAGGGGCGGCCGGTCGACGCGCGCAGCGACCTCTTCTCGACCACCGCGGTGCTCTACGAATTGCTGTCCGGCCAGCGCGCCTTTCCCGGGCGCGCCTTCGCCGAGGTGCGACGGCGCATCACCCTCGACCCGCCGCCGACATTGCCGCCCGAGGTGGTGCGCGCCGCGCCGGGGCTTGCGCGCGTGATCGAGCGCGGATTGGCCAAGCAGCCGGCCGACCGCTTCGCGTCGGCGCTCGACATGAGCGTCAGCCTGCGCAACGCGCTCAGCAACGTCTCCATCCCGACCTCGCTGCCCGAGGACAGGACGCTGCATCTGCCGCCCGAGCGGCCGCCGCCCCTGCCGGGCCTCGACCAGGACGGCCTGCCGGTCGTCACCTCGCTCACGCGGGAATACGCGACGCGCGAGGGGACCGGCGACATGGTCCGGCACCTCGAGCAGGCGCTGGCGCGACGCCTCGGGCCGATCGCGAAGGTGCTGGTGCGCCGCGCGCTGCCGAACAGCCAGGGGGTCGAAGACCTGGTCGCCGCGCTGGCCGAGAGCCTGCCGGACCCGGCCGAGCGCTCCCAGTTCCTCGGCGAGGCGCGGCGCCTGGCCGGGGCACTGTGGGGGGCCAAGGTCCCGCTCGCCGCGGCGGTCCCGCCCACCGCGGCGCCGCAGGGCCGCACCTCCGGCTCCTCGGCGTCCTGGCGCGTGCCGGCGGCGGAGGTGGATCGCGCTCAACGGGCGCTCGCCGCCTATGTCGGGCCGGTGGCGCGGGTGCTGGTGCGCCGGGCGGCGGCAGAGGCCGGGACCGTGGATGATCTCTGGGACGCGCTGGCCAGGCATATCGACCGCGCGGACGAACGGGCGCGGTTCCTGGCGGAGCGGCGACGGGGGTGAGCGGCGGGGAGGGCACCGCCCTCCCCGGACCCGTCCCGCCAAAGGCCGCCAGGCGCCATCCATTTCCGGTTCCCAAAGGCCCTTTGGCCTTCGGCGGGGTGAGTCCGGAGAGGGGCAGGGCCCCTCCCCGTGCGGCTGCCCGGCGGACATTCAACAATTTGGTTGACTAATTCGATGCCTGCCCTGATATTCAACTACATGGTTGAATCAAACACCGCCCCGCTGGATGCCGTCTTTCATGCGCTTGGCGATGCCAGCCGCCGGAAGATGCTGCGCGACCTTGCCGGCGGCGCGCGCAGCGTCGGCCAGCTGGCCGAGCCTTTCGCCATCTCCCTTGCCGCCGCCTCGAAGCACATCAAGGCGTTGGAGAATGCCGGGCTGATCCGCCGCGAGATCCGTGGCCGCACGCATCTCTGCCGGCTCGAGCCCGGGCCGCTCGCCAGCGCCCATGAATGGCTCGGCTTCTACGAACGCTTCTGGACCGGCCGCCTCGACGCCCTCGAATGCCTGCTGCGGCAGGAGGACGAGGCGAAGCACCCCATCCCACCCCCCAGGACAGGAGATGATCCATGAACGACCTCGCCCCCCGCGATGCCTATGGCACGCTGGTCGAGCCCATGACGCTGCAGATCCAGCGCCTGCTGCCCGGCCCCATCGAGCGCGTCTGGGCCTACATCACCGATGGCGAGCTGCGCCGGAAATGGCTCGCCGCCGGCGCGATGGAACTGCGCCCCGGCGCACCCTTCGAATTCGTCTGGCGCAACGACGAGCTGAACGACCCGCCCAGCCGGCGGCCGGAGGGCTTCGACGCCGAACATCGCCTGGCCTGCCAGGTGCTGGAGGTCGATCCGCCGCATCGGCTGGTCATCTCGTGGGGCCGCAGCGACGGCGTGACCTTCGAACTGGCCCCGGCGGGGCAGAAGGTGCTGCTGACGCTGACGCACCGGCGCCTGCCGGATCGCGACACGCTGCTGAAGGTCTCCGCCGGCTGGCACGCGCATCTGGACATGCTGGTGGCGCGGCTGGAGGAGGTCGCACCGCCGGACTTCTGGGAAGGATGGCTGCGGCTGAAGGCGGAATACGCGCGGCGGCTTCCCGGCTGAGCCGGGGACGGAACCGGGAGGGGCGCCGCCCCTCCTGGGCTCTCCCCGCCAGGTGGCCGTGCCGCCGGGGCCCCGCACCGCGGCGGAAGAGCCGCGCCCGGCGCGCTATGCGGTGACGCCGAAGCCGTCCTGGAGAGCGAGCCACCGCGTCATCAGGGCGCCATCGGCGGTGAAGTGCTCGTCCAGTATGCGGGAGGCCGCGATGCGCTCCACGCGGAAGTGGCGGAAATCCTCGCGCAGCTCGCACCAGGCGCCGAGCACGGTCGCATCAACATAGTACACCAGGGCGATCGGCCAGATCGTTCGCTCGCTCTCCCGGCCTTCCGCGTCGGCATAGGTCATGCGCAGCTTCCGCCTGTCGCGGATGGCGCGCCGCAGGGCTCCGGGATCGATCCCGCGCGGGGTGGCCGTATCGCTGTCCGACACGAAGAACGGTGCGGAAGCGAGACCGCCGCGCAGGGTCTCGGGCAGAACCGTGGTCACCTTGGCGAGCACGTCCTCCGCGGCGCGTCGCAGCCCGGCATCCCGCAGGCGGCGGATCATGCGCATGCCGACGACGATCACATCGACCTCGTCCGGCGTGAAGTTCAGCGGCGGCAGGTCGAAGCCGCGGCGCAGGACGTAGCCGATGCCCGCAGCGCCCTCGATGGGAATTCGCCGCGCCTGGAGCGTGGCGATGTCGCGGTACACCGTGCGCACCGTAACCTCCAGCCGCGCCGCCAGGGTCGCCGCGGTCATCGGGCGCTCCGCGACGCGCAGCGTCTGCAGGATGTCGAACAGCCGGTCGGCGCGTCGCATCGGGACCTCCGGGAGCCGCCCGGGGCGGGCCTGCCGCTCCTGACATAAGGCTGTCAGGAGCGCGCCGGTAGGGTCCCTGCCGTCAATGCGCCGGGAGTCTCACCATGTCCAGCAGCCCGAACAGCCTGCCCGTGGCGGGGCGAAGCATTCGTCGGGGCCGGGCCGGGCGTGGCCCGATCGGCGGCAGCCTGATCGTCGCCGCTTCGGCCATCGCGTTCAGCACGGCGGGATTGTTCACCCGGCTGTCTTCCGCGGATGTCTGGACGATGCTGTTCTGGCGCGGCCTGTTCGGCGGGCTGCTCATTGCGGGCTTCATCGCCTGGCAGGAGCGGTCGAACGGCATCGGCGCGGGCGTGGCCATCGGGCGGGCGGGATTGCTGGCGGCCGCCTGTTCCACCCTCGCCACCATCTGCTTCATCCTGGCCCTGCGTGCGACCACGGTCGCCGACGTCACCATCATCTATGCCACGGCACCTTTCCTCGCGGCCGGAATCGCCTGGCTCTGGGATGGCGAGACGCCCCGCGGCGCCACCCTGCCAGCAAGCTGCCTGGCGCTGCTCGGCGTGGTCGCGATGGTCGGCGGCGGTGCCGGCGACGGCGCCCTTTCCGGTCAGGTGCTGGGCTTCGCGATGACGGTGCTGATGGCCCTCATGATGGTCGTGATCCGCAGGAACCGTCATGTCTCCATGTTGCCGGCCGCCTGCCTCTCCGCCTTTGCCTGCGCGGCGGTGGCGCTGCCATGGGCGAGCCCGGCCGCTGTCACGCCGGCCGGGCTTGGCGTGCTCCTCGCGTTCGGCACGCTTCAGTTCGGATTGGGGCTGCTTCTCCTGACCATCGGCACGCGGCACGTTTCCGCGGCGCGGGCATCGCTGCTCGGCAACCTGGAACTGCCATTCGCGCCGCTCTGGGTCTGGGTGGCCTTCGGAGAGAGATTGTCCCTGCCGGCCGCCATCGGCGGGACGCTGGTGGTCGCCGCCATCATCATCGATCTGGCCGCCGATTCCGCCCGACGGGCATAGGATGGGGTTCTTTTTCCTCCGCCATCCGATATCCGCGGGAGACGGGCGTTGTTCTTCGGGGAGTCCCGATGATGCCGAGCCTTCGCGATGCGGGGAATTTGCCCGGAACCGGCCCCGGGACCCTCGGGGATGGCTGCCGGCGCGGTTGACTTGCCGCACCCGCCCCCCTAGAAGCGCGCCTCCACGAGGTATGCCATGAAGATCCGCAATTCCCTGAAGACCGCGAAGACCCGCGACAAGAACTGCGTGCTGGTGCGTCGCCGCGGCCGCGTCTACGTCATCAACAAGAAGAATCCGCGCCTGAAGGCCCGCCAGGGCTGAGGCCCCGGGCCCTTCGAGGCTGCAGAGGGGGGCTTGGCCCCCCTTTCTATTTGCGCGGGACGCCGCCGCCCCCGGCGGGGGTGAGGATCTCCGTGCCCGTGCCGCCGCCCTGGCCCTGCGTCCAGGTGCCGTGCAGGCTGCCATCCGCCTGGACGGCATAGGCCGCAACGCCGGTCTCGCGCCCGATCACGTGATTCAACCTGATCGGGATCTGCTCTGGCCGACCACGAGCAGCGGTCCCTCCGGGATCAGCAGGCCGAGGCCCTCGGCGCCGTCATCGCCGATCCGCCAGGTATCGGCGCCGGTGGGCTGGAGAGTGGCGGTCCCGCGATACTCCTGCCCGTCCATGCCGCGCCCCTGCGCGGCGTAGGATCCGGCCTGCTGCGCCGGCGCTGGACCGGCCAGGCTCGCCGCGCAGGCGGCGGCAATGAGGAGGAGGAGGCGTCGCATCGGGACTCTCCGCAATCCGATGGCGGCGCGAAGCCCGCCCCTTCCGGCCCGCCCGACGCAATGCTTGCCCCTGCGGCGCGCGATGCGCATCTTCCGCGCATCGAAAGGACGTCCGCCGTGATCGCGCTGCCAGCCCCCAAGCCCGAGATCCTGGCCCGCCGGGAGGAGATCCTCGCCGCACTCCGCGCCATCGTGCCGGGCGATGGCGTGATCGGCGACCCGGTGGAACTCCGGCCCTACGAGACGGATGGGCTTGCCGCCTATCGCCAGGTGCCGCTCGCTGTGGTGCTGCCGCGCACGACCGGGCAGGTCGCGGCCGTGCTGCGGTATTGCCACGGGAACGGCATCCGCATCGTGCCGCGCGGGGCCGGGACGTCGCTGTCCGGCGGCGCGCTGCCGCTCGCCGACGCCGTGGTGGTCGGGCTGATGCGGATGAACCGCGTCCTCGAGATCGACCTCGAGGACCGCTTCGCCGTGGTGGAGGCGGGCGTGACCAACATCGGCATCACCAAGGCGGTCGAGGGCGACGGCTTCTTCTACGCGCCCGATCCGTCGAGCCAGCTCGCCTGCATGATCGGCGGCAACGTCATGATGAACTCGGGCGGCGCGCATTGCCTGAAATACGGCGTCACCGCGAACAACCTGCTCGGCGTGACGTTCGTCACCATCGAGGGCGAGGTGATCGAGATCGGCGGCGCCCATCTCGACGCCGCGGGTTATGACTGGCTCGGCCTCATCACCGGCTCCGAGGGCCAGCTCGGCATGGTCACCGAAGTGACCGTGCGCATCCTGCGCAGCCCCGAGGGCGCGCGCGCCATGCTGGCTGCCTTCAAGGGTGCCGAGATCGCCGGCGCCGCCGTCGACGCCATCATCGGCTCGGGCATCATCCCGGTCGCGCTGGAATTCATGGACAGGCCCTGCATCCATGCCTGCGAGGCCTTCGCCCATGCCGGCTATCCGCTCGATGCCGAGGCCATGCTGATCATCGAGGTCGAGGGCAGCACCGCCGAGCAGGACGAGTTGCTGAACCGGATCAAGGCGATCTGCGAACGCTTCGACCCGATCAGCCTGAAGGTCGCGGAGAGCGCCGAGCAGTCGCTCGCCATCTGGAAGGGCCGCAAGGGCGCCTTCGGCGCGGTGGGCCGCATCAGCCCCGACTACCTCTGCATGGACGGCACCATCCCGACCTCCGAGCTGCCGCACGTGCTGAAGCGCATCGGGGAGATGAGCACGCGGTACGACCTCAAGGTCGCCAACGTCTTCCATGCGGGGGACGGCAACCTGCATCCGCTCATCATGTTCGATGCCAACGACGCCGACAGCTTCCGCCGCGCCGAGGCCTTCGGCGCCGACATCCTGACGCTCTGCGTCGAGGTCGGCGGCTGTCTCACGGGCGAGCATGGCGTCGGCGTGGAGAAGCGCGACCTGATGACGGTGCAGTTCACCGCGCGGGAGCTTGACCAGCAGCGCGCCATCAAGTCCGCCTTCGACCCGCAATGGCTGTTGAATCCGTCCAAGGTCTTTCCGCTGGAAGGCGCGCCCGTGGCGCTGGCGGCGGAATGATCAGGCGTCGCGGTCGGGGAAGCCCGCGGGCCATGGCGAGGAGCGCAGCGTGAATCCCGACGCCGACACCGTGGTCGCCCCGGCGGACGAGGCCGGCCTCGCCGCCGCCATCGCTGCCGCCCACGCGGCGCGCGAGCCGGTCGCGGTCGAGGGCAACGGCTCCAAGCGCGGCCTGCTGCGCCCGGTCCAGGCGGCGCGCACCGTTTCCACGCGGAACCTCGCGGGCATCACGCTCTACCGGCCGGCGGAGCTGGTGATCTCCGCCCGCGCCGGCACGCCGCTGCCCGAGATCGAGGCCGCGCTCGCCGAACAGGGCCAGCACCTGATCGCCGAGCCCCCCGACACGCGCGCCCTCTTCGGGGCCGACCGGCCGGCGACGCTCG
>JAFADX010000071.1 GCA_023424475.1 Pseudomonadota bacterium
ACGCTGTCCTCGGCGCTCTCGCCAATCCCCGCCGCAAGCCGCGCCGCCTGCTCACCACCGCCGAGGCCGAGGCAGCACTCCGCGAACGTTTCGCCGGCCCCTGGCGGGTCACGCCCGAGCGTTCCGAACGCGCCCGCTTCGCCACCTTCCTGCCCGAGGATTCGGTCCATCAGGGAATCGCGCTGCTCGCCGAGCCGCTCGACCCCGTGGGGCTCGAGGATGCGATCGAGGCCGCCACGGGCCCGGTGCTGCTGCTCGACCAGGTGACGGACCCGCGCAATGTCGGCGCGGTCCTGCGCTCGGCCGCGGCCTTCGGCGCCGCCTGCGTGGTGCTGCAGGACCGCCACGCGCCGCCCGAGACCGGGGCGCTGGCCCGCGCCGCCTCGGGCACGCTCGATGTCGTGCCGGTGGTGCGGGAGGTGAACCTGTCCCGCGCCATCGCGACGCTGCAGAAGGCGGGCTTCTGGGTGATGGGCCTTGCCGGCGACGCGAAGCGCACCCTGGCCGAGGCGGCACCGCGCGACCGGCGCGCGGCGCTCGTGCTCGGCGCCGAGGACACCGGCCTGCGCCGGCTGCAGCGCGAGACCTGCGACGAACTGGTGCGCCTGCCCATGGCCGAGGGCGTGGAAAGCCTCAACGTCGCCGCCGCCGCCGCCGTCGCCCTCTACGAAATCATCCGCCGCTGACACCTCGGGGATCCCAGCCCCCCTCGAGTGCCGCCCGAAAGCCGGACCCCGAGGGCCTTTCGGCCCTTGGCGGGGAGAGCCCGAGAAGGGGCGGTGCCCCTCTCGGGCGCGCGTCACGAAGCAGAACGCCGCCACCAGCACCGCGATCGGCACCATCACCCGGCACCGGATGAACAGGGCCGCCTCCCTTGCCCCGCGCCCGCCGCGCGGCGAGCATGCCCCGACCCAGGGAGGAGACACCATGGCATCCGACGCCGCCGAGGCCGTCATCGAGGCCCGCCGCAGCAAGCGCATCCTCGCCCCGCTCGGCGCCATCGCGCCGAGGACGCCCGAGGCCGGCTACGCCGTGCAGAAGGAGGTCGCGCTCCGGTTCGGCGGCCTGCCCCCGGCCGGCTTCAAGATCGGGGCGACGACGAAGCAGATGCAGGCGATCCTCGGGCTCGCCGGGCCCGCCGGCGGCTTCATGCCCAAGGCCGGGCTGCGCCCCACGCCGGCCGCCCTCCGCTACGCCGATTTCCTCAACCCCGGCGTCGAATGCGAGGTCGCGCTCCGGCTCGCCCGCGACATCCCGCCCGGCCCCTGCACCCGCGACCAGGCCGGCGATTCGGTTGGCGAGGTCTTCCCGGCCATCGAGATCGTCGAGAACCGCTACCGCGACCTCGTCGAGCTGACGACGCCGACGCTGATCGCCGACCAGGTGTTCCATGCCGCGGGCATCCTCGGCGCGCCCGTCGCGGGCTGGCGCGCGACGAGCCTGGACCTTGCCGCGACGCGCGGGCGCATGACGGTGAACGGGACGGTGCGCGGGGAAGGCGTGGGCGCGGACCTGCTCGGGCATCCCTTCGAGGCGCTGGCCTGGCTGGCCTCCTCGGCCTGCGCGGCGGAATTCGGCGGGTTGAGAGCCGGGCAGGTGGTGCTGCTGGGCTCGGTGACGCCGCCGATCTGGCTGGATGGGCCGTCCACGGTGGCGGTCGAATTCGATACGCTCGGACGGGTCGAACTGACACTGAGCTGAGGCGGGACGGGAGGGGCGCGAAGTCCCCCGCGCCCCCTTCCTTCTCCGACCAGGTCCCCGGCCGATGGCCAGGGGCAGGAGGCACCCATGGACGGCATCCACATCGCGGGCGGCGGCTGGGACGCGACCGTTCAGCCCGGCGACGGGGCGGGGCTGACGCGGCTGCGCTTCGCCGGAACGGACATCCTGGTCCCGGCGCCCGAGGAGGCACGCCTCGGCGGGCCCTTCGGCGCCTTCTGGATGATCCCCTGGGCCAACCGGCTCGATGGCGGGCGACTCGGGCCGCATACCCTGCCGATCAACCGGCCGCAGGACGGGACCGCGATCCACGGCCTCTCCCGCGACCGCGCCTGGACCGTCGAACAGGCCGCGCCGGATCGCGCGGTGTTGGCCCAGTCGGTCGACGCCGCGCCCTATCGCTACGACGCGCGCCTCGCGATGACGGCGGCCGGGGACGGCTTCGCCCTGGACCTCGCCGTGACCAACACGGGCCCCGAGCCGCTGCCCTTCGGCGCCGGCTGGCACCCCTGGTTCGTCCGGCCGCAGGGCACCCGCCTCGCCTTCCGTGCCACGCACCGCTGCACCCACGACGCCCGCGGCCTGCCGGTCTCGGCGGCGCCCTGCACGGGCCTCCACGGCGGCGAGGACGCCTTCCTCGGCCTCGACACCCATTTCGCCGGCTGGGACGGCACCGCGCGCATCGCCTGGCCGGGGCTGGCGCTGACCATGTCGGCGACCGGCGCGCTCGCCGCCGGCCTGCAGGTCTACGCCCCGCCGGCCCTGCACGTGCTCTGCGTCGAGCCCTCCTCCCACCTGCCGGACGCGCCGAACCGGCCGGACCTTGCCCCGCTCGGCCCGATGCGCATGCTCGCCCCGGGCGGCGCCCTGTCCGGCGCCATCCGCCTGGCGGCGGAGTGTTCACACCCGACCGGCCACGCGGCATAGGATCGCCGCCATGGCATCCGCTCCCTCCGCCCTGGTCCTCGGCGCCGGCATCATGGGCCTTTCGGCCGCCTGGGGCCTGGCCCGCCGCGGCTTCACGGTCCGCATCGTCGAACAGGACGAGGTGCCGAACCCGCGCGGCGCCTCGGTCGACCACCACCGCCTGATCCGCCACGCCTACGGCTCGCAGGCCGGCTACATGCGCATGGTCGATCCCGCCTATGCGGCCTGGGACCATGTCTGGCACGACCTCGGCGAGACCCTCCACGTCCCGACAGGCGTGCTCGCCGTCTCCGGCAGCGCGAAGGGCTGGCTCGGCGAAAGCCGCGCGACGCTCGCCGCCGGCGGCCTCGCCTTCGAGGACCTGACGGCGGCCGCGGTCGCCGCCCGCTTCCCGATCTTCACCGAGTCCGGCATCGGCGCCGCGTTCCACATGAAACCCGGCGGCGTGCTGCTGGCCGGGCGGATCGTCGGGGACCTGGCGCGCCACCTCGCCGCGCGCGGCGTGACGATCGAACATGCCCGCGCCACCGCCGCGGACCCCGCACGCGCAAGCCTGCGCCTCGCGGACGGAACGGAACGCGGCGCCGACCTGCTGGTGGTCGCCGCCGGCCCCTGGGCACCGCGGCTGATCCCCGCCGTCCTCGGCCCGCGCGTCGTCGCCTCCCGCCAGATCCTCGTGCTGCTCGAACCGCCGCCGCAGCACCGGGCGGCCTGGGCGAAGGCGCCGATGCTGCTCGACCTCGCCGAGGATGGCGGCTTCTACGCCGTGCCGCCGGTCGCGGGCACGCCGCTCAAGATCGGCGACCATCGCTTCTCCCGCGCCGGCGATGCCGAGGCCGATCCGCGCGGGGCCACCGCCGCCGAGGCCGAGGAGATCCTCGCCTTCGCCCGCCCGCGTCTGCGCGACATGGCGGGCTATCGCATCCTCGACGCGCGGGCCTGCTACTACGACGTCGAGGACCGGGAACGCTTCGTCGTCGAGCCCGTGACGCCGCGCTGCCTGGTGATGTCCGGCTTCACCGGGCACGGCTTCAAGTTCGGGCCATTGCTGGGCCTCGCGCTGGCCGCGGCCGCGGCCGAGCCGGCACTGCTTCCCACGCTTGCCCCCTGGGCCGCGGGGGAGGCGCCGCCCGCCCCCGGCCTCCTCACCGCACTCGAGAGCATCCCCGCATGACCACGACCGCCGCCACCGACCTCATCTTCGGCCTGACCCGCGTGGTCGGCCTGCCCGCCCTGACGGAGAAGGCCGGCGCGCCGCTCTCGGCCGGGGACATCGCCCAGATCGTCACCGAGGCCGACCGCTTCTGCACCGAGGTGCTGCAGCCCGACGCCCTGGCCGCGGACCGCCACGGCGCAGTCTATGCCAACGGTGTCGTCACCACCCCGCCGACCTATCCCGCCGCCTACGCCCAATGGATCGAGGGCGGCTGGCAGTCGCTCTCCGCGCCCGAGGCGCATGGCGGCCAGGGCCTGCCGGCCTCGCTGTGGATCGCGATGACCGAGCTCGGCATGGCGGCGGATACCTCCTTCATGCTCGGGCCGCTGCTGACGGCGGGCGCGATCGACTGCCTGGTGCATTACGCGACGCCCGACCAGGCCGCGCGCTGGCTGCCGAAGATGGTCAGCGGCGAATGGACCGGCGCGATGTGCCTGACCGAGCCCAATGCCGGCAGCGACCTCGGCGTGCTGCGTACCCGCGCCGAGCCGCTGCCCAACGGCAGGTTCGCCCTGCATGGCCAGAAGATCTTCATCACCTGGGGCGAGCACGACTGCACCGACAACATCGTCTACCTCGTGCTCGCCCGCCTGCCCGATGCGCCGCCGGGCTCGAAGGGCATCAGCCTCTTCGTCGCGACCAAAGTGAAGGAGGACGGCAGCCGCAACGCCCTGCGCTGCGGCGGCATCGAGCACAAGATGGGCATCCACGGCTCCCCCACCTGCGTCATGCTGTTCGAGGGCGCGGAAGCGGAGATGGTCGGCGAGCCCAATCGCGGCCTGCACGCCATGTTCGCCATGATGAACAATGCGCGCCTCGGCGTCGGCACGCAGGGCGTCGCGCATGGCGCGGAGGCGCTGCGCCGCGCCGAGTCCTATGCCGCCGGGCGCGTGCAGTCCGGCCGCGTCATCGCCGAGCATCCCGACGTCGCGCGCATGCTGATGGAGATGCGCGCCGTCACCCTCGCCGGCCGGCTGCTGGCACTGGAGACCGCGATCTGCGTCGACCGCCATGCGCTGACGGGCGATGCCGGCGCCCTGGCGCGCCAGGCGCTGCTGACGCCGATCCTCAAGGCCTGGTGCACCGATCGCGGGGTCGAGACGGCCTCGACCGGCGTGCAGGTGCATGGCGGCATGGGCTTCATCGAGGAGACCGGCGCCGCGCGCATCCTGCGCGACGCCCGCATCGCCCCGATTTACGAGGGCACCAACGGCATCCAGGCGATCGACCTGCTGGTGCGCAAGGTCGCCAGGGACGATGGCGCCGAGATGCGCGCGCTGCTCGCCGAGGTGAAGCGCATCCCGGATGCCCGCCTGCGCGCCGCCGCCGAGGCGCTGGAGGCGGCGACCGCGACGGTCCTCGCCGCCCAGGCGCGCGACGCCGATGCCGGCCAGTCGGTCGCCGCCGCCTATCTGGAAGCGGCGGGCTGGGTGCTCGGCGGGTGGATGCTGGCCCGCGCCGCGGCCGAGGACGCCGCGACCTACGGCCCGGTCGCCGATTTCTACCTGCGCCGCCTGCTGCCCCGTGCGGCCGGCCGGGTGGCGGAGATCGACGGCGCCCTGGCCGGCTGACGGCATGCCACTGGCCATGGTGGCCTTCGCGCGACCGGGCCCGCGCCGATGAGCGGGGCGGTCCATGTCGTCGGTGCCGGTATCGCCGGGCTCGTCGCCGCGCTGGCCCTCGCGCGCGCAGGCCGCGCCGTCACCCTGCACGATGCCGCACCCACCGCCGGCGGCCGCTGCCGTGGCTTGCCGGAGGGCATCGGGAGCGGTCTGCATGTGTTGACCGGAGCCGACCATGCGGCGCTCGGCTTCCTCTCGGCGATCGGCGCACGGGCCGGCTGGGTCGAGCCCGAGCCCGGGGGCGTGCCGGTTCTCGACCTGACGGAGGGCCGCGCGCGCCGCGTCGCCCCGGCGCCACTCGCCTGGCGGGACGAGGCCCTGCGCCCGCCGGGCCTTACGGCGGGCGCGGTGCTCGCAC
>JAFADX010000083.1 GCA_023424475.1 Pseudomonadota bacterium
GCCACCCATCCAGGATACTGTCGTTGGGTGGCCGGGTGGGGGTGCGGGCCGGTGCCGGTTCCGACAGATCGGAACATGCTCTAGTCCCGACGGTCGGCGGCAACGGGGGCAGGTAGCGAAAGCAGCCGGTGAGCGGCGATGGCAGCCGCCGCACCGACCATGATGAACGCGGCGGACGCGGCGACCGATACCTCCGCCATCCTCAGGTTGACGAGATTGGCCAGGGCGAGCGCAACGCCCCAGGGCCAGGACCTCGCCCCGTTGCCGCGGCCGGCAAGGACAACCGCGAGCGCAAGGACGGGCGCCAGGACCGCAACGCCGATGGTGCTGACATGCCCGGGCACCCGCACGAGATCCGCGACACCGCGAAGGGGCAATGCCAGCGCAACGATGAGCAGGACATACGCCAGGGGCAGGCGGAACCGGGCCATTGCACGAACCTGTATCGGCTACTGCACTTCGAGCAGGTACACGACAGCCGACTTGATGTTGCCGTCTCCGGCACTGGCACCGAAGCTGAGGCCCGCCGCAAGTGCATCCCGAAGCTGCCGGACCGCGGCGGTCGAGATTTCGGTGCTGGTGAGACGTTTGGGAAGTTCTCCGCTCGCCTGCATGGCCTTCAGCGACTTGTTCGAAAGCCCGGGCAACTTCGCCTTCGCCGCTTCCTGCGCCAGTCGGGCCCGGCCCTGGCGGCCGACGGTGCCACCCACCGCACTGCGCAGCGTGACGCCCGAGCGCCCCAGAAGCTTCAGGACCCGTGCGGCGGCCGCGGCGGAAATTCCGACGCCGACGAGCGAGACTCCGTCGACCACCATCATCGAACGTTGGTACCAGGCCTGATTGTCGAGCTTGACGTTCGCCTCGGGATCCATGACCTCGTTGTAGGTCCGCATCACGGCGACGCCGCAGCTCATGCCCGTTGCGACCGTGGCAGCATAAGCCGCACCCGTGACGAAGAGGCTGCTTCCTCCCGTAAAGGGGCTGGCGCCGGCCGAACCGAACGTCACGAGGCCGGCCACGACGGCAGCCGTGCAGTTGACGGCGGCCAATGCGCCTTCCGTGACGATGCCCCGGCCGTGCGGTTCGATCGGCGGCTTGGCGTCGCCGATCAATTCGACGACAATGAAATTCGCCGATGCGGTACAGACCAAGGGCTCCCGAACCAGAATTGCGCGTTCGCCGGTGATGACAATGATGCCAAGCCCACGGAAATTCGGAACACCATCAACAGCGGCAGCCAAGGCGTTCTGATCGATTTTCTCCGACATTCTTGCAGCGCACTCCCGGCAGCACGGAACATGTCAGCGTGAAGTCGATTCGGCGGGGCACGCAATTGGTGTGCACGCAAAGAATTCGCGAAGCGCGCTGCATCGAGAACACATCTCTGTGACGGCCGGGGGCGTGATGGGGCACACCGCACGCAGGCTCGCGGCATCCGATGCCAAGCGGGCCGGCCGGACCTCTGGACATGAGCCCATCGCGGCCCGGGTCACATGCCGACGCTTCGAAAAGGGCGCCCACGCAGCGCAGCGCGGAGGCTGCCGAAGGCCATTAAAATAAAATTGAATTACATAAGTCGTTCTCAACCATTAAACGTGATCACGTTCCACTGTCGACACTGATCGGGACGCATGTGCTGGACCTGAAAGGAACGGCTGACATGAAGTGGACAGCGATTGTCGTGGCGGCGCTTCCGGCGCTGTCCGGATGCGCAACGGCGCCGGAACAGCCTTCCAGCGCCCAGGACGTCGCGGCCATGGGCCGCGCCGGCGAAATGCTCTGGGCCGTTGAGGCCGAAAGCGGCGCGAGGCTCGGTTCGGCGACGGCGTACGGACCCGGGCGCCTGCTGGCGAGCGCATCCGCAGTCGAAAACTGGGTTGGGCACAGATTGCAGGTTCGCCAGGGAACGACGGTCCTTCCCGTCAGCGAGATGCGGTTCGCCGTCAGCCAGAACTTTGCCCTGCTGCACGTCCAGGCGCCGAATATCGAAAGGCCATCGGTCTCGGCGCGGCCTTCGGCGCATACCAGGCTGGCAATGGCCGGCTCCAACGCCGGCAATGTCTTCACGGGCGTCGGGAACGTCGTGCCGGTATCGTCGTCCATGGCGGGGATCCCGGGCATCAATGACGTCGTCGTCGCCGAGTTGCCGGCAGCGCGGGGCTTCTCCGGTGCGCCGGTCGTCACCGAGGATGGCCGCCTGGTGGGCATCGTGAGCAACCTCCTGCACCGGCAGTATTTCGATACGCCGATACCCGGAACCGTCGCGCCGGGAACATCCATCCCGCGTCGCGCAATGACGGTGCTGCCGATCGATATCATCCAGCGAACCATGCTCACCGAAGGCCTCAATTAGAGCAGATCCTGTCCGGATGAGTTCATCCGGACAGGTGAAGATGCCCCAATAGGCTCTTGCCAGTTCTACCGGCTAATTCGGCGCCGCCAGGGCCCCTATCTTCCACCCGGCCGCTCCGGCTTCGCGCAGGGGCCGGGCCGCTCATCGGCACACGGGAGAATGGCAATGGACATCAAGCGCGCGGGATCGCAGCCGTCAGGCAAGGGCCCTGGCGACTGGTTCACGGGCACGGTGCGGCTCGACCCGCTGCACACGCCGCCGGAACCCGCCCGGGTGGGCATGGCGCTCGCCACCTTCGAGCCCGGCGCGCGGACCGCGTGGCACACGCATCCGCTCGGCCAGACCCTGATCGTCACCGCCGGATGCGGCTGGGTGCAGCGCGTGGGCGGGCCGGTCGAGACCATCCGCCCCGGCGACGTCGTGTGGTTCCCGCCCGGCGAGAAGCACTGGCACGGCGCCACCGCCACCACGGCGATGAGCCACATCGCCATCCAGGAACGCCTCAACGGCTCCCCCGTCGACTGGATGGAGAAGGTGGCGGACGCCGACTACCTCGCCGGCACACCGGCAACCGCACGGGGCTGACGGGTCGGGCCTTCCAGGCCGACAACGGCGCGCCTTCCCGAGGCCGGACCGGCCAGCGGCCCCGATGGCCGGTCGAGCGCCTGCATGCCTGACGCCGGGGCAACCCTACCGGATGGAGAGCGCGACCATGCCTCATGTGATCGTCAAGGCTTGGCCCGGGAAGACCGAGGACCAGAAGCGGCGGCTGGCCGAGGCCATCACGCGCGACGTGACGGAGATCTTCGGCTCCGGAGCGGACTCCGTTTCCGTCTCGATAGCCTAGGTCGCCGCCGATCGCTGGAAGGAGGACGTCTATGTTCCCGATATCCGGGCGAACCCCGCCAGCCTCTACAGGCTCTACAGGAAGCCCGGCTACCGAATGTAGGAGCGTGCATCGCCCGAAGGGTCTTGCACCATTCGCTCAGCGGAGCGGGCGGTGGTGCTTCCACGACGATGCCCGGACCGTGCGGTGGGGCCGTCGCACGCTTTCATCAGGCCCGGGCTGGCAAGCGACACCGGTCGCCCGGCAGGGCAACCGTTGGGGCCAATCGACCCGCCAACGGCAGGAACCGGGCACCCCGACCCTCCGGGTGGAGGGTGGCGGATCGAGAGGTGTCCGCCGCGTCAGGTCCACCGCGCCATATCGACCCGGTCCGTCGCAGTCAGCAGAGTCGTGGTGTAGACGGCCGTCCAGTCGCAAAGATCGTACCGCCTGCTGAGCGCATCCCGTACCGCCGTTTCCTTCGCACCCTGCGGCACCTTTGACCGCTCCCACATGGCAAGATCCGGCCGACGGCTCAGCATCAGGCTCACCACGTCGGACTTGCCGACGGCAGGCATGGGGAAGGCCGGATCACCCGCGACCTGGTCCGCGCTGCAGCGCCAGAGCCCGATGACCTGCGAATCGTATGCGGCCTCGAAGCCCGGCCAGGCGCCGGCGCAGAGGTCCAGGAATTCGTCCCAGTGCTTTTCCGGCGTGACGAACCAGCGAAACGCGTAGTTGCCCTGGCGTGTCGGTGGCGACGCCTCCGAAGGGCGTAGCGTCGGCATCATCGTCCGGCTGGAAACCGCTTCGAATCCTGCCCCGAGGCTCTTCAGCCGCGCTTCCGCATCGGCAGCCTCGATGGGCTCCTGCCAGGACGTGACGGCCGTGACCTCATCGCGCGGCCTGCCGATCTGACTGCGCCACAGCCCATAGAGCGCCCCTCCGGCACCGGCCAGGGCCTCCGCGCCGTGCACCAGGTGATCCGCGACCGCCTTCCAGCGTCGCGGCCCGCAGGCGATCCGGTGATGGACGTAGGTGGTCATGGTCATGCGGCCCGATCATCCGCACCAAGGGTTTCCCGGATGCGGCGCCCTTCGTTTCCCAGCCGCGGAAAGCGCGCGCCGGAGATCTCCGGCTGCGGCTGGCGCGCGGAGAGCTGTGCCGCCGGCGGCTTCACCGCAAGCTCGCAGAAGAACGGACCCGGCGCGGACATGGCCTCGGCCAGCAAGGCCGTGAACTCATCCAGCGTCTCCGCGCGCCGTGCGTGCCGAAATCCCGCGGCTTTCGCGACTGCCGCGAAATCCACGCCACCCCGGCCGGGGATCGGCGTGTTGGAATGGCCGCCGAACTGCACGCCGTTGGCGAAGACCACATGGATGTGGTTGGCGGGCGCGGCATCGCCGATCGTTGCCAGCACGCCCAGTTCCATCAACAGGCTGGAATCGCCATCCAGGACGATCACCTTCCGCTCAGGTCGCGCAAGGGCAAGGCCGAGGCCGAGTGCGCCGCTACCACCCATGAGAGGCACGCAGCCGAGCGTCAGCGGATACCCGCCGCCGAGCGAATCCAATGCGTTGAGCGCACCCATGGTCGCGACGACGATGCTGTCGCCACGAACATCGTTCACTGCCTTGCATGCATCGATGGCCGTTACAGGCATGGTCGTCCCCTCAATCCCAAAGCGTATAGTGGCCGACGATCAGAACCGTGGCGCGCAGATCCTGCCACGCGGTCTCCCAGGCGCGCGCAATATTGCCGACGTCCGCCGGGCCCTCGAGCCGGAAGCCCGGTATCTCCATGGCGTCGAGCACCGGCTCGAGCAGCCGCACCATGCGGCGCTCCGATCGTCGCGGATCCTGGCCGAGATTCGCGAATTCCCGCCCGAACTGGCCGACCAGCAGGAGCAGCGGCACGCGCCCATCGAGCCCGATGGTGCGAAGCGAGTTGATGCAGTTGTGCAGGCCCTGATTCTGCATGATGACGACAGGGTGCCGGCCGCCGAAGTAGAGGCCGGCGGCAGCGCACACGGCCTGGTTCTCATTGGCGCAAGTCGTCAGCGCGATGCCGCTGCCGGGCTCGCGCAGGCAGGCATCGAGCGAGAGTTGCACGAAGTCGGGCACCGTCGTGGCTGCATCGACGCCGCAGCGACGAAGTTCGGCGGCGATCGCGCGCCCGCCGACGGAATACCGAAGGTCGGCGCGATGCGGGGGTAATTCGGCTATTGCCTGCAAGGCCTGTCTCCTCAGGAAAGTGAAGTGCGCCGACGCGGAACGCCGGGCGCGTTCCGCGCCCCGCTCACTCCGGCTTGATGCCGGCGGCGCGGATCACGTCCCGCCAGCGGTTCAGGTCCGATCGATGGATCCGCGCGGTCTCCTCGGGCCCGTCGGAGACCGGCTGCAGGCCAAGCCGCGCGAACGCCGCCTTCGCCTCGTCCGAGGTGACGATCTGCCGCAGCTCCGCCGCCAGATACTCGACGATCGGCGTTGGTGTCGCGGCGGGCACGAAGACGGCGTGCCAGCCCACCATGGTCAGCGGATAGCCCTGCTCCGCGAAGGTCGGGACGTCGGGGGCATCCGGCGACCGCCCGGTGCCGGTCATGGCCAGGCAGCGGATCCGGCCCGATTCCATGAAGGGGCGGGCGGGCGTGATATCGATGATGAAAGCATCGACGCGGCCCGCGACCAGCTCCTGCATGCCCGGCATCGAGCCACGGAACGGCACGTGCAGAAGATCGATGTGCGCGAGATTCTTGAGCAGTTCCATCTGCAGGTGGCTGGTGCTGCCGATGCCGAAGCTCGCATAGGTCAGGCGCCCCGGGTCGCGCCGGGCGAGCTCGACGAACTCCTGCAGGCTCCGAGCCTGCAGGCCGTTGCGCACGAACAGGCATTGCGGCGCGATGCCGACCCGCAGCACGGGGCGGAAGTCGCGCAGGACGTCGAAGGGCAGGTTGGTCTGCAGCGCAGGATTGGTGACCCCAAAGCCAGCCGGGACATAGGCCATCGTCAGGCCGTCGGGTTCGGCCCGCATGAGGCTTTCGAGCGCGATCGCCCCATTGGCGCCGGGCCGGTTCTCGACCACCACCGGCTTGCCGAGGCGGGCCGACAGCCGCTCCGAGATGAAGCGCGTGGCCAGGTCGCCCTGGCCGCCCGGTGTCGAGGGATAGATCATGCGCACCGGCCGCGCCGGGTAGCCTGCGGGCCTTTCCTGCGCGGTGGCGGCACCGGCGGCGAACAGCGCCAGCAGCGTGGCGAGCAATCGGATCATGGCGTTCTTCTCTCCCTGGATTCGCTTCCGTCAGGTCTTGGCGCCCGATGGGCGCCGTCAGTCCGCCGCCTCGGTCGCGGCACTCATCGCGATCGGCGGTTGGTTGCGCTCGGCCAGGATCAGCGCGGCCGCGCGTTCCGCGACCGCGACCGTCGGTGCATTGGTGTTGGACGAAACGAGGAACGGCATCACGGCGGCGTCGATGACACGCAGGCCATCCACCCCATGGACGCGGCATTGCGTGTCCACGACGGCCTCCGGGCCCGAGCCCATTCTGCAGGTGCCGACCGGGTGATAGCTCGTCTGTCCGACGCGGCGCGCATAGTCGAGCAGTTCGTCGCCACTCTGAACCACGCGGCCTGGGCGCGTTTCCTCGATGAGGAAAGGGCGAAGCGCGGGCTGGCTGCCGATCGAGCGCGCCAGCCGCAGGCCGCGGATCGCTGCAGCGCGATCCTCCTCGTGATCAAGGTAGTTCGGCCGGATGGCAGGCGGCACCGCCATCTCGGGCGCTACGACATGAACGCTGCCGCGGCTCTCCGGATAGAGTTGGAAGAAGCCGATCGACACGCCGCTGAAGGGGTCGAGGCCTGTATCCTTGCCGTAGCCCGTCCGGTCCGCGGCGCTGATCTTGTGAAGCTGCAGCTTCATGTCGGGCCGCGTGCTGCCGGGCGCGGTGCGCGCCAAGGCATGGGCGGTGGCCGAGACGCCACGCAGCAGGCCCTTGCCCAAGAGCTGCCAGAGCAGCATCTGCGTCGGCCCATGCAGCCAGGGGCGGTTGACGAGGTCGTTCACCGTCAGCACGCCGCGGCTGCGCCAGGTGACGCGGATGTGGAAGTGATCCGAGAGGTTCTCGCCGACCCCGGGCAGGTCGTGGACGACAGGCACACCCAGCGCGCGCAACCGCTCCGCCTGGCCGACGCCCGAGAGTTCGAGCAACTGCGGAGATTGGATGGATCCCGCCGACAGCACGACGCCAAAGCGTGCCCGCGCGGTCTGTGGCTGGCCCGCGCGCAGGTAGCGGACACCGACCGCGCGGCGGCCTTCGAAGATTACGCGCTGTGCGAAGGCCCCGGTCTCGACCTTGAGGCCCGGATGCCGCGCGAGCGCCGGATGGAGATACGCCTGCGCCATGCTGTGGCGTGAGCCGCGCCGGATATTGGCCTGCAGCCGGCCCACCCCTTCGCTGCTGGCGCCGTTGTAGTCGGGGTTGGCGGGAATCCCTTCGGCAGTGCAGGCGGCGATGTAGGCATCGGTGAGGGGGTCGTCGCCCACCATCGGCTCGATCGTGACCGGCCCATCGCGTCCGCGCAGCGCGGGGTCGCCGATCTCGGTGCGTTCCACGGACCGCATGACCGGGCCGATCGCATCCCACCCCCAGCCCGGGCATTCGGCGCCCCATTCGTCCCAGCGCCGGCGGTCACCGCGCACCCAGATCATGCCGTTGACGGAGCTGGACCCGCCGAGGACCTTGCCCCGCGGCCAGACCATGCGGCGGCCGGCATCACCGGGATCCGCCTCCGTGGCGAAGCGCCAGGCGACGCTCTCGTCGGTCAGGAGCTTGCCGACGCCGAGGGGGATGCGGATCCATCGCCGGTCGTCGCTGCCGCCTGCTTCCAGCAGCAGCACGCTCCTGCCTGCCTCCGCAAGGCGGGCAGCGACCACGCAACCCGCGGAACCGGCGCCGACGACGATGTGGTCCCATTCGGAATCCATGGATGGGGCTCCTCTTCGCGGAGACCATGCCGCCCCTGGCCATCATGCCGGTAGCTGATATGTTCATATGAGTTGATGCGGGATCTGATATATGTCCGCAGCGCCAAGGTTCGATCTCAGGCTGCTTCGCGCCGCGGTGGCGGTACGCGATGCGGGCTCCGTCACCGCGGCGGCCCGGCGAATGGCGACGAGCCAGCCGGCACTCTCTCGCCTGCTGGGGCAGCTCGAAGCCGAGATCGGCTTCGAGCTCTTCACGCGCGAGCGTCGCCGTCTCGTGCCGGCACAGCGGGCCGCGCTGTTCCTGGATCGTGCGGCGGCCATGGTCACGGAAGCCGAGCGCATGAGGCAGCTTGCTCTCGCGCTCCGGAACGGTCAGCGCGCCACGGTGCGGATCGTGGCCGTGCCCAACCTGGCCCTGGGCGTGCTGCAGGATGCGATGAACGCCTTCGCACAACGCCAGCCCGACATGGAGTTGCAGGTCGCGCTGCGGTTCCGGCCCGATGTATTGCGGGATCTCGCGTCGGGGCAGGCTGATTTCGGCCTTTCGGTGCTTCCGGTCGACGCATCAGGGCTGCGCGTGCGCGCCATCGGACGGACGAATGCGGTGTGCTTCCTGCCCGCTCGGCATGAGCTTGCCCGTCGGCGGGTCATCACGCCTGACCTGCTCGATGGCTGCGACCTTGCGGTGCTGCCGGAGGGCGCGGTGCTGCAGAACTGGGTTGACGAGGCATTCGTCACCGCGGGCGCGTCCTATCGGAGGCGGTTCGCGGTGGACACGTCGCTCATGGCGGCCGGATATGTCGGCGCGGGGCTCTGCTGTGCCGTGATGCATCCCCTTCCTACCGGACGCGTGCCGGATGGCGTGGTGGTGCGGCCCTTCAAACCAACAATCAAGCTGACCTATGGTCTCCTCGAAAGGGCGGATGCCGGACTTGGTCTGATCGGTGATGACCTTGAAGCCGTATTGCGGCATGCCATGTCGCCGATCGACAGCCATGCAGGCGCAAAGCGAGGCCGTGAACACTGATGCAAGGACGCCATCGCGTGCATTCCGACGACCGTCGGTGCCGGTCGATCGCCATGCCCATCCCCCTGCGGCGGCCGGATGCGGGTGCCCGCCATCGATGGAACAGCCTCTGAGGGGCGGCGCGGAAAGACCTCAATCCAGCGCTGATCGTGAAGGTGTCACCACCGTGGGAATCGAGCCAAGGGAGTCGCCATGTCCAAGACCCAGTCCGACCGCATCCATCGCCGAAGCCTGCTGGGCGGCACGGCCACCCTCGTCGCCGCGACGACCGGATCGGCTCTGGCGCAAAACGCGGCGCAGGCGCCGGCACCCGGTGGCCGGCAGCTCAGCGAAAATCCCGCAAGGCTCGAGTTCAGACAAGGCTTTCCGAGCGCAGAAACCTCCGCGCGACTGATAAACGATCTCCGCTTTCAGCAGGCCGTGCAGACTTATTACTGGGCGATGCCTGCGATGAGTCTTTACTCGATGCGTGAAGCACAGGAGAGGCAATTCGGCTCCGGCTCGAATATCATGGTGGTATGGAAGGACCGCATCAATGCAAAGACGGTCATTCTCACGCCGAATCCCGACGTTATCTATGCTTTTGCCTGGCTTGACCTCAAGCGCGATGGCCCGACGGTGGTGGAGGCACCACCACAGATGCAAGGCCTGATGGACGACATGTGGCATCGTCCCATCACCGACGTCGGTGCGGCCGGACCCGACCGAGGAGCCGGTGGCAAGTTCCTGCTGCTGCCGCCAGACCATCAAGGCGACCACCCGCAAGGCTATTATGCATTCAGGTCACCGACCTTCGGGGTGTTCGTGTTCTGGCGTGCATTTCTCGACAATGGCAGCACGGCGCCGGGTGTCGCTCTCATCGAGAGGACCCGCATCTACCCGCTCGCGCGCCAGGAGAATCCGCCGCCGATGCGTTTTCCGAACGCTTCGGGTGTCCCGATGAATATGCTGTTTCCGACGGACATCACCTTCTTCGAAAATCTGTCGAAGTTTCTCGAAGCCGAACCTGCCGAGCAGGCGGATTTTGGAATGCGGGGCCTTGCCGCCGGAATCGGAGTGGCCAAAGGGCAGCGCTTCAACCCCGATGCGAACGCCAGGACCATGCTGAACCGTGCAGCGCAGGTCGCGTCCGACACCGCTCGATCACTCGCGCTTCGCACACCGCAGCAGGCGCCTGAGACGAGGATCTATCCGGACCGCGTGTGGCAACGCATGTTCGCCGTGGACAACGCATCCTTTGAAGGTCCCTCTGCCGCGAACCCTACCTATCTCGACTGGGATGCGCGCATTCACTTCTTCCAGGATGCCTATGGCACCAGCCCGGCCATGGTGGTCGCCATGCCGGGCAGGGGATCGCAGTACATAGATGGTCTGACGGATGCCGATGGGGACTACCTGGATGGAGGCAAATCATACCGCGTTCATATTCCGGCCAATGTTCCCGCGGCGAACTACTGGTCGTATGTTCTGTACGATAGCGAGACCCGTTCGCTGCTGGACAATGGCCAGCCGTTTCCGTCGATTGCATCCAATACCAACCTCAAACTCAACGCCGACGGCTCCGCAGATATATACTTTGGTCCTGAAGCCCCGAGGGACGGCAACTCGAATTGGATCAGAACGGTTCCCGGCAAGGGCTACGTCGGTGGACTTCGCCTCTACAGCCCCACAACGGCTTTCTTCGACAAGTCATGGAAGCCGGGCAATATCGAGAAGCTCAGCTAGAGCAGATCCCGATCAGGTGATTCCACCTGATCGGGATCTGCTCTAGGGTCGAAACCTAATTAGGGGGCTAGGAATCGGGTTCGAGTTTCTGATTCAAGCCGAGTATCGCGGCTTGGAGCGGAGCGATGGCGGCAGAGTACTGGCTCGATGATGCGGCGTG
>JAFADX010000098.1 GCA_023424475.1 Pseudomonadota bacterium
TCGCGGCACTGAGCCGGCGGGCCTGCCCGGGGGCAGGCGTTCCGTGCGTGCCTCATGCGCAACGGCAGCCGCATGTGCCACCGGCGTGCCTCCCGCCCGGATGAAGGCCCGCTGGCCGTTCCGGGGCGCGCCGCCGCGATCCCCGGTGCCGCCTGCACCCGCGCCGGACGACAAGATGTAGGGGGAACGGGAGCGGGGCCCGCGGAATGCTAAGATCGCATTCCCGCAACCGATTCCAGCGAAGTGGGTTCGATGGCGAACTGCACGCTCAGAGGCCTGGGCCCTGCGGGACGAGCCCGGCGCGGGAATGTCCGGCTGCGGCGTGGCCTGGGGGCGCTGCTGCGCGCCGTCGCCTTGTCCCTTGCCGTCGCGGCATCCGCGCGGGCGCAGGTGCCGGTGGTCGGCCTGCGCGTGGGCAGCCATCCGGGTCACGGACGGCTCGTCTTCGATTGCCCGCGCCCGATGGACTACCGCGTGGAGCGGGACGGCACGCAGATCCTCCTGCGGTTTCCCGAACCGGCCCAGCTCCGCCTGGGCGCGGCCGCACGCAGCCGGACCCGGAACCTGGGCGCGATCCGCGAGGAGGAAGGCGCCGTCGTCATCGAGGTGACGCCCGGAACGATCCTCAGGCATTTCCGCCTCGGCGACCGGATCGTGCTCGATCTCGTCGATGGCCCGGCATCGTTCGCGAGCGAGGCTCGCGCGCCGTCGGTTCTGCCCCGGTCTCCGGCCGGGCCTGCGCGGGCCGAAGCGGCGACGCCGCCTGCCAAGGCTGCGGCGCCCGTCGAGCCTGCCCGGTCGATCGTGGCCCAGGCGGTGCCGCAGCAACCCGGGGAGGCCGGACCGTCCCCTCCTCCGTCGGCGATCCCAGCGGCCGAACCTTCCCGAGCCGTGACGGCCGCGGTTGCGCCAGCCCTTGGCGACCGTCCCCCTGCCACCGCGGCGGAGACGCTGCGCCCTGCCACCCGGGCGGTACCCATGACCCCGGCCTCCCCTGCCACCGACCCCGCACCGCCGGCTCAGGCAAGCCCGGCGCGCCTCGCGCCGCCGCAGCCCTCCGTGTCGGACGAGGCCCTCGGCCCGCCGCGCGAGGAGGCCGAGCGCGATCTCCGCCAGCTCGGCTATGTGCCGGGCGACATCCGCCCCATGCGCGAGCGGGACTATCGCGAGGCTGTCCGGGCCTACCAGCGCCGCATCGGGGAGCCGCCGACCGGCGCGCTGACCTACGCCCAGGGGGA
The DNA here is from genome assembly GCA_023424475.1 of Pseudomonadota bacterium. Taxonomy (GTDB): domain Bacteria; phylum Pseudomonadota; class Alphaproteobacteria; order Acetobacterales; family Acetobacteraceae; genus Neoroseomonas. The sequence goes on from JAFADX010000098.1 coordinate 1,239, forward strand.
AAGGCTGCGCCGCGCGGCGGAGATGCTCACCGAGACGCGCATCACCGCGGGCTCCCTGCTGCTGACGGCGAGCCCACGGATGGTGGTCGCCGCCGGGACCTGGAGCCTGCCCGGAGGACAGGCCGGGCACCCGGTGAACCGGTCCAGCATCTCCTGCGCACGGGACATGCAGATGTGCTTCGAGGCGGCGGCGCATGTCGTCGTTTCTGAGGAAGGCTCGGGCGGCGTGCTGTCCAGCCATTTCGTGCAATACGGGATCGTCGCCTGGCTGCCGGAGGTGATCATCGCGGAGCGGAACCTGCGCTGCGTCACGCGCGTGCTGGTGCTCCGGCCGGCCCAGGGCCGCATCAGCCTGGCGGACCGGCCGCATCCGACGCCCCAGTGCCGTTCGGACCCCACCATCAGCCCGGGCATCTCGCAGCTGATCAGCGGCATGGAGCCGATTGCGCGCTTCTACGACGCGCGCCGCGCGGACGCGCTCGCCGAACTCGGTCCCGCGCAGCAGGCGCGCCGGCGGGCCGCGCTCGATACGGCCCCCTGAGGCGGCGTCCGGTCAGCCTGCCCGGACCAGGACGTGACGCTTGCGCCCCGCCGAGAGCTTCGCCGCGCCGTCGCGCAGGTCGGCCGGCGTCACGCTCAGCGTCGCGTCCATCACCACGGCGTCGTTCAGCCGCAGGCCGTTCTGCGCGATCAGGCGGCGCGCCTCGCCCTTCGAGCCCGCCAGCCCCGCCTGAACCACCAGGTCGATGAAGGGCGAGGGCAGGGTCGAGGTGATGGCGGGCAGGGTCTCGGCCGCCGCACCTTCCTCGAAGGCCTTGCGGGCGGTCCCGGCCGCAGCCTCTGCCGCCTGGCGGCCGTGCAGCAGGGCCGTCGCCTCGGTGGCGAGCACCTTCTTCGCCTCGTTCACCTCCGCGCCCCGCAGCGCGCCGAGGCGGCGGACCTCCTCCATCGGCAGTTCGGTGAAGAGGGCGAGGAAGCGGCCCACGTCGGCATCCTCGGTGTTCCGCCAGAACTGCCAGTAGTCATAGGGGGACAGGCGATCGGGGTTCAGCCACACCGCGCCCGCCGCCGTCTTGCCCATCTTGGCGCCCGACGCCGTGGTCAGCAGCGGCGTGGTCAGGACATGCGCATGCCCGCCCGCCATGCGGCGAATGAGTTCCGCGCCCATGACGATGTTGCCCCACTGATCCGAGCCGCCCATCTGCAGCACCGCCCCGTGGCGGCGATGCAACTCCAGGAAGTCGTAGGACTGCAGCAGCATGTAGTTGAATTCGAGGAAGGAGAGCGAATGCTCCCGCTCGAGGCGCAGCTTCACGCTGTCCATGGTCAGCATGCGGTTGACACTGAAGTGGCGGCCCACGTCGCGCAGGAAGGGGATGTAGCGCAGCTCGTCCAGCCATTCCGCGTTGTCGAGCATCATCGCGCCGGCGCCGAAGTCGAGCAGCGCATCGAAGGTGCGGCGGATGCCGGCCTTGTTGGATTCGATCGCCTCCTCGGTCAGCAGCTGGCGTGCCTCGTCCTTGCCGGAAGGGTCGCCGACCTTGGTGGTGCCGCCGCCGATCAGCGCGATCGGCCGGCCGCCGGTCTTCTGCAGCAGGCGCAGCAGCATGGTCGGCATCAGGTGGCCGACATGCAGGCTGTCGGCCGTGCAGTCGTAGCCGATATAGGCGACGAGCCCGCCCTTCATCAGCGCGGCATCCAGCTCGGCCTCGTCGGAGGTCTGGTGGATGTAGCCGCGCTCCTTGGCGATCTTGAGGAATTCGCTGTTCGGGCCGCTCATCGTTTCGTCCTGGGGCTGCGGGGACTTCCGCCGGAAGGGCTGGGGGCCGGCGCATTTTCGGGCCGGACGGCAGCGGCACCGCCCCGCATTCCCGCCCGGCCATCCAACGACAATCGGCCGGATTGGCTGGTCTGCGGGGTGCGGCCGGTGCCGTCCGTTCGAAAATGCGCTAGCACGTCGAACGCATGCTGAGAACCATCGGGCTGATGAGCGGGACCTCGCTGGACGGGGTGGATGCCGCCTACCTGGAGACGGACGGGGAGGTCATCGGCCGCCTCGGGCCGCGGCTGACCCTGCCCTACGACCCCGGGCTGCGCCGGCTGCTGCGCGGTCTTTTCGATCGGGCCGACACGCTCCCGGGGGACGATCCGGACCTGCTGGAAGCGGTGAAGCGCCTGACGGACCGCCATGCCGAGGCGGTGGAGGCGCTGGGCCTCGAGGCCGACCTGATCGGCTTCCACGGGCAGACCATCCTGCACCGGCCGCCGGTGCCGGACCGGAACATCCGGCCCTTCACCTGGCAGGTGGGGGACGCCGCTTCCCTGGCGAAGCGGACCGGGATGACGGTGGCCTACGATTTCCGTTCCGCCGACGTCGCGGCCGGCGGGCAGGGGGCGCCGCTGGTGCCGGTGTTCCACCGCGCGCTCGCCGCGCCGCTGCCGAAGCCTCTCGCGATCCTCAACCTCGGCGGGGTGGGCAACGTCACCTGGCTGGGCCCGGAGGGGGAGATGCTCGCCTTCGACACCGGGCCGGCCAACGGGCCGCTCGACGACTGGGCGCGCAAGCACACCGGCAAGGACTACGACGCCTCGGGCAAGCTCGCGCTGGCGGGGCAGGCGGATGGCGCGGTGCTGGGGCGGCTGATGGCCCATCCCTACCTGACGGCGCCGCCGCCCAAGTCGCTCGACAGGCTCGATTTCGACCGGGCGCTGAAGGAGGCCGGGGCGGCCGGGCTTTCCGCCGCCGACGGCGCGGCGACCCTCTGCGCCTTCTGCGCGGTCTGCGTCGCCGCCGCGGCGCGGCTGTTTCCCGAGCCTCCGCTGCAATGGCTGGTGGCCGGCGGCGGGCGGCGCAACCCCGCCATCATGCGGGCGCTGCAGGGTGCGCTCGAGGAGCCGGTCCGGGCGGTCGAGGTTGCCGGCTGGGACGGCGATGCGCTCGAGGCGCAGGCCTTCGGGCTCCTCGCCGCGCGGGTCGCGCGTGGCCTCGCCATCACCTTCCCCGGCACCACCGGTGCGCCGCGGCCGCTGGCCGGCGGGCGCATCGTCGGCTCACTGCTGTAGGGGCGGTCTCATGCGCTGGTCGTTTCCCATCGCCACCGTGCGCGGCACGGTCATCCGCATCCACCTCACCTTCTTCCTGCTGCTGGCCTGGATCGGCGCCATGCAGGCGCGCCAGGGCGGGGCGGGGGAGGCGCTGGCCGCCATCCTCTTCGTCTGCACGGTCTTCGCCTGCGTGGTCCTGCACGAGCTCGGCCATGCCGCTGCCGCGCGGCGCTACGGCATCGCGACGCCGGACATCACGCTGCTGCCGATCGGCGGCCTCGCGCGGCTCGAACGCATCCCCGAGGAACCGGCGCGGGAGATCGCGATCGCGCTCGCCGGCCCGGCGGTGAACCTCGTCATCTGCCTGGTGCTGGCGCTGGTCCTGGGCGGCATCCCCTCCGCCGCGGAGGGCATGGCGGTGGAAGACGCCGGCTCGGGGTTCCTGGCCCGCCTTTTCTGGGTCAACGCCTTCCTGCTGCTGTTCAACCTGATCCCGGCCTTTCCGATGGATGGCGGGCGGGTGCTGCGGGCCTTGCTCGCCTTCCGCATGGGGCACAGGGCGGCGACCCGGGCGGCGGCGACGGTCGGCCAGGGAGTGGCGATTCTGCTCGGCTTCCTCGGCCTGTTCGGGTCGCCGCTGCTGATCTTCATCGCGCTTTTCGTCTGGCTGGGCGCGGCGGGCGAGGCGGCGGAGGAGGACCTGCGCGCGACCACCCGCGGCCTCTTCGCCGAGGATGCGATGGAAACGCGTTTCGAGGCCCTTGCGCCCGAAGCCGATGTCGGCGCGGCTGCCGAGGCGCTGTTGCGCACGCCGCAACAGGACTTCCCGGTGGTGGACGGGCGGCACCGGCTTCTGGGGCTGCTGACTCGCGATGGGATCATCCACGCCCTGCGCCAGGCCGGGCCGCAGACGCCGGTGGCCGATGCGATGCGGGAGATCCCGCGCGCGCTGCGCCGGATGCCGCTGCAGGACGCGCTGCAGGCCCTTTCGGGCGCGCCGGCGGTGGCGGTGGAAGACGAGGAAGGGCGTCTCGTCGGCCTGCTGACGCCAGCCAATGTGGCCGACCTCATCGCACTGAAAGGATAAAAGGGGGGAGAAGAGAACTTCTCCCCCCGACCCCCCTCAACCTTCTTTGACTACTGGGATCGGCCGACGTGGGCGGTGCCAAAAAAGCCAAAGA